>NZ_JARJLT010000405.1 GCF_029335315.1 Pseudomonas citronellolis
TTCGCGAGCAAGCTCGCTCCTACACAGGGGCTTGGGTGCTGGTCATATTTTGTTCGTTTGGCTGGAGGGCGCGGCTGGCGTGGCCTGCAGAGAACGCCCCGCAGTTTATCCACAGTGGCTTCCACAGTAACCGTGGAAAAAACGTACGTTTGTCTTCGCCGATTCCCTGGTCATCTTTCAGCCAGCCAGCCGGACCCCAGGCGGGGTGGGGCCCCGGGCAGTCGCCCCCAAGGTTTTCCACAGCTTGTTCCACAGCCTGCGTGGACAACTCAACCGAGGCCGAGGCGCTGCCAGACGCGGTGGGCGCTGTGATGAAGGATGCCGTGGCGCCGCGCCAGGGCCGCGCGGTCCTTGTCGTAGCCGCCGCCGATCACGCCGAGCACCGGGATGTCGCGGGCCAGGCAGCGTTCGATCACCCGCTCGTCGCGCGCGGCCAGGCCGGCGTCGGTCAGGTTCAGGTAGCCGAGGGCATCGTTCTTGTGCACGTCCACCCCGGCGTCGTAGAGCACCAGGTCCGGCTGGTACAGCGGCAGCAGGTAGTCCAGCGCCTCGTCCACCACCCGCAGGTAGTCGGCGTCGCCCATGTGCCGCGGCAGGGGAATGTCCCAGTCGCTCTGGGCCTTGCGCGCGGGGAAGTTCTTCTCGCAGTGCAGCGACACGGTGACGGCGTCCGCCACGTTCTCCAGGATGCGCGCCGTGCCGTCGCCCTGGTGCACGTCGCAATCGAAGATCAGCACCCGCCCGGCGTGGCCGCTTTCCAGCAGGTACAGGGCGATCACCGCCAGGTCGTTGAAGATGCAGAAGCCCGAGGCATGGTCGAAGTGCGCGTGGTGGGTGCCGCCGGCCAGGTGGCAGGCCAGGCCGTGCCGCAGCGCCAGTTCGGCGCCCAACAGTGAGCCACCCACGGCGCGCACCGTGCGCAGGGCCAGGGCTTCCGTCCAGGGCAGGCCCAGGCGGCGCAGTTCCTCGTGGCCCATGTTGCCGCTGCAGTAGCGCTCGATGTAGGCGCGGTCGTGGGCCAGGGCGAGGATGTCCGCCGGGCAGGGCTCCGGGCGCCGCAGCGCGGCGTCGCTGGTCAGGCCGCTGGCTACCAGATGGTCGCGCAGCAGGCGGAACTTCTCCATCGGGAAGCGGTGGCCGGCGGGGAAGGGCGGGCTGTAGTCGTCGTGGTAGACCAGGGGTAACGGCATGGCGCGGGCTCGGGCTGTACGCCGCCAAGGGTAAGCCGGCCCGGCGACCGGGCGCCAGGGGCGCGCATGGGGCACAATATCGGCCTGACGAACTTGCCGAGGCGAACCATGCACCTGCCCAGCCTGAGCACCCCGCGCCTGCTCCTGCGCCCCTGGCGCGACGGCGACCTGGAAGCCTTCGCCGCGCTCAACGCCGACCCCGAGGTGATGCGCCACTTCCCTGCCTGCATGAGCCGCGCCGACAGCGATGCCCTGGCCGCGCGCATCCACGCGCACTTCGCCGAGCATGGTTTCGGCCAGTGGATAGTCGAGCGCCGCGCCGACGGCGCCTTCCTCGGCGTGCTGGGCATGCAGCACGTGGGCTTCGAGGCGAGCTTCACCCCGGCGGTGGAGATCGGCTGGCGCTTCAACCAGGCCTTCTGGCGCCAGGGCTATGCGCTGGAGGCCGCGCAAGCGGTGCTGGAATACGCCTTCAGCCAGCTGCGCCTGGGCGAGGTGGTGGCCTTCACCGTGCCGGCCAACCTGCCATCCCAGGGCCTGATGCAACGCCTGGGCATGCGCCACGACGCAGCCGCCGATTTCGAGCACCCGCGCCTGCCCGAGGGCCACGCGCTGCGCCCGCACGTGCTGTTCCGCATCACGCGCCAGCAATGGCTGGAGGCGCAGACGTGAGCGCCGCCGATGACGTGCGCGCCTACCACGCGCTGAGCAGCCACCAGCCGCAACGCTTCGCGCCGGGCCCCGGCCAGCTGGACTGGGCGACCCAGCCGGCGGCCTTCCGCCGTTACGCCGGCGCGCGCCTCATCGAGTTGCTGCACCGTCCGCAGGAGGAGTCGCCGGGCTACGACGAGGTGTTCGCCGGGCCGCTCGGCGAGCCCGCGCCGGTGAGCCTGGAGAGCGTCTCGCAGTTGCTCTACGACAGCCTGGCGATCTCCGCCTGGAAGGAGTCCGGCGGCAGCCGCTGGGCGCTGCGGGTCAACCCGTCGAGCGGCAACCTGCACCCCACCGAGGCTTACCTGCTGATATCCGCCGGGGCTGTGGACAAGGCCGCCGTGCTCGCCCACTACAGCGCCGACGTACACGCCCTGGAAGTGCGCGCCGAACTGCCGCCCACGCTGGCCGCGCAGTTGCCCGGCGAAGGCCTGCTGCTGGCGCTGGCCAGCATTCCCTGGCGCGAGGCCTGGAAGTACGGCGAGCGCGCTTATCGCTACTGTCAGCATGATTTCGGCCACGCCCTGGCGGCGCTCTCCATCGCGGCGAGCATCCAGGGTTGGGAGGTGCGCCTGCTGCGCGGCGTGGACGAGCGCCGCCTGGACGCCGCGTTCGGCGTCGAGCGCGAGGGCTTCCATGAGCGCGAGGTGGTGGATGCGCTGCTGTGGATCGGGCCGCCGCAGCCGCTCGAGCCACGCGTGCCCGAGGCGCTGCTGAAGGGCCTGGCTGCGCTGGAATTGCAGGGTGAGCCCAATCGCCTGTCGCGCGCCTACCGGCAGTGGCCGGAGCTGGAGCGCGTCCATGAACGTTGCCGCGCGCCGGCGCAGACGCCCGCCGACTGGCGCCTGCCACGCGCCGCAAGCGCCGTGGACAACCCCGGCCTGCCGCTGCGCCCGATCCTTCATCGGCGGCGCAGCGCGCAGAGCCTGGACGGCCGCAGCGGCATCCACGCCGAGCTGCTGCTGGCCTGGCTGCGGCGCCTGCTGCCGGACAACTCTCCGGTGCCCTTCGCCTGCTCCGGCGAGCCGCCGCGCCTCGACCTGCTGCTCTTCGTCCATCGCGTCCAGGGCCTGGCGCCGGGGCTCTACTGGCTGGGCCGCAGCGGCCGCGCGCCGGGTGGCTTGCGCGCCGACTTCCAGTGGCAGCGCGCCGTCGACGACCTGCCGCTGTACCGCCTGCTGGAAGGCGACGCCCGTCAGCTCTCGGCTTTCCTGTCCTGCGGCCAGGACATCGCCAGCGACGGCTGCGTGGCCTTCGCCATGCTCGCCGACCTCGACGCGGCGCTGGCCGACGGCCCCTGGACCTACCCGCGGCTGTACTGGGAGGCCGGGCAGATCGGCCAGTTGCTCTACCTGGAAGCCGAGGCCGCCGGGCTGTCCGGCACCGGCATCGGCTGCTACTTCGACGAGGCGCTGCGGGAATTGCTCGGCGAGGGATCAGACCGCCCGGTCAGCCTCTATCATTTCACCATCGGCCGCGCGGTATGGGACACTCGTCTGACCAGTTCGCCCGCGTACCTCCAGCCGCGCCGCCCGCATCCCATTCGCAGTACCGATTCCGAGGAAACGTCATGACCCAGATCCTGGACAACCTGGTGGCTTTGCTGAGCCTGGAGCCCATCGAAGAGAACCTCTTCCGGGGCATCAGCCAGGACCTCGGCTTCCGCCAGCTGTACGGCGGCCAGGTGCTCGGCCAGGCGTTGTCGGCGGCCAGCCAGACGGTGGAGCCGGCGCGCCACGTGCACTCGATGCACGGCTACTTCCTGCGCCCGGGCGACGCCAGCATGCCGGTGGTCTACCAGGTCGACCGGGTGCGCGACGGCGGCACCTTCAGCACCCGCCGGGTCACCGCGATCCAGAAGGGCCAGCCGATCTTCGCCCTGAGCACCTCGTTCCAGTACGACGAGGAGGGCTTCCAGCACCAGATCCCGATGCCCGACGTGGTCGGCCCGGAGAACCTGCCCACGGACCTGGAGCTCAAGCAGCGCAGCATCGCCCAGTTCCCCGAGCGCATCCGCGACAAGCTGCTCTACCCCAAGCCCATCGAGATCCGCCCGGTCACCCAGAACGACCCCTACGACCCGCAGGTCGGCGAGCCGATCAAGTACCTCTGGCTGCGCGCCGACGGCAAGCTGCCGGACGTGCCGGCGTTGCACAAGTACATCCTCGCCTACGCCTCGGACTTCGGTTTCCTTACCACCTCGCTGCTGCCCCACGGCCGCTCGGTGTGGCAGAAGGATATGCAGGTGGCCACCATCGACCATTCCGTGTGGTTCCACCGCGACCTGCGCGCGGACGAGTGGCTGCTGTACGCCATCGACAGCCCCTGGGCCGGCAACGGCCGCGGCTTCGTGCGCGGCAGCATCTTCAACCGCGACGGCCAGCTGGTGGCCTCGGCGACCCAGGAAGGCCTGATTCGCCGCCGCGAGGACTGGACGTGAACCCCGGCGCGATCCGCCACTGGGTGTTCGACATGGACGGCACCCTGACCCTGGCGGTGCACGACTTCCCGGCGATCAAGCGGGCCCTGGGGATTCCCCAGGAGGACGACATCCTCACCCACCTGGCGGCGCTGCCGGAAGCCGAGGCGGCGGCCAAGCACGCCTGGCTGCTGGAGCACGAGCGCGAGCTGGCGGTAGCCTCCACGGCGGCGCCCGGCGCGGTGGAACTGGTGCGCGCGCTGCACGCGGCCGGCTACCGCCTCGGCATCCTCACGCGCAACGCCCACGAGCTGGCGCTGCTGACCCTGGCGGCGATCGGCCTGGGCGACTGCTTCGTTACCGAGGACATCCTCGGCCGTGGCGAGGCCCAGCCCAAGCCGAGCCCGGACGGCCTGCTGCACCTGGCCGAACGCTGGGGCGTGGCGCCGCGGGACCTGCTGATGGTCGGCGACTACCGCTTCGACCTGGAGTGCGGCCGCGCGGCGGGCAGCCGTACGGCGCTGGTGAACCTGGCGGAGAACCCCTGGCCGGAGCTGACCGACTGGCACGCGCTGGACTGCGCGGCGCTTGGAAGATTGGCCGGAGTGCTGGCGTAGGGCGAATAACGCTCCGCGTTATCCGCCGTTCAACGGGGATTCCCGACGGCTCCAGGGTCGCCCCGGGCGGCGTATAACCGCGAACGGTTATACGCCCTACGGCCGAACACCGTAGGAGCAACTGTCTTGCGCACACTCCCCATCCTGTCACTCCCGCGAACGCGGGAGCCCAGAGACTCTGGATCCCCGCGTTCGCGGGGAAGACGGTACGGGAAGGGTGTGCCTGGTAGGAGCGGGCCATGCCCGCGATCGCGCGCATGGCGCGCTCCTGCGGGTTACAGCTCCGGCGTCCAGGTCACCGCGAACAGCGCCGTGCGGCCTTCGGTGTTGTAGCCGAAGCGGCCGTTCGGCGTGCTGTAGGTGGCTTCGCTGTAATCCTTGTCCAGCAGGTTGTCGAGCTTGAGCTCCAGGGCCAGTTCCTGGCTCAGCCGCCATTGCCCGCGCAGCCCCAGCAGGCCGTAGCCGCCCATCTTCTCGGTGTTCGCCGCGTCGTCGTAGCGGCTGCTGACCAGGCGCCAGTTCATCCCGACCGAGTAGGGCCCGAAGGCGCGGTCGAGGTCCAGGTCCAGGGTGCGCCGGGCGCGGCGTTGCAGGGTGTGGCCGCTATCGCGGTCGCGCGGGTCGAGCAGGCCCAGGGCGAGGTTGCCCTGCCAGCCGAACAGCTCCTGCTTGAGCGCCACCTCGAAGCCGTTGATGCGCACGGTCTGGATGTTCTGCGGGATGAAGTTCTGGTCGAGGACGATGGCGTCCTCGATGTCGGTGCGGTACAGCGACATCTCCAGCGAACCGCTGTCGCTGTACTGGTTGCGCCACTGCACCTCGTAGCTCTTGGAATGCTCCGGCTTGAGGTCCGGGTTGGCGCTGGCGTAGCAGGTGCCGCCGTAGCAGTAGTCGGGGTAGTAGAGGTCGTTGAAGGTCGGCGCGCGGAAGCCTTCGCTGTAGGAGAACACCAGGTCGTTGCGCGCGTTCAGCGGAAGGGTCAGCGCGCCGTTCCAGGTGTTCTCGCTGCCGAACTGCTGGTTCTTGTCGTGGCGCATGCCCAGTTCGGTGGAGAAGCCCTGGCCGCTGTAGCGGTGCTGCACGAACAGCGCCTGGTTCCAGCGCGAGTCGTGGGTGAAGTCGGTGCTGCCGTGCAGGCGGTCCTCGTACCAGTCGGCGCCCACCAGCAGCTTCTGGGCGTCGGTCAGCGCCAGGCTGTTCACCCAGCTCGCCGAGTCGCGGTAGGTGGCGAACTGGTAGGGGTCGTCGATGCCGAGGTCGTCGCGGGTGTCGCGCTTGTCTTCGCTGTGGCCGATCTCGAAGCGGCTGTTCCAGGCGTCGCTCACCTGGTTGTCGAGGTAGGCGGAGAAACTGCTGAGCTGGAAGTCGGTGCTCGGCCGCGTCGGCGCGTACTGGTTGTCGGTCTCGACCTGGCCGCGCTGGTCGAGGGCGGTGAAGCCGGCCTTGAGGTCGTCGCTGAACTGGTGCGAGAGGTTCATGCTCAGCGAGCGGTTACGGTAGGCGTCGCGGTCGGCGTTGCCACCCCAGTTGTCGCGGGTGGCGTCGATGCCGGCGCTCTCGTCGAGGGCCGCGCCGAGGTTGAAGCGAGTCTGCGCGTCGCCGCCGGAAAGGCCCAGGCTGCGCTCGTAGCTGCTGTTGCTGCCGACGCCGAAGCGGGCGTAGGGCTTGAGGCCCGCGCCGTCGCCCTGGCGGGTGAAGACCTGGATGATCCCGCCGATGGCGTCGGAGCCGTAGAGCGCCGAGCGCGCGCCGCGTACCACTTCGATGCGGTCGATCTGCGCCGGGTCGAGGAACTCCAGGCTGGACGTACCGCTGGAGGCCGAGGCGATGCGCTGGCCGTCCACCAGCACCAGGGTCTGCGCGCTGGAGGTGCCGCGCAGGAACACGCTGGTCAGGCTGCCGGGGCCGCCGGTGCGCGCGAGGGTCAGGCCCGGCACGCGCTCCAGCAGTTCGCCGACGCTGCGCGCCTGCAGCCGCTCGATGTCCTCGCGGGTGATCACGGTGGTGGCGGCGGTGGCTTGTGCCTGCGACTCGGGCAGGCGGCCGGAGGTGACCACGGTGTCGGGCAGCGGGTAGGGCGCGTCGACGCCGTCGGCGAACGCGGCGCCGGGCAGCAGCGAGGCGGCCAGGGCGAAACGGGAGAATTTCATCGATGGGTTCCTCAAAAGTGGACTTTCGAGGAGGGCTGGGCAAGGGCGGGAGGGGCCGCGCTTGAAGGTGCGGCCCTCCGCAACACCTGTCATGCGTGTCGAGGGCGGTCTCCGGGCTGCCGACACCCACGCTCGCGGCCTTCCCATGCGGTTGCACAGTGGCGTTTCCAAGCGCGGCAGGCCGTGGCCTGCGGTCGGTTACCGTTGCGGGGGCAGCGCAGGTCTTTCACCTGCTTCCCGTTACCTCGAACGAAAACGGGCGCACCTTATCGGGGTGCGCCCGTCACGGCAATACTCCGCTTTAGGGATGCGCCTAGCGGTCGCCCAGCTGCGCCAGGCGCTCGGCGATGGCGCGCTCGATGCCGGCGGCGTCGAGGCCGCATTCGGCGAGCATCTGCGCCGGCTTCGCGTGCTCCACGTAGTAGTCCGGCAGGCCCAGGTGGAGGATCGGCTGCTGGCGGTTCTCGCGGGCGAGGAACTCGCTGACGGCGGCGCCGGCGCCGCCCATCACGGCGTTTTCTTCCAGGGTCACCAGCAGTTCGTGGCTGTCGGCCAGTTCACGCACCAGGGCTTCGTCCAGGGGTTTGACGAAGCGCATGTCGGCCACGCTGGCGTCGAAGTGCTCGGCCACCTGCAGGGCCTCGGCCAGCTGCACGCCGAAGGCCAGGATGGCGACCTTGCCGGCCTTGCCCTGGCGACGCAGCACGCCCTTGCCGATCTCCACCGGCGCAAGCGTCGGGTCGATCGGGGTGTTCGGGCCGCTGCCGCGCGGGTAGCGCACCGCCGCCGGGCCCTGGAACAGGTAGCCGGTGGTCAGCAGCTTGCGCAGCTCGTCTTCGTCGCTGGGGGTCATCACCAGCACGCCGGGGATGCAGCGCAGGTAGGAAAGGTCGAAGCTGCCGGCGTGGGTCGGGCCGTCCTCGCCGACCAGGCCGGCGCGGTCGATGGCGAACAGCACGTCGAGGTTCTGCACCGCCACGTCGTGGATCAGCTGGTCGTAGCCGCGCTGGAGGAAGGTGGAGTAGATCGCCACCACCGGCTTGACGCCGTCGCAGGCCATGCCGGCGGCGAGCGTTACCGCGTGCTGCTCGGCGATGGCGACGTCGAAGTAGCGCTCCGGGAAGCGCTCGGCGAAGGCCACGAGGTCGGAGCCTTCCTTCATCGC
The DNA here is from genome assembly GCF_029335315.1 of Pseudomonas citronellolis. Taxonomy (GTDB): domain Bacteria; phylum Pseudomonadota; class Gammaproteobacteria; order Pseudomonadales; family Pseudomonadaceae; genus Pseudomonas; species Pseudomonas citronellolis_A. The sequence continues at coordinate 8,253 of NZ_JARJLT010000405.1, forward strand.
CGGGGTGATGCCGACCAGGCGCGGGTCCTGCGACGCCATGTCGCACAGCCACTGGCCGAAGACGTTGGAGTATTTCGGCCCGCCGGCCTTCTTCGGCGCTGCCCCGGCCGGCTCCAGCTTGGTGATGGCGTGGTAGCCGATCGGGTCGATCTCGGCCGGGCCGAAGCCCTTGCCCTTCTTGGTCACCACATGCAGGAACTGCGGGCCCTTGAGGTCGCGCATGTTGCGCAGGGTGGCGATCAGGGTCGGCAGGTCGTGGCCGTCGATCGGGCCGATGTAGTTCCAGCCCAGTTCCTCGAAGAGCGTGCCGGGAACCAGCATGCCCTTGGCGTATTCCTCGGTGCGGCGGGCGATCTCCCAGGCGCCGGGCAGGCGCGAGAGCACCTTCTTGCTGCCTTCGCGCATGCTGCTGTAGGTGCGGCTGGAGAGGATCTTGGCCAGGTAGTTGGACAGCCCGCCGACGTTGTGCGAGATCGACATGTCGTTGTCGTTGAGGATCACCAGCATGTCGGCCTGCACGTCGGACGCGTGGTTCAGCGCCTCGAAGGCCATGCCGGCGGTCAGCGCGCCGTCGCCGATCACCGCCACCGACTTGCGCCCCGAACCTTGCATGCGCGCGGCGATGGCCATGCCCAGCGCGGCGCTGATCGAGGTACTGGAATGACCGACGCCGAAGGTGTCGTACTCGCTCTCGACGCGGCGCGGGAAGGCGGCCAGGCCGTCCTTCTGGCGCAGGCTGGCCATGCGCTCGCGACGCCCGGTGAGGATCTTGTGCGGGTAGGCCTGGTGGCCGACGTCCCACACCAGGCGGTCGTCCGGGGTGTCGAAGACATAGTGCAGGGCGATGGTCAGCTCGATCACCCCGAGGCCGGCGCCGAAGTGGCCGCCGGTCTGGCCGACGCTGTACAGGAGGTACTGGCGCAGTTCGTCAGCGAGGGTGACGAGCTCCGCCTCGCCGAGACGGCGCAGCTCGACCGGCGTCGAGGCGCGGTCGAGCAGGGGGGTGGCGGGGCGCTCGCGGGGGATCTCGTGGAACGTCGTGGGCATCAGGCTGATCGTTATAGGTAAGGCAAAGATGCGGAAGTTTACCTGATGCTGCGGGCCCGCCCAAGCAAGCCGAACGACCGGTGGGTCGGACCGGTCGTTTACGGCTGGCTAGAGCGCTATGCCGTCGACCGGCGCCTTGAGCACGCCGTCGTGCTGCAGGTCGGCGACGAAGCTGTCGACCACCCGCTTCAGGTGCTCCTCCTGCACCGGGCCGACCGGGTGGAACAGCTGGAAGAAGCTGCTGCTGTGGTTGCGGTAGCTGTACTGCTTCAGGGTCTTCTTGCCGTGCATCACGGTGATCTCGAAGCTGCTGTCCACCTGCGCCGGCATGGGGATCAGGAACAGGGTCGCGGAGTCCAGCACCAGCAGCGCCTGTTCCAGCCCGCTGGGCTTGCCGATGCTGCTCTGGTTGCGGACCAGCACGGTGTAGGCGTCGGCGCCGAGCGGGGCGGGGTCGATGCGTTCGAACTGGCCGGTGGCGCGCAGCAGGTTGCGCACCCGGTAGTCCGGCAGGTCGCCGCTGCTGACCACCGCCACCGGCGGGAACTGCGCCTGGCCGTAGTCCGGCTGGGCCGGCGCCAGGCTGTGGGTGGTCTGGCAGCCGCCGAGCAGCAGGCCGGCGAGCAGGGGCAACAGGCGCTTCATCATTTGCCCCCCTGCAGAACCTGGAACAGCTTCGGGTTGGTGCCCTGGTCGACGATGATCGGCGCGGCGTTGTCCAGGCGGCTGAGCTTGGCCTCCTCGATGGCCGGCAGATGCGGATAGGCGCCCTTGAGCGCGGCGCTGTCCTTGGCCAACTGGTCGCGACGCAGGAAGTAGCAGGCCGACGTCAGGTTCTGGAAGCAGCTCGCGCGGAAGTTGCCGATATAGGCGGCCTTGCCGGCGCTGATGGTCACCGGGATGGAAAAGTCATCCTTCTTCCACAGCTGGTAGCCATTGTGCGTGAAGTTGACGTTGTACAGCTCGTACTGGCCCGGCTGCAGGGCGATGGCGAAGGGGCTGCTCCAGTCGCGGCCGTCGAGGTCGTGGCGGGTTTTCAGCGCCCAGGTGTCGGTGACCTGGACCCGCGCCACCTGGTCGGTGCCGCGCTTGCGGATCAGCAGCGCCTGGCCGTTGGCGCCCTCGGGGGTCTTGCCGAGCACGCCGACCAGGTAGCCGGCCTGCGCGTCGTTCTGCGGCTCCAGCGCGGAGTCGACCTTGACCGGGGAAAGGCTGTAGCAGCCGCCGAGGGCGGCCAGGGCGAGAAGGGGCAGCGCTCGCAGCGCGGGGAAGCTGGACATCCGGTGCAGTTCCTTTGACCAATCGACGGGGATGGAAGCGCCGGGTCGGCGGGGCGTGCACGGGGCCTTCCAGGCCGAGCGGAGCTTCCTTGCTGCGCGGAGGATAAGGCGATTGCAGGCGGATGGCCAGCATCCATCCGCGGGGTGGTGCTCAGTGGCGGCGTTCGACGATGTAGCGGGCCAGTTCGCGCAGCGGCTCGGCGCGCTCGTCGAAGCCTTCCAGAGCGGCCAGGGCCTGGTCGCGCAGGGCCAGGGCGTAGGCCTTGGCGGCGTCCAGGCCGAGCAGCGCCGGGTAGGTCGGCTTGTCGTGGGCCTGGTCCTTGCCCTGGGTCTTGCCCAGGGTGGCGGTGTCGCTTTCCACGTCGAGGATGTCGTCCTGCACCTGGAACGCCAGGCCGATGGCCCCGGCGTAGCGGGCCAGGGCGTCCAGCCGCGCGGTGTCGGCGCGGCCGCTGGCCAGGGCGCCGAGGCGCACGCTGGCTTCGATCAGCGCGCCGGTCTTGTGCCGATGCATGGTTTCCAGGGCCGCCTGGTCGATGCGCCGGCCGACCGCCTCGAGGTCGATGGCCTGGCCGCCGACCATGCCGGCGGAACCGGCGGCGCGGGCCAGGGCGGCGACCATCTGCAGGCGCGTCTCGGCGTCCTGCGGGTTGCGCGCGGCGTCGGTCAGGGCTTCGAAGGCCAGGGCCTGCAGGCCGTCGCCGGCGAGGATGGCGCAGGCTTCGTCGAAGGCGATATGGGTGGTCGGCTGGCCACGGCGCAGGTCATCGTCGTCCATCGCCGGCAGGTCGTCGTGGACCAGCGAGTAGGCGTGGATCAGCTCCACCGCGCAGGCCGCGCCGTCGGCGCGGGCGAGGTCGCCGTCGAGGGCTTCGCAGGCGGCGTAGGCCAGCAGCGGGCGCACGCGCTTGCCACCGTTGACCACGCTGTAGCGCATGGCCTGGTAGATCCGGGTGAGTTCTTCGCGGGGCGGGACGAACAGGCTTTCCAGGGCGGCGTCGACGCGCGCCTGGCAGCGCGCCTGGTAGGCGTCGATCATGCGTCGTCGCCTTCGCTTTCGAAGGGCGCTTCGTTCAGCTCGCCATCGCGCTCGAGGAGGATCTGCACCTTCTGCTCGGCCTGGCTCAGCGCCGCCTGGCACTCGCGGGTCAGGCGGATGCCCTGCTCGAAGGCGCCAAGCGAGTCCTCGAGGGACAGCTCGCCGCTCTCCAGGCGCTCCACCAGGGATTGCAGGTCGGTGAGGGACTGTTCGAAATCGACGGCTTTCTTGCGGGCCATGGGACATCTCGGCGGGGGGCTTCAGAACCCGGCGACACTAGCAGAGACGGGCCTTGCGGGCAAATCCGCGGGCCGCGCGCGAGTGCTGCCAGCAGGCCTGCGGCGCGCTATGCTGGGCCCATGAACTACCTCGCCCACCTCCATCTCGGCGGCTCGCTGCCGGCGCAACTGCTCGGCAGCCTCTACGGCGACTTCGTCAAGGGGCCGCTGGACGGGCGCTGGCCGGCCGACATCGAGGCGGCCATCCGCCTGCACCGGCGCATCGACGCCTTCACCGACGGCCACCCGCAGGTGCTCGCCGCCAAGGCGCGCTTCCCGGCCGCGCGGCGGCGCCTGGCCGGGGTGATGCTGGATGTGTTCTTCGACCATTGCCTGGCCCGCGACTGGGACACATTCAGCAACGAGCCGCTCAGCGCATTCACCCACCGGGTCTATGGTGTATTGAACGCCACGCCGCAACTGCCCGAGCGCCTGGCGCGCATCGCGCCGCGCATGGCCGCGCAGGACTGGCTGGGCAGCTACCGCGAGTTCGAGGTGCTGCGCGATGTGCTCGCCGGCATGTCGCGGCGGCTGTCGCGGCCCGGCCTGCTGGATGGCGCCTGGGAGGAGCTGGAGGCGCTGTACCTGCCGCTGAGCGACGATTTCCGGGCGTTCTACCCGCAATTGCAGTCGCTGGTCGGGATGCGCGACGAATTTCCGGCGGATCGGCCCTGACTTGATGTGCATCAAGCGTCGGAAACGCCTGACAGGATGCAATAGAAGCCACGACGGAGAGGGAGGTTCACATGCTCAAATCACTGCTCATCGCCACGGATCTGTCCTCGCGCTCGGAGAAGGCCCTGCAACGCGCGGGCGCCCTGGCCAAACGCTTCGGCTGCCCGTGGACGGTGCTCTCCGTGGTCGACGAGGACCAGCCGGCGGCGCTGGTGCAGCAGGAGGCCACCCAGGTGCGCCTGCTGCTGGAAGCGCGCCTGGTCGAACTCACCGAGCTGGGCGGTAGCTGCCCGCGCATCCGCGTCGAGGTCGGCGACCCGAACCAGAAAATCGTCGCCAGCGCCCTCGAGGAAGACGCCGAGCTGCTGGTGATGGGCGCGCACCGCAAGAGCACGCTGCGCGACATCTTCGTCGGCACCACGGTGGAACGCGTGGTGCGCGCCGGCAAGCTGCCGGTGCTGATGGTCAACCAGCCCGCCGCCGGCGAATACCGCGACCTGCTGCTGGCGCTGGACACCTCGCCGGCCTCGGCCAACGCGGTGCGCGTCGCCGAGCGCCTGGGCCTGTTGCAGGGCGCCGTGCGCCGCGCGATCTATGCCTTCAGCCCGCTGGCCAAGGGCATGATGCAGTACTCCGGGGTCAGCGAGGAGCGCATCGACGAGTTCGTCGGCACCGAGACCCGCCAGGCGGTGGACGAGTTCAAGGCGTTCCTGCGCGACCAGCAGCTGGAACCCTGGGTCGACGAGCAACTGGTCGCCGTCGGCCTGCCGGGCAACGTGCTCGAGCGCCTGGCCGAGAAGCACCGGCCGGACCTGCTGGTGATGGGCACCCGGGGCATGGGTGGGGTCAAACGTGCTCTCATCGGCAGTGTTGCCGACTACGCCTTGCGCGAACTGGATTGCGACATCCTGGTCGTGCCGCCGGACACCGGCGTATAGGCCGGCGCCGCGAAGCCTCCGCGCGCCTCTGAAACGACGGCGCCCGCCAATGGCGGGCGCTTGCCTTTGCAGAGCGCGGTGGAGCCTTGGCGACTCCGACCTGGGCGGAACCTGCCAGCCGTGGCGCCCGGCAGGTTCGACTTTCTCTTTCAGGCCGCGAGCTGTTGCGCCTGGCCGACTTCCCCGTAGATCACCGTGCCGATGGCGGCGCGCGCCTGTTGCGCCAGCTGCGCGCGGTCGCGCCCGTGGCTGGGCAGGGGGTCGAGCAGGTGGATTTCCACGGTGCCGCGATCGTTGCGCAGCAGCCGCCGCAGGTGGCTGAACAGGTCGTCGTCGCCGATGAAGGGCGCCAGCGCGTCCACTTCGCCCGCGCGCAGGTAGCGCAGCGCCACCGGTTGCAGCGGCACCCCGGCCTCGATCGCGCCGGACAGCAGGCGCCCATGGAAGGTGCGCAGGCCGCGGCCGTCGGTGGTGGTGCCTTCGGGGAAGATCAGCGTCGAGCGGCCCATCAGCAGGGCCCCGGCGATCTGCGCGCCGAGCTGGCCGCTGTCGCCCGCGCCCCGGCGGATGAACAGGGTCCCGGCCTTTTCCGCCAGCCAGCCGGCCAGCGGCCACTGGCGCACTTCGGCCTTGGACAGGAAGGTCATGGGGGCGAGGGCGCCGAGCAGCGGGATATCCACCCAGGACACATGGTTGCTGACCCACAGCGCCGGGGCGCGCGGCAGCTCGCCGTAGACCTTCACCCGGTAGGGCAGGGCACGGCGCAGGCGCGCCAGCCACCAGCGCGTCAGGCCCTGGCGCAGGAAGGTCCAGTCGTAGCCGGGCAGGCGTTCGAGCAGCGCCACCCAGCTGGCCAGGGCCACGCCCAGGCCGATCACCGCCAGCAGGCGCGCGACGCGCAGGGCGCCGCGCATCACACGGCCGCCTTGAAGTGGCGGGCGTAGCGCGGGCACAGCTCGTCGCGCTTGAGCAGGATGAACACATCGGCGACCTGGAAGTCCGGGTCCCAGCAGGGCTCGCCGCAGATCTTCGCGCCCAGGCGCATGTAGGCCTTGAGCAGCGGCGGCAGTTCGGCGGTGAGGTTGTCCGGCAACTCCTGCGCCGGCAGCGGGGTCTTCGGCTCGGCGCGCAGGTGCTCGTGGCACAGGTAGCGCTCGCGCAGGCGCTGCATCACCGCCAGGGCCTGGATGCCGCCGTCGCGCATGGGGATGCTGGCGCAGCCCATCAGGTAGCGGTAGCCGCCCTCGTTGAGGATTTCCGCCAGCTCGCTCCACAGCACCGCGATGGTGCCGCCGTTGCGGTAGGCCGGGTCGACGCAGGTGCGGCCGATTTCCAGCACCGGGCCCTGGAGGTTGTCCAGGCCGTCGAGGTGGAATTCCTCTTCGCTGTAGAAGCGCCCCAGGCGCTCGGCGGCGCGGTGGTCGAGCAGGCGGGTGGTGGCCACCAGGGCGCCGCTGCTCAGGTCGCGTACGCCGATGTGCAGGCAGTGGGCGTCGTAGTCGTCGCGGTCCAGGCCGAGCTCGGCGCCGTTCAGGCGGGCCTCGAACTCGCCGCTGAACACGCGGAAGCGCAGGGCCTGGGCCTCGCGCAGGGCCGCCGCGCCGCGCAGGCGTTCGGCCTTGAGGCGGCGTTCGCTAGGGGTGTCGCTGAGAGGGGCGATCTGACTCATGCGGGGCCTCCATGGGCCGGCCAGGCGGGTTGCGGCCGGTCGCCTTTGTTGTGCAAGCTCAGGCTAGGAAGAGGCGGTGTCACGTCCGTGACGTTGGCGTGATGCTTGTATGACAACCACCCCGCCCCCGATGAGGACCTCCGAATGCCCTGGAACCGCTTGCTCGGCCCGCTGGACCGGCTGCCCGCCGACCTCGCCCTGGACGACTGGTACAGCGAACTGCTCGGCCGCGCCGCCGGCGCCGCGCCGCTGGAGTGCGCGGTGCTCGCCGGGCGCCTGGCGGCCACCCCCGGCCTGGCCTTCCTCGGCGGCTACCAGGCGGCCCTGCGCGCGCTCTGGCCGGCGGCCCCGGCGGGCCTCGGCGCACTCTGCGTCAGCGAAGGCAAGCGCCTGCGCCCGGCCGATCTCGCCACCCGTCTCGACGGCCTGACCCTGCACGGCCGCAAGGATTTCGCCACCGCCGGCGACCGCGCCGCCTGGTACCTGGTGGGGGCCCGCGACGAGCCGGCCGGCGCGCCCCCGCGCCTGGCGATGACCGTGGTCCTGGCCGGCGCCCCCGGCGCGCGCCTGGAACCGATGCCGCCGATGCCGCTGATCCCCGACGTCCCGCATGCCCGCCTGGTCCTCGACGGCGCCCATTGCGAGCGCCTGCCCGGCGATGGCTGGGACGCCTACAGCAAGCCGTTCCGCTGCCTGGAGGACGTCCACGTGATGGCCGCGCTGCTCGCCTGGCTGTACGGCGTGGGCCTGGACAGCCACTGGCCGCGCGAGCTGGCGCTGCGCCTGGTGGGGCTGCTGGGCGGCTGCGCGGAAGTGCTCCGGCACCCGGTTGACGCCGCCGAGACGCACCTGCTGCTGGGCGGCCTGTTCGCCCAGTTCGACGCCCTGGCGCCGGCGCTGGACGCCGCCATCGCCCAGGGCCCGGCGCACTGGGCGCAGCTGTGGCAGCGCGACCGCGCGGTGCTCGCCCTGGGCGGCAGCGCCCGCGCCAAGCGCCTGGACAAGGCCTGGGCCGCACTGGGGCTTGATCCAGGTCAGTGAGGGGCGCTGGCGCCTGGGTACGCTGCGAGGCATTCCCGCCGCTTTTCGGCGGAGCCTTGCAGGAACTCCCATGCGTCGCGAACCCATCGTGCTGTTCGACAACGGCACCCACCAATGCCTGTGTTTCGACGACCTCGTCAGCGGCGACGGGGTGCAGTCCAACCAGTTCCTCATCGTCGACCACGGCCAGTACCTGCTGCTCGACCCGGGCGGCGACCTGACCTACACCCCGCTGTCGCTGGAACTGTCCAAGCTGTTCCCGCTGCAGGACCTGGACTACATCTTCGCCTCGCACCAGGACCCGGACATCATCGCCGCGCTGGACAAGTGGCTGCTGCACACCCGCGCGCGGGTCATCTGCTCCAAGCTCTGGGCGCGCTTCCTGCCGCACCTCACAGCCAACTACCTGGCGGTCAGCCACGGCATCAGCACCTACGACCGGGTCATCGCGGTGCCCGATCGCGGCCAGTCGATGCTGCTCGGGCGCAGCCAGCTGAAAATCCTGCCGGCGCACTTCCTGCACTCGGTGGGCAACTTCCAGATCTACGACCCGGTCAGCCGCATCCTCTTCTCCGGCGACATGGGCGCCTCGCTGGTGGACGACGCCAACCCGGTGCAGGACTTCGCCGAACACCTGCCGCACATGCTCGGCTTCCACCGCCGCTACATGGCCAGCAACAAGGTGTGCCGGCTGTGGGCCGCGATGGTCCGTGGGCTGGACGTGCAGATGATGGTGCCGCAGCACGGCCGGCCCTTCGTCGGGCGGCCGATGATCGACGCCTTCCTCGACTGGATCGAGGGCCTGGAGTGCGGCATGGACCTGCTCGGCGCGGACGATTACCAGGTGCCGCGCTGAATCTGTCCGCCATTACGGCGTGATCGGCGCTTAAAGCGGTCACGCGCACGTGCTAGGGTCCGGCGAGCTGAAAACAAGAGGCCCGCCGATGCCCATGCCCTTCCTGCGCCCGCTGCTGCGGGGCGCCACCCTGGCCGCCAGCCTGTGCCTGCTGGCGCCGCTGCACGCCGAAACCTGGCCCGACGCCGACTGGCAGCGCGGCCCCGCGCCTTCCGGCGCCGCCGTGCAAGCCTTCGAGGCCTACACCTTCCCCGCCCGCGACGACGCCACCCGCAAGGGCGTGCGCAGCGACGCGGTGGTGGTGATCCGCGACGGTGAGCTGATCTACGAACGCTACGCCGGGCCGAGCAACGCGCAGACCCCGCACCTGGCCTGGTCGATGAGCAAGAGCGTGATGGCCAGCGTCCTCGGCGTGGCCTTCGGCGAGGGCCGCTTCCAGATCGACGACCCGGTGGCGCAGCACTACGCGCCCTTCGCCGCGCACCCCGAGGTGAAGATGCGCAACCTGCTCAACTGGGCCTCGGGCCTGGCCTGGGAGGAAGACTACGAATACGCCCCGCTGAAATCCTCGGTGGTGGCCATGCTCTATACCCGAGGCCGCGACGACATGGCCGGGTTCGTCGCCGGCTTCCCGCTGGATGCCGAGCCGGGCAAGCGCTTCCGTTACTCCAGCGGCGACAGCAACGTGCTCTCGGCGAGCCTGCGGCAGATGGTCGGCGACGCCTACGCCGACTACCCCTGGACCGCGCTGTTCGACCCGCTGGGCATCCGCTCGGCGGTGTGGGAGCGCGACGCCAAGGGCACCTTCGTCGGCTCCTCGTATGCCTACATGACCGCCCGCGACCTGGCCCGCCTGGGCCTGCTGATGGAGCGCGGCGGGCGCTGGAAGGAACGCCAGCTGCTGCCCCAGGCGTGGATGCAGTTCGTCCTCGCGCCCTTCCCGAACTACCACCCGACCCCGGAACAGGCCGACGAAGCGGTGCCTGGCGGCCAGTGGTGGCTGAACCGCGCACCGGCCGGCGCCCGCGTGCCCTGGCCGAACGCCCCGGAAACCACCTTCGCCGCCCTCGGCCACTGGGGCCAGGCGATGTACGTGCTGCCCGACCAGAAACTGGTGATCGTGCGCTACGCCGACGACCGCGACGGCAGCTACCGCCACGACGACTTCCTCAAGCTGGCCCTCGCGGCCTTCGCCCGGCCGGAGGGCAAGCAATGATCCGCCGTCATCCGCTGCTCAGCCTGCTGCTCCTGCTGCTCGTCGGCCTGGCCGGCTGGGCCTGGGCCAACCGCGCGCACCTGGAATCCTTCCCGCCGATCATCGGCGCCTACACGGCCAAGGAGTACTGCTCCTGCCGCTACGTCATGGGCAACAGCGCCGAGTACTGCCAGGGCTACACCAGGCAGTACGTGCCCACCAGCGGCTTCCTCGACGACGCCGCGCACAAGCGGGTGACCGCGCGCGGCCTGGGCAGCACCCAGACCGCCGCCTGGCTCGGCCCGCGCGAAGGCTGCCGGCTGCTGCCGGTGGCGGACGCCTTGCCACAGTAGGGCGCCGCCGTTTCGGTCCATGGCGGATATTGATGGGCATCGCTTCGCCGCTGCCCCAGGCCGACGCCTTGCCGCGGTGAGGCACACCCCGTAGGGCGCATAACGCCTACGGCGTTATCCGCCGTTGCCCTTGGGCACCGCTGTTCGATGGATTTCGCTTCGCCCGGCCCAGCCTACGATCGCGCCGCGATGGCCGGCGCGTCGGGCTGGAGGCGAAAGCCGGTGCCGACGCTGCAACTGGAAGCGCCGATGAGCACGACGGTGAGCAGCAGAAGGATCTTCATGGCGGCACTCCTGTCATTCAGGATCGGACAGCCTCCAGTCTAGGCCGCGCCGCCCGCTGCGTACCGAAGGTCAGGAAGCTGCCGGCCGCGAACAGCCAGGCGCCGATGCCGCCGTAGCCGAGCACCCAGCCGAAACCCTGCGCCAATGCCGCGCGGGCGCTGTCGGGAGCGTCCGTGCCCAGCCGGCCGCTGGCGATGCCGGCGGCCTGCTGCAGCCTCTGGGCGCCGTCCAGGTCGTGCAGCGCGGCGCTGACGCCGCAGAGCAGGATCAGCCCCATCAGCGCGATGTTGATCGCCAGGGAGATCATCCGCGCGCTCATGTCGATGCCCGAGGCCATGCCGGCGCGGGCGGCGGCCACGGCGGCGGTGGAGGTGTTGGTCACCGTGGTGTTGGTCAGGCCCAGGCCGATGCCGGCCAGCACGCAGCCGGGCAGCAGGGTCAGCCAGCTGGCGTGCTCCACGGCGCTGCCCCAGAGCATCAGGAAGAAGCCGGCGCCGATCACGAACATCCCGGCGGGGATCACCCAGCCCGGCCGGAAGCGATGCGCCAGGCGTTCGGCGACCGGCGGCACCAGCAGCGTCGGCAGGGTATAGGCCAGCAGCGACCAGCCGGCCTTCACATCGTCGTAGCCGAGCACGCCGTGGTAGTACACCGGCAGGTAGATCATCAGCGGCCAGAAGCTCGCGTTCATCCCCGCCGAAGCGAAGATCGCGCCGGCGAAGGCGCGGATGCGCAGCACCGAGAGGTCGAACATCGGGTGCTCGACGCGGCGCTCGATGAGGACGAAGGCCACCAGGCACGCCAGGCTGGCCAGCAGGATCGCCAGCGCCGCCGGGCTGGCGAAGCCCATGTCCGCGCCCTGGGTGATATAGAAGACGCTGCCGAGCACGGCCAGCGACAGGCTGAGCATGCCACCGACGTCGAGCCGTTCGGCGTCCGGGTCGCGAGACTCCACGGCGCCGTACTGCGCCAGCGCCAGGGTGAGCAGGGCGAGCGGCCCGTGGACCAGGAATACCCATTGCCAACTGGCCAGGGCGACGATGGCGCTGCCGATGATCGGCCCGAAGCCCAGGCCGACGCCGAACACCACGCCCCAGGCGGCGAAGGCGCGGACGCGCGCGGCCGGGTCGCTGAACTGGCTGCTGAGCACGGCCACCTGGCAGATCAGCATGACCCCGCCCGCGGCGCCCTGCAGGAAGCGCCCGGCGATCATGCCCGGCATGTCGCTGGCCAGCCCGCAGAGCAGCGAGGTGCAACCGAACAGCGCCAGGCTGATGACGAACAGGCGCTTGCGGCCGAAGCGGTCGGCCAGGGTGCCGGCGGCCATCAGCACGCTGGTGACGGCGATGGTGTAGGCGTTCATCACCCATTGCAGGTCCTGGAAGTCGCCGTGCAGCAGGCGCTCCAGGGCCGGCAGGCTGGCCGGCACGCTGGAGATCTCCAGGCCGAACATCATCGACGACAGGCACACCGCGGCCAGGGCGATGAGGTTTCTGGGATTGTGGGGGGTAGTCATGGGAGGGGCTCCGTTGTCCGGGCCACCATTGTCGAAAAGAACAGGGTTCCCCATTGGCGCCATTTCGTCCCATCATTGGGTCTTTCCGGGATTCAAAAGGCAGGCCGATGGACGACCGACTCGATGGCATCGCCACCTTCGTCCAGGTGGTGGACGCCGGCAGTTTCGCCCTGGCGGCGGAGCGCCTGAACCTCACGCGGTCGGCGGTGGGCAAGGCCATCGCCCGGCTGGAGGCGCGCCTGGGCGTGCGCCTGCTGCAACGCACCACACGCAGCCAGAGCCTCACCGACGACGGGCAGGTGTTCTACGACAGCTGCGTGCGCGCGCTGGCCGAACTGGACGCCGCGCACACCGCGCTGGAAGGCGGGCGGCTGGAGCCGCGCGGGCGCCTGCGGGTCAGCGTGCCGATTGCCTTCGGCCATCTTTGCGTGGTGCCGCTGATGCTGGCGCTGGCGCGGCGCTATCCGTCGCTGAAGATCGACCTGTCCTTCAGCGACCGTCGCGTCGACCTGGTGGAAGAAGGCTTCGACCTCGCCGTGCGCATCGGCTCGCTGGGTGACAGCGCCACGCTCGCCGCGCGCAAGCTGGGCGTGCAGTACACCAGCATCGGCGCGGCGCCTTCGTACATCGCCGAGAACGGCATGCCGTCCGGCCTGGACGAGCTGGCCGGGCACTCGGCCATCAGCTACTCGGTCGCGGGCGTCACCTCGCCCTGGGACTTGCGCGACGACGGCGGCAACGCGCGGCGCATCGACGTCGACCCGCAACTGAGCATGGACGACCTGCAGGCCATCACCGCCGCCGCCGTGGCCGGCTTCGGCCTGGCGCGCCTGCCGTCCTGGTTGCTGGCGCGGCATGTGAAGCTGGGCGAGCTGGTGGTGGTGACGGGCCGCTGCAACCTGCCGCCGCTGGATATCCATGCGGTGTGGCCCAAGACCCGCTACATGCCGCTGAAGACCCGTTGCGCCATCGATGCGCTGGTCGCCGGGATTCCCGCGTTGCTGGCCGAGTGAACCATTGGCGCCGCCGCCTGCCCAATGGGCTCGCCGGTCGGCCGGTAGGCAAGCCGACGGCGGGCGGCTATCGTTGCCGTTGATCCGGTCGTTTTCCATGTAAGGGATTTCATGCGCTCGTTGTTCGCCTTCCTCTTCGCGGCCTGCTTCGCCGTTTCCACCCAGGCGGCCTGGTACCTCGACTACGAATCCTCGCGGCTGAGCTTCGTCACCGGCCGCGGCGCCGCCGGCGCCGACAACAACCGCTTCCTGGTCATGCACGGCAGCGTCGACGACCAGGGCAAGGCCAGCCTGCGCATCGAACTGGACTCGGTGCTCAGCGGCGTACCGCTGCGCGACGAGCGCATGCGCGACCTGTTGTTCGAAGTCGAGCGCTTCCCCGAAGCCGCCGTCGACGCCCAGCTCGACCTGGGCCCGATCCTCGCCCTGGCCAACGGCGCGCAGCTGGAAATGCGCCTGCCGCTGCGCCTGAGCCTGCACGGCGCCAGCCACGCCTACCGCGCCGAGGTGCTGGTGACGCGCCTGGATGAACGGCGCTTCCAGGTGGTGACGCTGTCGCCGCTGATCCTCGACGCCGCCGAATTCGGCCTGGCGCCGGCGCTGGAGAAGCTGCGCAAGCTCGCCGACCTGCAGACCATCAACCTCGCGGTGCCGGTAGGCGCCGTGCTGATCTTCGCCGAACGGTGAGCGGCTCGGTCTTCCCCTGGCGCAGCGAGAACCGCTTCGCCCTGCTGGTGGACGGGGAGAACTTCTTCCCGCGCATGCTCGCGGCCATCGCCGGGGCGCAGCACCAGGTCGACCTGGAACTGTACCTGGTGGAAGGCGGCACCTGCGCCGAGCTGCTGCTGGAAACCCTGCTCGACGCGCGCCGGCGCGGCGTGCAGGTACGCTGCCTGTTCGACGCCTTCGGCACCCTGCGCCTGGGCGGCTCCTGGGGCCGCCGGCTGCGCGAGGCCGGCGGCGAGCTGCGCCTGTACAACCCGCTACGCTGGCGCGGCGGCTGGCGCAACCTGTTCCGCGACCACCGCAAGCTGCTGCTGGTGGACCAGCGCATCGGCTACGTCGGCGGCACCGGGGCCACCGACGAATTCTGGTCGGTGCCGGAGAACAGCAGCGCCTGGCACGAAGTCATGGTGGAAATGCAGGGCCCGGTGACCGCCGACTGGCTGGCGCTGTTCGAGCGCCAGTGGCTCGCCTGCGGCCAGCGCCGCGCCTGGCGCCCGCAGCAGCGGGTGCAGCCGGCGCGCCTGCCGCCGGCGCCCGACGGCGTCGCCGGGCTCGGCCGGGTGGCCTACGCCGACGCCCGCCAGCACCGCGACATCCTCCAGGCGCTGGTACGCAGCCTGAACGGCGCGCGCCAGCGCATCTGGCTGGCCACGCCGTATTTCCTGCCCACCTGGAAGGTCCGCCGGGCGCTGCGCAAGGCCGCGCGGCGCGGCGTCGAAGTGCGCCTGTTGCTCACCGGAAGGCTCACCGACCATGCCCCCGTGCGCTATGCTGGGCAACGCTATTACCCGCGCCTGCTGCGCGCCGGCATCCGGATCTTCGAGTACCAGCCACGCTTCCTGCACATGAAGGTGGCGCTGGTCGACGACTGGGCCAGCGTGGGCTCGTGCAACTTCGATCATTGGAACTTGCGCTTCAACCTGGATGCCAATATCGAGGTACTGGACGCCGACTTCACGGCGGCGGTGGCCGATTGCCTGATCGCCGACTTCGCCGCCAGCCGGGAAATCGATTTCACGCTGTGGCACGGCCGCTCCCTGTGGATGCGCCTGCACCAGCGGTTGTGGGGCTGGCTCGACCGGGTGGTGGTGAACTTCCTCGACCGCCGCCGTTGAGGCCAGCCCGCCGGGAACAGGCGCCCGGCAGAACGGGAGAAAGTCGTGAACAAGATCCGCAAGGAAAGGTTCATCGGGCTGGAGTGGCTGCGTTTCCTGCTCGGGCTCTACGTGGTGGTCTACCACACCCTGCACGCCTACCCGGCGCAGCAGAAGTTCCCCGGCCTGGACGAGCTGACCAGCCTGGGCTTCTTCGCCACCAGCACCTTCTTCGTGCTTTCCGGCTTCCTCCTGGCCCACGTCTACGTCACCGACGGCCAGCTGCGCGAAAGCCCGCGCAGCTTCCTCACCAAGCGCTTCTCCAACCTCTACCCGATCCACATCTTCTCCATCCTGCTGACCATCGGCGTGCTGCTGCTGATCAGCCAGCTGGGCATCGGCCCGGACCTGGACCAGGCGACCCCGCGCTTCGTCGTCTACGACACCCACGAGACCCTCGGGCAGACCCACCCGGAACTGTTCCGGCACTGGATGAGCGACCGCGAGCTGCTGCTCAACAGCATCCTCCAGCTGACCATGCTGCAGGCCTGGAACCCGCTGTACCTGACCTTCAACGCGCCGCTCTGGTCGCTGTCGACGCTGTTCTTCTTCTACCTCTGCTTCCCCTCGCTGGCGCCCCGGCTGATGCGCATCCGCAACAAGTCGCGGGCGCTGGCGCTGCTCTGGCTGCTGTACCTGGTGCCGGCGCTGCTGCTGGTGCTGCACCAGCAGTACGGCATGCCCTGGACCGGCCTGCTGCACCGCAACCCGCTCCTGCGCCTGCCGGAGTTCCTCGGCGGCATTCTCGCCTACGGCCTGTTCCGCGAGCACAAGGACGCCGGCCGCCTGCCCGGCAGCGGCGCGGTGCTGGCGCTGGGCGCCTTCGTGGTGGCGAACTTCCTCGCCGCCGACTACCTCTACACCCAGGGCGCGCGGCACTGGTACTTCCTGCTGCACAACGGCCTGCTGCTGCCGGCGCAACTGGTGCTGGTGTACCTCAGCGCGCTGCCGCGCGACCCGCAGAGCCCGGCGATCCGCTACTGGTCGCCGCGCCTGGGGGCGGCCTCGCTGTCGCTGTTCGCCCTGCACGTGCCGCTGTTCACCCTGTTCTCCCGTGGCGAAAAACTGATCCGCTCGCCCGGCGACTGCCTGGCCGACTGGGCCTACTGCATCACCGCCGCCACCGAGCAGCAGCTGTCGTTGTGGCTGTACCCGTTGTTCCTGTTGTTCATGGTGGTCAGCTGCGTGCTGTTCCAGGAGCGTCTAGTCGTACCCACGCGCAAATGGCTGGTGCGCCACCTGTTACCGCAGCCGGCGCCGGGGCGCCCGGCGACCCTGCCCTGAGCCGCCGCCACCCGGACTTTCGGCGGGTGGCGGGAACGCCGGCGCTGGTTATGCTCAAGGCATAACCACAAGAAGGAACAGGCGCATGACGCGATCGCTGCTGGGCATGCTTTTCCTGCTGCTGGCCGGCTGCAGCACCCCCGGCGCGTTCTTCGGCGCCACCGACGGCCAGGCGTTCGCCCCGCTGCGCGCCAGCGATGCGCAGCACGCCGTGGTCTACCTCTACCGCCCGCAGAACAAGTGGGCCGATGAAGAGCTCGAAGCCCCCGGCCTGTTCCTCAACAACGAACTGATCGGCAGCCTGCCGAGCAAGGGCTACCTGGCCCTGGAGTTCGAGCCGGGCAGCTACAAGCTGGAAATGCGCCGGCCGCTGATGGGCGGCTTCTGGACCTGGCTGGCCGACGGCCCGATGGACTTCACGCGCATCTCCAGCTTCGTTCTCGACGCCAAGCCCGGCGGCGTCTACTACCTGCGCTACGACGAAGACCGCGTGCCCGGCAAGCGCGTCCACAGCGACGGCGACGGCCCGTTGCAGCTGATCGAGGCGCGCCTGGCGGAACCCGAGATCGCGCATACGGTGCTGGTCCAGGAACCGGCGCAGATCGCCGCCAGCGGCTACCAAGTGCGCAGCCAGAAACGCTTCTGGGACGGCGTCGGCGAAGCGCTGGACAAGGTCGGCATCTGAGTTTCCCAAGCTATGAGCTCAGCTCATGGCTCCTTGAGTTTTTATGCTTACCGGCCCGCCACGGGCCGGTGCTAAAAAATCCCGCAACGGCTCCCGACAATAACAACGAGCGTTGCGCCATGACCCCATCCTCCCCGCTGTTCCCGCGTC
>NZ_JARJLT010000406.1 GCF_029335315.1 Pseudomonas citronellolis
TTCGCGAGGGAAGCCCGGCTTGCCGGGCCCGGATGTCGGGGCAAGCCTTTTTGGTTCCTTTTGTGGCGTTTGACAAAAGGGACTCGCCGAGAGGCGAAACCAGAAACATCCGAGCACTCTGAAGCGGCGCAAACACACCCAACCCCAAAGGCACTGGGTCCCCGCATTCGCGGGGATGACGCCGGGAGGAAGCACGGCGCAAAGCCCGACCCACGAATCCCCACCCACCAATAAAAAAGGGCCAGCCCGGGTGCTGCCCCCCGCGCCGGCCCTCCTCGGGTCGGGGACGTGTTGACCGTCACATCCCCCAGTGCAGCATCGCGAGTACCAGCACGGCGAGGAAAACGGTTTCACCGACCATCAGCAGGATCGGCCGCAGCCCCACCGTGGCCAGTTCACGCAGCTGGGTCTTCATGCCCAGCGCGGCGATGGCGATCACCAGGCACCATTGCGATAGCTTGCCGCCGGCCTGCTGCACCGCCTCGGGCACCACGCCGGTGCTGTTCAGCGCCGCCAGCAGGACGAAGCCGACGGCGAACCAGGGCAACAGCGGCGGACGCTTGCTGCCCGGCTCCACGCCACGGGCGCGGGTGATCATGGCCGCGCAGAGGATGACCGGCAGCAGCATCGCCACGCGCATCAGCTTGACCACCGTGGCCACGTCGCCGGTCTCGTGCGACATGCCGTAGCCGGCGCCCACCACCTGGGCCACGTCGTGGATGGTGCCGCCGAGGAACATCCCCGCGTGCAGCGGGTCCAGGCCCAGGGCGTGGGCGATCATCGGGTAGAGGATCATCGCCAGGGTCGACAGCGCCGAGACGCCCAGCACGGTGAACAGCGTGGCCTTTTCCTTCTGCCCGTGGGCCGGCAGCGCGGCGGCCAGCGCCAGGGCCGCCGAGGCGCCGCAGATGGCGGTGGCGCCGCCGGTGAGCAGGCCGAACAGGCTGCTGAAGCCGAGCAGCCGGGCGGCGGCGATGGACACCAGGATGGTGACCACCACCAGCACCACCACCATGGCCACCGGCTGCCAGCCGAGCGCGGCGATCTGCCCGAGGGTGATGCGGATGCCCAGCAGCGCCACGCCCAGGCGCAGCACTTCGCGGGCGGTGAATTCGATGCCGGCCTTGCAGGCGCTGTCGGCCGAGAGGAAGTTCAGCGCCAGCCCCAGCAGCAGGGCGAAGAGCATCACCGGGGCGCCGTAGTGCTCGGAGAGGAAGGTCGCGGCGGCGGCGACCATGGCGCTGACCAGCAGCCCCGGCAGCAGCGTGCGGCCGCGCGTGCCGAAGGTAGCGATAGTGGTGGCGCTCATGGAGTGGTCTCCTCTGCAGCGGGATCGGCGATGACGACGATGCACGCATCGGCGTCCCATTCGAGGGTGTGGCGCCGCACGCCGAAGCCCGGCACGCGGCTGGCGCAGCCCGTGGCCAGGTCGAAGTACAGGCCGTGGGCCGGGCATTGCAGCAGGCGGCCGAGCAGCTTGCCGGAGAACAGCGAGGCGCCGCCGTGGGGGCAGCCGTCGTCGATGGCGTGGTACTCGCCGCCGACGTTGAACAGCAGCAGGCCCTGCTCGCCGAAACGGAACAGCCGGCGCCCGCCGGCGTCCGGCAACTGCTCGCGGGGTATGCGCAGGCGCTGGTTCATGCCACCTCCTCCGCCTGGCGCTTGCGTTCCACCGCGCGCGACAGGGTCATCAGCAACTGTTCCGGGGACTGCGCGCCGAGGGCGAAGGGCCGGCCTTCGAGCAGGAACAGCGGGACGCTCGCATCGGCCAGCCCCACCCGGCGGCCGATGTAGAAACGCGCGCCATCCGCCAGCGCCTGCTCGAAGTCGCCGGTCTGGTAGCCGCAGGCGCGCAGTACGCGCCGCA
The DNA here is from genome assembly GCF_029335315.1 of Pseudomonas citronellolis. Lineage (GTDB taxonomy): Bacteria > Pseudomonadota > Gammaproteobacteria > Pseudomonadales > Pseudomonadaceae > Pseudomonas > Pseudomonas citronellolis_A. Next base: position 1,868 of record NZ_JARJLT010000406.1, read on the forward strand.
GCGAATCACGTTGCCCGAGGTCGTCGCCGAGCACGAAGTGGGCGCGGAACAGCTGTTCCAGCAGGCACTCCAGCTGGGTCGCGGTGCCCACCTGGGCGGCGCGGGCGAACACCCGGTGCGCGTAGGTGGTGTTGGGCATCACCCGGATGCGCTCCAGCTCGATGCTCACCCCGGCCTGCTCCGCCGCCTTGCGCACCTCGGCCTGGCGCGCGCGCACCGCGCGCTTGCCGCCCAGGCGGCGCAGGTAGAAGTCGGCGAAGGGTTCGCCGTCCATGGCCACCTGCGGCAGCAGTTGCAGGCCCAGCCAGGTGAGGTTGACACGGATATCCGGGCGCTGCGTGGCGAGGGTGCGCAGCGCGGCGTCGAGGTTGCGCTTGCCGATCAGGCACCAGGGGCAGATGAAGTCGAAGGTCATCTCCAGTTCCAGGCTCAGCATGCCGCGCCCTCCTCGCCGCGCAGGCGGCGGATGTCGGCCGGGTAGTGGCGGTGCGCGTAGCAGAACACCAGGGCCGCGGCGACGCTGATCAGCGGCACCAGCTGGAAGGCCCGGTCGAGCCCCAGGTGGTCGGCCAGTACGCCGGTGAGCAGCGGCCCCGGGGCCAGGCCCAGGAGGTTGTTGACCAGGGTCAGGGTGGCGAAGGCGGTGCCATGCACGGCGGCGTGGGTCAGGTTGGCGACCATCGCCCCCGCCGGCCCCGAGGTGCCGGTGGCGACCAGCATGGCCAGGGCGATCAGGCTCAGTTGCGCAGCCCCCGGCGGCAGGCGGAAGGCGACCGACAGCAGCACGCAGCTGATCACGCAGAAGGCGATGGCCAGGACGATCTTGCGCTGCGGCGCGGCGCGCCCCAGGCGGTCGCAGAGGACGCCGCAGAGCACCATGCCGGCGCCGCCGACCAGCACCACCACGCCCGAGACCAGCCCGGCGCGGTCGGTGCCCATCTGGTAGTAGCGGTTCAGGTAGCTGGGCAGCCAGACCATCACCGCCGCGCCGACGAACAGTTGCAGGCCGCTGCCGATGTAGGCGCTGACCACCGAGCGGCTGGCGAACAGGCTCTTCAGCGAATGCCCGCCGCGCTGGCCGGCGGCGACGCGCACATGGCCGATGCGCTGGTCGTTGACCAGCAGCGGGTAGGCCAACGCCAGCAGCAGGCCGAACAGCGCCATGCCGGCGAAGGCCCAGCGCCAGCCCAGGTGCGCCGCCAGCACGCCGCCCAGGCCCATGCCCAGCACCGAGCCGAACATGCCGCCGGCCATGAAGGCGCCGGTCAGGGTGGCGCGCAGGTGCGCCGGGAACACCGAGATCACCACGGCGATGCCGACGCTGCCGTAGGCCGCCTCGCCGACGCCGACCAGGAAGCGTGCGGCGAACATCTGCGGGAAGTTTTCGGCCAGGGCGCAACCGAGGGTCGCCAGGCTCCACAGCAGGGCCATCAGCACCAGGCTGCGCACCCGGCCCCAGCGGTCGGCGAGCAGCGACAGCGGGAAGGTCAGCAGCCCTACCATCACCGCCACGATGCCGCTGAGCAGGCCCAGCTGCGCGTCGCTCAGCGCCCATTCGCCCTTGAGCAGCGGGAACACCGCGTTGAGCACCTGGCGCGACATGTAGTCGGAAATCAGCAGGCCGAAGGTCAGCGCGAACACCACCCAGGCGTAGCGGCGCGACACGCCGGGTTCGGCGGCGGGAATGTCGCCCAGGGCGACGGAGTGGATGGCCATGGCGGGTACCTCTGCCGGCGTTATGGATTCTTCTTGTTCTGTGCGCGGCCGGCCGGGGCGCGAACCCCGGCGGCCACTGTTTCAGGTGTTCAGGCGCGCTGCGGCACGCCCTTCTGGCCGGGCGCGCGGTTCGGCGCCATGCCGTTCATGCGCAAGGTTTCCTCGACGCTGTCGTACTGCACGCCGATGCGGTAGATCGCCCGCGCCTCGCGGCCGTCGGCCACCTCGCGGCCCAGTTCGTGGGCGACCCGCACGCACTGCTGGATCTGCTCCACCGAGCCCATGCGCTGGCCGTGCTGGTCGATGATGGTGTCCTCGATGCCGCAGCGCGGGTGCAGGCCCAGGGCCATGGCGATCATGTTGAACGGCAGCACGTTCTTCAGCAGCGACTCGGCGGTGATGCAGGCGCCGTCGGGCGCGCGGTGCACGAAGTTCATGAAGTTGAACGGGTTGGGGCCGTCGAAGCCGCCGCCGATGCCGATCCAGGTCAGGTTCAGCGGGCCCAGGTAGACGCCCTTGCGCACCAGGCGTTCGAGGGTTTCCAGGGCGTGCATGCCGGTGAGCTGAAAGTGCGGCTGGACGCCGGCGGCCTGCAGGCGCTTGAGGTGCTCCTCGACCCAGGCCGGGCCGGCGGGCACGGTCATCTCGCTGTAGGCCGCCTGGAATGCCGGGTTGGCCAGGGAGGTGCCTTCCAGGTATTCCGGGTAGAGCAGCTCCATGATGTTCATCTGGGTGGTGTTGATCGCCACCGTCACCTGGTCCGGCTTGGGCGTCAGCTCGGCGAGCATGTGCCGGGTGTCGTCGGACAGCCACTTGGCCGCCTCGCCTTCGTCCTCGGGGGCGAAGGAGATCGAGCCGCCGACCTGGATGATCATCTCCGGCACCGCCTCGCGGACCCCGGCGATCAGCTCGTTGAACTTGGACAGGCGCTTGGAGCCCTTGCCGTCCAGCTCGCGCACGTGCAGGTGGAGCACGGTGGCGCCGGCCTCGTAGCAGTCCACGGCTTTCTGCACCTGCTCGTCCATGCTCACCGGGATGTCTTCGGGGAAGTCCTCGGGCATCCACTCGGGGCCGTAGGGGGCCACGGTGATGACCACCTTCTCCTGGTTTTCCGGGTGCAGGGAATCGTCGAAAAATTGCATGTCGGTCTCCTCGGATTGTTCTTGTCGGATCGACGTCGGGCGCGCGGCCCGGCTCAGTACGGCTTGTCGCCGATGATTCCGGCGCGCTCCATCTGGCGCACGCAGGGGGGGTAGTCCATCACCGCGTAGTGCTGGGTGCTGCGGTTGTCCCAGATCGCCACGCTGTTCTTCTGCCAGCGCCAGCGCACCTGGTACTCGGGGATGTAGGCCTGGCTCACCAGGTAGCGCAGCAGGTCGCCGGCGCCGGGGTTGGCGTCCTGGCCGAAGCGCACGTTCTGCGCGGTGTGGTAGTTGCTGAAGTGGGTGGTGAAGGCGTTGACGAACAGCACCTTCTCGGCGGTTTCCGGGTGGGTGCGCACCACCGGGTGCTCGGCGTCCGGGTACTGCGCCTTGAGCGCCAGGCGCTTGTCGATGGGCATGGCCGCGCCGAAGCTCGCCTCGATGCTGTGGCGGGCGCGCAGGTTGGCGATCTTCTCCTTGATCTCCGCCGGCAGGTTGGCGTAGGCCAGGGCCATGTTCGCCCACAGGGTGTCGCCGCCCACCGGCGGGCATTCCACGCAGCGCAGCACGCAGCCCATGGGCGGGATCTCGCGCCAGGTGGCGTCGGTGTGCCAGGCGTTCTCGTAGCGGTCGTTGGGCTGGTTGGGGTTCTTGTAGATACGCACCAGGCCCGGGTGCTCCGGGTCGCTGCCGGCCACCGGGTGGTCCTCCAGCTCGCCGAAGCGGCGGGCGAAGGCCACGTGCTCGGCGCGCTCGATGGCCTGGTCGCGGAGGAACAGCACCTTGTGCTCCAGCAGCAGGCGGCGGATTTCGGCGAACAGCTCCGGGTCGCGCGCGGCGTCGCCCAGGCTCACCCCGGAGAGCTCGGCGCCGATGCTGCAGGTCAGTCGTTCCACGTGCATGGCGGCGCCCTCAGATGACGAAGATGGATGAACCGGTGGTCTTGCGCGCTTCCAGGTCGCGGTGCGCCTGCACGGCGTCCTCCAGCGCGTAGTGCTGGTTGATCTCGATGCGGATGTCGCCGTTGCCGACGTGGCCGAACAGTTCGTCGAGCAGCGCCTGCTTCTCCGCCGGCTCGGCGATGTAGTCGGCCAGCGCCGGGCGGGTGAGGAACAGCGAGCCCTTCATCGCCAGCAGCACCGGGTCGAACGGCGGGATCGGCCCGGAGGCGGTGCCGACGCAGACCATCAGCCCACGGCGCTTGAGCGAGTCCAGCGAGCCCATGAAGGTGTCCTTGCCGACGCTGTCGAAGACCACGTCCACGCCGCGCCCGTCGGTGAGTTCGCGCACGCGTTTGGCGACGTCCTCCTCGCTGTAGTTGATGACCTGGCTGCAACCGTGGGCGTAGGCGGCTTCCGCCTTGGCCGCGCTGGACACCGTGCCGATCACCTTGAGCCCGAGCAGCCGCGCCCACTGCGCGACGATCAGGCCGACGCCGCCGGCCGCCGCGTGCAACAGCAGGCTGTCGCCGGGCTGGAAGGCGTGCAGGCGGCGCAGCAGGTAGGCCGAGGTCAGGCCGCGCATGGTCATGGCCGCGGCGGTCTCGAAGGCGATGTTCTCCGGCAGGCGGATCAGCGGCGCGGCCGGCACCAGACGCTCGCTGGCGTAGGCGCCGAGGGTGTTGACGAAGCCGGTGTAGGTGACCCGGTCGCCGGGCGCCACGTTGCTCACGCCCTCGCCCACCGCCAGCACCACGCCGGCGGCCTCCACGCCCATCCCCGAGGGCAGCGGCACCGGGTAGGTGCCGTTGCGGAAGTAGGTGTCGGCGTAGTTCAGGCCCACCGCCACGTGGCGGATGCGTACCTGGCCGGGGCCGGGCTCGCCGACCTCGACGTCCTCGAGGCGAAGTACCTCGGGGCCCCCTGTCTCATAAAAACGAACGGCCTTGGCCATGCCGGAATCTCCCGTCTGCATTGTTCTGCGGGCGAACGCCCATGCAGCGGACTCTAGGCAGCGGGCCTGCGCGCTGCTTCACCTGGCGCGACAGGGATTTCGCATTTCATGACAGCGGTGGCTGGCGCCGCCGCGGCGGTGGCCGGCGCGGCGGTGGCCGGCGCGGCGTCAGGGCTTGGGCAGGTACAGCGCCACCAGGTCTAGGCAGGCGCCGATGCCGTGCTCGATGGCCTTCATGTCCTTGCGCCGCTGCCAGTCGAGCCAGAGGCCGTCGAGCATGGCCATGATCGCGTCGGCCGGCTTGTCGATGCGCTCGGGGCTCACGCCGTGGGCCTCGGCGATCTTGCGCAGGATGTCCACCAGGCGTTCGCGGTAGATCGCGTAGAGCTTGCGCTCGGTGTCGGCGATATCCGGCTGGAACAGCGAGGCCGACCACAGGTCGATGCGCACCGAGAGGTAGCTGCGGTCGAGGAAGGTGCCGGTGAAGCCGCTGCGCAGGAACACTTCCAGCTGCTGCATGGGTTCGCGCGGCTCGGCCACCAGGCTGGCGTAGGTGGCTTCGTAGAGCGTGCGCGAGGCGTACTTGTAGGCCTCCACCAGCAGCTCGTTCATGTCCTTGAAGTGGTAGCTGATATGGCCCAGGGCCATTTCCGCGCGGGCCGCGACCTTGCGCGCGGAGAGCTTGGCGTAGCCCTCCTCGCTCAGGCACAGGAAGGCCGCCTTGATGATCTCCACCCGACGCAGCTCCGGGTCGTAGATTTTCTTCGCCTTCTGTTGCGCCATGCGTGCCGTTCCTGGGTGGCGTTCGGGGACGGGCGATTATCCCGCCCCCGGTCCTTCGCGGTCAAAGCGCCGTGCCGATTACAGCCGAATCCAGGTGGCCTTGAGCTCGGTGTACTTGTCGAAGGCGTGCAGCGAGCGGTCGCGGCCGTTGCCGGACTGCTTGAAGCCGCCGAAGGGCGCGGTCATGTCGCCGCCGGAGTACTGGTTGACCCACACGGAGCCGGCGCGCAGCGCGCGGGCCACGCGGTGCGCGCGCGACAGGTCGGCGGTCCACAGCCCGGCGGCCAGGCCGTAGGGGGTGTCGTTGGCGATGGCCACGGCCTCCTCGGCGTCGTCGAAGTCGATTACCGACAGCACCGCGCCGAAGATTTCCTCGCGGGCGATGCGCATGTCGTTGCGCACCCCGTCGAACACCACCGGGCCGAGGTAGCAGCCGCTTTCGCTGGCGCCGACCAGCAGCCGCGCGCCCTCCTCCAGGCCGCTGGCGACGTAGCCCTTGACCTGCGCCAGGTGCTGCGCGTCGACCAGCGCGCCGTAGCGGCTGGCCGGGTCCAGCGCGTCGCGCGGGGTCCAGGCGCGCAGGGCCTCGCGCAGGTGTTCGAGGAAGGCCTCGCGCACCGAGCGCTGCACCAGCAGGCGCGAACCCGCCGTGCACACCTGGCCCTGGTTGTAGGCGATCGCCGCCGCGGCGCTGGCGGCGGCGCCGGCCAGGTCCGGGGCGTCGGCGAAGACGATGTTCGGGCTCTTGCCGCCGGCCTCGCTCCAGACCCGCTTGAGGTTGGACTGCCCGGCGGCCACCAGCAGCCGCTTGGCCACCCCGGTGGAGCCGGTGAAGGCGATGGCGTCGACGTCCAGGTGCCGGGCCAGGGCGTCGCCGGCCTCGGCGCCGTAGCCGGGCACCACGTTGAACACGCCGTCGGGGATGCCCGCCTCGCTGGCCAGCCGCGCCACGCGGATGGCCGTCAGCGGCGAGCGCTCCGACGGCTTGAGGATCACCGAATTGCCGCAGGCCAGCGCCGGCCCGAGCTTCCAGCTGGCCATCAGCAGCGGGAAGTTCCACGGCACGATCACCGCCACCACCCCGACCGCCTCGCGGGTCACCAGGCCAAGCTGGTCCTCGGCGGTGGCGGCGATCTCGCCGTAGACCTTGTCGATCGCCTCGGCGCTCCAGCGGATGGCGTTGGCCGCGCCGGGCACGTCGGTGGCCAGGGCGTGGGCGATCGGCTTGCCCATGTCCAGGGTTTCCAGCAGCGCCAGCTCCTCGGCGTGGCGTTCCAGCAGCTCGGCGAAGCGCAGCAGCGTGCGCTTGCGCTGCGCCGGCGCCTGGCGCGACCAGTGGCCGGCGTCGAACGCCCGGCGCGCGGCGACCACCGCCAGGTCGACGTCGGCCGGCCCGCCACGGGCGATCGCCGCGAGGTGGCGGCCGTCCAGCGGGCTGTGCTTGGCGAAGTGCCGGCCATCCACGGCGTCACGGTAGTCGCCGGCGATGAAGCAGCGGCCTTCGATGCTCAGGTCGGCGGCTCGGCCGGCCCAGTCTTGCGGGGTTGTCGCGCTCACGAAAGGTTCTCCTTGATTGCTGAGGGTCAGGCCACGCCGCGCCGGGCCAAGCCGTCCAGCCAGTCCGGGTCCATCTGCGGCATGCTGTCGAGCAGGCGGGTCACGTAGCTGTCGCACGGCGGGCTGAACACCCGCGCCTTGTCGCCGTGGTCGACGACGCTGCCGGCCTTGAGCACCAGCACGTCGTCGGCGATGGACTGGACCACCGACAGGTCGTGGGTGATGAACAGGTAGGTGATGCCCAGGCTGTTCTTCAGGTCGTCGATCAGCCGCAGGATGCCTTCGGCGACCAGCTGGTCGAGGGCGCTGGTGATCTCGTCGCAGATGATCACCGAGGGCTCGGCGGCCAGCGCGCGGGCGATGCCGACGCGCTGCTTCTGCCCGCCGGACAGCTCGGCCGGGCGCCGGCTCATGAAGCGCGCCGGCTCCAGCCCCACGGCGTCCAGCAGCTCGCGCACCCGCGCTTCGCGTCGCGCCCCGTTCAGGCCGGCGTAGAACTGCAACGGCCGGCCGACGATGTCACCGACCCGGTGACGCGGGTTCAGCGCGGTGTCGGCCATCTGGTAGATCATCTGGATCGCCCGCAGCTGCTCGCGGCTGCGCTTGGCGTAGTGCCCGGCCAGCGGCTGGCCGTGGAACAGGATGGCGCCTTCGCGGCTGGGCAGCGCGCCGGTGATGCAGCGCCCCAGGGTGGACTTGCCCGAGCCGGACTCGCCGACGATGGCCAGGGTGCGCCCGGCGTGGACCTTCAGCGACACCGCATCGAGCACCGGCTTGTTCCCGTAGCCGGCGCGCACGCCGCGCAGCTCGAGGATCGGCGCCTGGTCGGCGGCCACCGGCGGGCGGGGCGCGCAGGCCAGGTTGCGCACCGCCCACAGCGAGCGGGTGTAGTCCGCCTGCGGGCGTTCGAGCAGCCGGCGCTTGTCGCCCTCCTCCACCACCGCGCCGTCCTTGAGCACCATCACCTGGTCGGCCATCTGCGCCACCACCGCCAGGTCGTGGGAGATGTAGATGGCCGCCACCTGGAATTCCCGCACCAGCTCGCGGATGGCCAGCAGCACGTCGATCTGGGTGGTCACGTCGAGCGCCGTGGTGGGCTCGTCGAAGATGATCAGGTCGGGCCGGCAGGACATCGCCATGGCCGTCATCACCCGCTGCAACTGGCCGCCGGAGACCTGGTGCGGGTAGCGCTCGCCGATGGCCTCGGGTTCCGGCAGGGAAATCTTCCGGTACAGCTCCACCGCATCGCGGCGCGCCTGCTCGCGGTCGGCCAGGCCATGCGCCAGGGCGCTCTCGCAGTGCTGTTCGATCAGCCGGTGCGCCGGGTTGAAGCTCGCCGCCGCCGACTGCGCGACGTAGGCGATGCGCGCGCCGAGCAGCTCGCGGTGGCGCGCCTCGGGGACGCGGCGCAGGTCGATGCCGTCGAAGTGGATTTCGCCGCCGCTGATGCGGCAGCCCTCGCGGGTGTAGCCCATGGCGGCCAGGCCGATGGTGGACTTGCCGGCGCCCGACTCGCCGACCAGGCCGAGAATCCTGCCGCGCTGCAGCTCCAGGTCCACGCCGTGGACGATCTCGCTCCAGCCCTGGGCGCCGGCCGCCTCGATGCGCAGCCCGGTTATCTTCAGAAGTGCTTCGGTCATGCGGTATGTCCTTGCTCGTGCGTGGGTCACGACGCTCATCGCCGCTGGGCGAGGAACCAGTCGGCGACGAAGTTGACGGCGATCGCCAGGGTGCCGATGGCCGCCGCCGGAATCAGCGGGGTGAGGTCGCCGAAGGAGATCAGCGAGGCGTTCTCGCGAACCATGCTGCCCCAGTCGGCCAGCGGCGGTTGCAGGCCCAGGCCGAGGAACGACAGCGAGGAAATGGTCAGGAACACGAAGCAGAAGCGCAGGCCGAATTCCGCCACCAGCGGCGCGCGGACGTTCGGCAGCAGCTCCACCGCCACCAGCCAGAACAGCCCCTCGCCGCGCAGCCGGGCGACTTCCATGTAGTCGGTGACCACCACGTTGAGCGACACCGAGCGGGCCAGGCGGAAAATCCGCGTGGCGTCCACCAGGGCGATGACGAACACCAGGTTGGCGATGCTGGTGCCGAAGATGGTCAGCAGCAGCAACGCGCAGATCAGCTGCGGCACCGCCATCAGCACGTCGATCAGCCGCGACAGCGCGCCGTCGACCCAGCCGCCGAGGGTCGCCGCCACCAGCCCGAGCGCGCCGCCGATGCAGAACGCCAGGGCGGTGGAGAGCAGCGCGATGCCGATGGTGTTGCGCGCGGCGAAGATCACCCGGGACAGCATGTCGCGCCCCAGGGCGTCGGTGCCCAGCCAGTTCTGCGCGCTCCACGGGTCGTACTCGCCGCCGACGATCTGGGTTTCGCCGTAGGGCGCCACCAGCGGGCCGAACAGCGCCAGGAACAGGTAGCAGAGGATGACCAGCAGGCCGATGCGAGCGGTCCAGCTCATCTGCTTGAAAGTGGAGATCAAGGCATTCATGGGTTCGCCCTCAGGTGCGATGCAGCAGGCGCGGGTTGGTGACGATGGAGAGCACGTCGGCGAGCAGGTTGATGCCGATGTAGACCACCGCGAAGATGCAGCAGCAGGCCTGCACCACCATCACGTCGCGCTTGATCACCGAGTCCACCATCAATTGGCCGAGGCCGGGGTAGACGAACACCACCTCCACCACCACCACGCCGGTGATCAGGTACGCCAGGTTCACCGCGATCACATTGACGATCGGCGCCCAGGCGTTGGGCAGCGCGTGGCGCAGGACGATCTTCAGCCGCGACAGGCCCTTGAGCCGGGCCATCTCGATGTACGGCAGCTGCAGCAGGTCGAGCACGGCGATGCGGGTCATGCGCATCATGTGCGCGGTGATCACCAGGGTCAGCGTCAGCGCCGGGAGGAAGGCCGACTGCAGGTGCTCCAGCAGGCTCGCCGAAGGCGGCAGGTCGGCGATGGAGGGGAACACCGGGTACTTCACCGCCAGCCAGAGGATGAGGATGTAGCCGATGAAGAACTCCGGCAGCGACACCGCCGCCAGCGAGATCACGTTGACGATGCGGTCGTACGGCGAGTCCTTGTAGAGCGCGGCGAACAGCCCCAGCAGCAGCGCCAGCGGCACCGCGATCAGCGCCGTGTAGCCGGCCAGGAAGAAGGTGTTGAGCAGGCGCTGGCCGATCAGCTCGGACACCGCCCGGCCGTTGGCCAACGACACGCCGAAGTCGCCGTGCAGGCTGCCCAGCAGCCAGCTGAGATAGCGCGCCAGCGCCGGCCGGTCGAGGCCCAGCTCGTGGCGCAGCGCCGTCAGCGCCTCGGGGGTGGCGGACTGGCCGAGGAGCTTCTGCGCCATGTCGCCGGGCAGCAGCTGCACCGCCGCGAAGATCAGCGCCGAGACCCCGAGCAGGGTCAACGCGCCAAGGAGGATGCGCCGCAAGAGAATGGGATAGATCAGTGCCATGGTGTCGACCTGCAGGCCTGGTGGGCGATGCTTCTTGTTGTTGTTCCGCACGCGGCGCCGGAACCCGTCCGGCGCCACGCGCGGGTTTGGCTCGGGATCAGCGCGAGGCCTGGTCGAGGAAGGCCTTCAGGTGCGGGATAACCTTGTCGCTGGCCTCGATCAGGATCGCGTGCTTCAGGTCCGCCAGCACCACCAGCTCGGCGTGCGGAAGCGCGTCGGCGATCTGCCGGTTCAGGCCGGGGTTGCAGCCGCCGTCGAACTCGCCGGTGAGCACCAGGCACGGCTGCTCCACCTCGTGCAGCCAGGGCGCCATCTCGGTCTCGGCGTAGATGTGGAAGACGTTGAGGAACACCTCGGCCGGCGTGTCCATGACCTGCCGCTTGCGCCACTCGATCACCTCCGGGCGCGCCGCGCAGAAGGCCTCGGTGAACCAGCGCTGGGTGAGGGTGTCGAGCACCGGGCCGATGCCCTGCTCTTCCATGGCCCGCACCACCTTGCGCACGTTCTCGCTGTCCTGCGGCGAGCGGAACGCCGCGGTCGACAGCAGGCCGACGCTGAGCACCCGCTGCGGGTACTTGCGGGCGTAGGCCGGGCCGATCATGCCGCCCAGCGAATGGCCGATGATGTGCATCCGCTCCACGCCCAGCCGGGCGCGCAGGGCTTCCAGGTCCTCGACCAGCTCGTCCAGGCCGAAGGCCTCGGTCGGCAGCGGCGAATCGCCGTGGCCGCGCAGGTCGTAGCGGATGCAGGTGAAGCTGTCCTGCAGCGCCTCGGTGACCTTGTCCCAGCCGGTCTTGCGCGCGCCTATGCCGTGGACCATCACCAGGGCCGGGCCCTGCCCGTCCACCGCGTAAGCGCAATCCAGTGCCTTGCTCATGGTGCGCCTCCTCAGGCCTGGGCCTTGGCTTCGGCGATGATCTCCGCATAGGTGCGGCCACCCACGCCCCAGTCGGCCGGGTCGACCTCCTTGAGCAGGATGGTCACCGCCTGCGGCTTGCCACCGCAGACCTGGACGTAGGTGTCGGTCAGCGCCTGGATCAGCTCGCGTTTCTTGTCGGGGGTGCGTCCGGGGAAGAGCTCAACACTAATCAGCGGCATCAGCCGATCCTCTTGTTCATGGCGGGTTGGTTTGAGTGGAACGATCTGGAGCTGAAGTGCGGAATGATCTGCTCGCCGAAGCGCCGCATCATGTCCAGGCTGTCGGCCTGGGACTGGCCGAAGTTGGAGGTGGTGATCACCTCGTCGATGCCGGCCTCGGCGTAGGCCGCGAGCTGGTCGAGCATGCGCTCGCGGGTGCAGATCAGCAGGTTGCGGCCCAGCTCCTCGATGGACTGCTTGCGCGGCAGCGCCTCGATGCCGCCGCCGTGGACGATGCCCGGCCCGGTGAACACATTGTCGAAGCGCATGTAGTAGTCATGGGCCAGGCGCAGCTTCTCGCGGGCGTCGGCCTCGTCGCGCGCCAGGTAGATCGCGCGTTGCAGCGACAGCCGCGCGCCGGGCGCCCTGGGCCGGGCTTCGGCGTGGCCGCGGCGGAAGGCCTCGACCTGCTCCAGGAGCATCCGGTGGTCGCCGCTCAGCGGCGTGGTCTGCACCGACAGGCCCTGCCGCGCGCAGGCCTGGATGCCGTCCGGGACCATGGCCGCGACCATCAGCGGAATCTCCCGCTCGGGGCGCGGCATCACCGTCAGCGGGCCGAACTGGTAGTACGTGCCGTCCCAGGCCACTTCCTTGCGCGTCAGCAGGGCCTGGAGCACCGCGAGGGACTCGTCGAAGCGCTCGCGGGTGGAGTCCATCGGCACGCCGAGCTTCTCGATCTCGTACTTGAACGCGCCGCGCCCCACGCCCAGCACCAGGCGGCCGTCGCACAGCGCGTCGGCCTGCACCACCTCGCCGGCGAACACGCGCATGTCGCGGATCGGCAGCACCACGATGGAGGTGACCAGCTCGATGCGCCGGGTGGCCGCGGCGATCTTCACCGCCATCTGCAACGGCGAGGGCACCAGCAGGATGTTGATCAGGTGGTGCTCGGGGATCGAGACGCCGGCGTAGCCGACCTCTTCGGCGACCACCGCCTGCTCGACCATGCAGTCGTACAAGTGCTTGCCGGAGGCGTCCGGGTCGGGCAGGTAGGAACTGAGGAAGTGATTGAATTCCATGCTTGTATCCACTTATTGGGCTTGGTGTTTCCAGTCCTGCCAGTGCACGGGCTTGCCCGCGATACCGGCGATTCGTCCGCCGTCGGCGGTGTCGCAATAGATGCCGAAGGCGTCGGCTTCGCGCTCGGCGAAGAAGCGATGGATCATGCTCACCGTGTAGTCGCCGCGAACCTGCGTCCACGGCCGCTCGTGGGCCGCGAACACCCGCACCTCCAGCCCCGCGGCGGCGCCGCCGGGCGCGGGGCCGAGGGCGTCGGCGCGGAACACCAGGCGGGTGAAGTCCTCGCCCTGTTCCTCGAACATCGAGTAGATGAACGACACGTCGCCCTCCAGGCCGACCCGGCGGAACACCTCGTCGACCACCGCGCGGCGGCTGACCCCGGCGCGCCAGTACAGCTCGGGGATGCCCCAGTGCTCGGCGCCCGCCTCGCGCACCAGCACCAGGCCGTCGCCCTGGGCGATCAGGCAGCCGACCTTGAGCGCGCTGCCGCGCTCGACCTGGATGGCCCGGGCGCCCTCGGCGAAGTCCAGGTAGCTGCCGCGGAAGTAGCCCAGCGGGCTGCCGACGCTGCTGCGATAGCGCTGCACCTGGCCGATCAGGATCACGTGGTCGCCGGCTTCCACCAGGCTGTGCCGCGTGCAGCAGAGCACGCTGAGGCTGTCGGCCAGGCAGGGCGCGGCCGGCTCCGAGGCGAGCAGTTCGACGCCGGCGAACTTGTCCGCCGAGCGCCCGGCGAAGGTGTTGGACAGCCCGCGCTGCCAGTCGCCGAGGATGTTCACCGCGAAGTGCGTGGCGGCGCCGAACACCGGCAGGCTGCCGGCGCTGCGGGCGATGCACACCAGCACCAGCGCCGGGTCCAGCGACACCGAGGTGAAGGAGTTGGCGGTGAAGCCGCGCGGCGCGCCGTCGGCGTCCCAGGCGCTGACCACGGTGACGCCGGTCATGAAGGTGCCGAAGACGTTGCGCAGGCCGCGCGCATCCTGCGCGCTGACCGTCTGCCAGTCGAGGTTGCTCATGTCGGGTACCTGCGCTCAGGCCAGCGACCAGCGCTCGATGGCACGCATGCCATCCAGCGCCATGTTGCCGGAGATGGTCGGGCTGGTGACCACGTCGTTGCCCATGCCCATGATGTGGTTCATGAACATCGGCACCACGGTGGCGCCTTCCTCGTGGAGCAGCTTCTGCATGTCCCAGTAGATGGCCTTGCGCCGGGTCTCATCGAGCTCCGAGCGGGCCTGCAGCATCAGTTTGTCGAAGCGCGCGTTGTTCCACTGGGTGTCGCCCCAGGAGGCGCCGGTGGCATAGATCTGGCTGAAGATCCAGTCCGGCGTCGGGCGCCCGGTCCAGTAGCACATGCACAGCGGCTTCTTCGACCAGACGTTGATCCAGTAGCCGTCGTTGGACTCGCGCACCACCTTGAGGTTGATGCCGGCCTTGCGCGCGCTTTCCTCGAACAGCACGCCGGCGTCCACCGCCCCGGCGAAGGCCGCGTCGGCGGCGCTGATGCTCAGGTCGAGGCTGTCCAGCCCGGCCTGCTTGAGGTAGAAGCGCGCCTTGTCCGGGTCGTACTGGCGCTGCGGCAGCTCGCTGTTGAAGTACTTCTGCTGGGCGCCGATGGGGTGGTCGTTGCCGACGCTGCCGTGGCCGCGCAGGATCGACTTGACCCACTGCTCGCGGTCCACCGCGTACTTCAGCGCCAGGCGCACGTTGTTGTCCTGGAACGGACTGACGTTGGCGATCATCGGCATGGTGGCGTGGTTGAGGCCGGTGACCTCGGCGATGCGCACCTTGTTGCTGCGCTGCAGCAGCGAGAGGGTCTTGATCTCCACGCGGTTGATGACGTTGACCTTGCCGGTGAGCAGCGCGTTCTGCCGCGCCACCGGATCGGCGATGGCGATCAGCTCGGCCTCCTCGACGTGGGCCCGGCCGGGCTTCCAGTAGTTCGGGTTGCGCACCGCGAAGGCGCGCACGCCGGGGTTGTATTCCTTGAGCATGTAGCCGCCGGTGCCGACCCCGGAACGCCAGTCCACCTGGCCGTCGGCGCCGCGCGGGAGAATGCCCAGGTGGTAGTCGCTCATCAGCACCGGGAAGTCGGCGTTGCCGCCCTTGAGGCTGACCCGCACGGTGGCGTCGTCCAGCGCCTTGACCTCGGCGATCTGCGCGACGATGGACTTGGACAGCGACTTGGAGCCGTCCTTGCGGTGGTAGTCGAGGGTGGCCACCACGTCGTCGGCGACGAAGGCCTTGCCGTTGTGGAACTGCACGCCGCCGCGCAGCTTGAAGGTCCACACGCTGGCGTCCGGCGAGGACTCCCAGGACTCGGCCAGCTCGGGGATCGGGTTGCCGTTGCCGTCGATCTCCACCAGGTTGCCGCGTAGCGCCTGGCTCAGCAGCATCATGAAGTCGTCTTCGGCCAGCCCCGGGTCGAGGCTGTCGGTGGTCGAGGCGCCGGCCAGGCCGAACACCAGTCGCCCGCCGCGCTTCGGATCGGCCAGCGCCGGCAGCGGCAGGCCGTTGAGCAGCACCCCCGCCCACAGCAGGCCCATGGCCCCTTTCACCACGTCACGCCGTGAAACACCCATGGGCTGTTCGCCCGGACCTTTCTGCTTCATGCCGCACCTCTCGAGTTATATTTTTTGTACGACCGTACAAACGCAAGGCAAAAAAATAGCGACCCTCCGCGGATCGCGAGCGCTGCAGCCGCACGCCAGGCAGCACCCAGATCAGTACATCTGTACAAATTATTAACCCGAGGATTCCGCTGCAGCAAGAATTATTTTGTACATGTGTACAGATTTTTCTCGGCGACCTGGTGAAGCCCCTCGTTCAATCGCCTCAGTCCACCGCGCGGTACTGCGGGAGGATTTCCACGCAGGTCGTCGTGGAGCATGCAGCCCGGCTGCAGGATCACCCCGCCGCCGGCCAGGGCCACGGCGCGGCAGCTGTACGGGCACGATCGCGGGCATGGCCCGCTCCTACGGTGCCTCCCACGAATCCTGTCGTCGCGCTGGGGTCAGCCTGCAGGAGCGCCCCATGGGCGCGAATCCTGGCGGGCGGCGCGCCACATGCGGGTGGGCGCCGCTTCAGCGCAGGAACTTGAGGTCCGACGGCGAATCGATGCTGAAGGTCTGCAGGGTCTCGCCGAGCTTGCCGCTGGCCGGATCGCGGCGCATCACGCGGATCTCGTTGCTCTTCTGGTTGGCCACCAGCAGGAAATGGCCGCTGGGGTCGAGGCTGAACTCGCGCGGCTCGACACCCTCGCTGGCGCGCCGCTGCACTTCCTTGAGCAGGCCGCTGGCCGGGTCCACCGCGAACACCAGCAGCTCGCTGGAAGCGCCACGGTTGCTGGCGTAGAGGAAGCGCCCGTCCGCCGACAGGTGCAGCCCGGCGGCGGCCTTGTGCGCGGCGTCGCGGCCGGCGGCCAGGTCCACCAGCTGGCGCTGTTCGAGCTGGCCGTCGTTCACCGCGAACACGGCGATCTGCCCGGCCATCTCCAGGGTCAGGTAGGCGAACCGGCCGTCGCCGCTGAACAGCAGGTGGCGCGGGCCGCTGCCCGGCGGCAACTGCACCGACTCCGGGTGCTCGGCGCTCAGCGGCTGGTCGCTGTCGGTCGCCACGTAGCGGTAGATGAACACCTTGTCGGCGCCCAGGTCCTGCACGTAGACGTGCTGCCCATCCGCGCCGGACACCACCGAATGCACATGGCTGCCGGCCTGGCGCTGCGGGTTGACGTGGGAGGCGGCGTGGCGCTCCTGCTGGAGCACCTCGGTCAGCTCGCCGTTGGCGCCGACGCCGAGCACCGCCAGGCTGCCGCCGGGGTCGGCGTGCACCGCGTAGTTGGCCACGAACAGGTGCTTGCCGCCGGGCGCGAGGCTGGCGTGGGTGGGCTCGTCGCCACGGGTCTGCACCTGGTCGATCAGGCTCAACTCATGGCTGCCAGGGGCGATGGCGAAGGCACTGGCCTTGCCCTGTGGGTCCGGCGCGCCGGGGCCGTTCTCGTTGACCACATAGAGCCGCGTCTGCTCCGGGTTGAGAACCAGCCAGGAAGGGTTCTCCGCCGGCACCACCTGCAACGCCGGGGTCTCGATGCGCCCGCTGGCGCTGTCGAAGCGGTAGCGGTAGAGCCCCTGGCTGGCGCCACCGGTGTAGGTGCCGACCAGCAGGTCGTAGGACTGCCCGGCGCCGGCCGAGGCGGCGAACAGGCCGGTGCTGGCGCAGAGCAGCAGGGTCAGGGCGGCGGTCTTGTGCATGGCGGAAGTCCTGGGCGATGAAAGGGAGGCGTGCCGGCTCGGACCGCCGGCGGCTCGGTCGGTTCAGTCGCGACTGAAGCGCGCGGTTGACGCTCTTACAGCAACTTCTGATAGTGTAGGAAGAAGGAGATGGCATTCCTCCTTTAACCGCCCTCGTGCTGATGATGCCTACGCCAACCCTGGACAGGGTGCGTAGGCTCGCGCCCTGTCCTTTTGCCAAAGGACCGGACCGTGACCC
>NZ_JARJLT010000407.1 GCF_029335315.1 Pseudomonas citronellolis
TTCGCGGTTATCCGCCGTCAATCGGCGCCGCAGCCGGTGCAGGATTACGGCGGATAACGCCCGAGGCGTTATGCGCCCTACGTCCCTGCAGGCTGAGGTCGCCCTCTTGCGTCAGTGCAGCTTCAGCCGCGGCTCGGTACTGCGCCCGATGCGGTCGCCGATCATCATCAACGCCGTGCGGGTGAAGCCGTACAGCGCCATCTGGTGCATGCGGTACAGCGACACGTAGAACATCCGCGCCAGCCAGCCTTCGAGCTTCACGCTGCCCATCAGGTTGCCCATCAGGTTGCCCACCGCGCTGAAGCGCGACAGCGAGATCAGCGAGCCGTAGTCGGTGTAGCGGTACTCCGGCAGCGGCTTGCCGTCCAGGCGCGCGAGCAGTGCCTTGGCCAGCAGCGAAGCCTGCTGGTGCGCGGCCTGGGCGCGCGGCGGCACGGTGCGTTCGCTGCCGTCGCCGAGCGGGCAGGCCGCGCAGTCGCCGAAGGCGAAGATGTTCTCGTCGCGGGTGGTCTGCAGGGTCGAGCGCACCACCAGCTGGTTGATGCGGTTGCTCTCCAGGCCGTCCAGGTCCTTGAGCAGGCTGGAGGCGCGGATGCCGGCGGCCCAGACCTTGAGGCTGGCGGGAATGAACTCGCCGCTGGCGGTCTTCAGGCCTTCGGCGCTCACCTCGCTGACCGGCGAACCGATCAGCACGCGCACGCCGAGTTTCTCCAGGGTGCTGTGCACCGGCTGGCTGATGCGCTCGGGCAGCGCCGGCAGCACGCGCGGGCCGGCCTCGATCAGGGTGATGCGCATGTTCTCCGGCTGGATGCCGTTCAGCCCGTAGGCGGCCAGCTCCTGGGCGGCGTGGTGCAGCTCGGCCGACAGCTCGACGCCGGTGGCGCCGGCGCCGACGATGGCCACGCTGATCTCGTCGTCCTCGCCCTGGCGCGCGTGGGCGCGCAGGTAGTGGGTGAGCAGCTGCTTGTGGAAGCGCTCGGCCTGCTCGCGGGTGTCGAGGAAGATGCAGTGCTGCGCGGCCCCGGCGGTGCCGAAGTCGTTGGTGGTGCTGCCGATGGCCAGGACCAGGGTGTCGTAGTCCAGGGTGCGCGCCGGCAGCAGCTCACGGCCATCCTCGTCGAGGGTGGCGGCGAGCTGGATGCGTTTAGTCGCACGGTCCAGACCGCTGAGACGGCCGAGCTGGAACTGGAAGTGGTTCCATTTCGCCTGGGCGACGTAGTTCAGCTCATCCTCCGAGGAGTTGAGCGAGCCGGCGGCCACTTCGTGCAGCAGGGGTTTCCAGATGTGGGTCAGGTTGGCGTCGACCAGGGTGACCTGGGCGCGGCCTTTCTTACCCAGGGTGCGGCCGAGACGGGTCGCGAGCTCCAGCCCGCCGGCGCCGCCGCCGACGATCACGATACGATGGGACATGGGACGTTCTCATAGCTAGGGAATCCTGTGCGGGCCGGCGGCGCGTCAGTGCGCCAGATAGGCCAGGAGGCGGCTGAGCAGTCCCAGGGCGATGACCACGAGAGTGAGCCCGGCCATCATCAGCCAGGGCTTGAAGGGTGCACGCGCGACTTGGTGAACGGGCGAGCTGAGGTACTGCTCGACCTTCTGCTGGTCTTCGGGGCTCAAGCGACTGGGCATGGGCGGCCTCCGTTTCTAATGAGGAGCATTCTAGTCGGGCGTCGCGCGCCGCTCAATCCGACCCGTCGGTCAGAGTGCGACGCCATTGTCGAGCAGCACCACGCGGCCGAGCTGGCTGCGCAGGAACTCCGGGGCGTCCTGGTGGGCGAAGATCACCCGGGCGAAGTTCGGCCCGACCAGCGACAGCGAGCGCCAGCCCTGGCGCAGGAACTCGGTGGGCGGCGGGAAGGGCGTGTTGAAGTCCGGCGTCTCGCGCTTGAGGCTGACGAAGGCGAGCAGGTCCAGCTCGCCGGGGTCGATGCCGCGTTCGCTGTAGTTGTGCGCCTTCTTGCGCAGGGTCGGAGCGAGGCGCCGCTGCAGCTCGCTGCAGTTGATCCGCCGGGGTTTCTGCTCGCGGCGGATCAGCTGCCGCAGGCTCTGTGCCAGGCGTCGGCGCTGCAATTCCTCGCGCCATTCCTCGTTGAGCCGGCGGCCTTCGTCGAGCACGAAGAACACCTCGAAGCAGGCGTCGCGGAACAGTACGTCCGGGGGCTGCTGCTCCGGGGCGATGAACTCCTCCTGGCGAAAGGGCACCTTGAGTGTCTGCAACAGCCGCTGGCAGGCCCAGCACTCCCGGTCCCACTTGCGCGCGTTGGAGAGAAACTCGTTGGCCAGTTCGGCCTGGCGCCTGAGCAGGTACAGGTAGTCGGATTCATTCATTGCAACAGCTTAGCCGCAGATGACGGATCGGGCCCGCTGCGACATGGCGCCTCAGCCGAAAACACTGGCGCCAGGCGCGCTCTGTGTACACTGTGACGATCCATTTCCGGAGCCCACCTCCATGTTGCTGCGCAGCGCCACGCCCGCCGATCATCCGCGCCTTCATGCCCTCTGGGCGCGCACGCCGGGCATCCAGTTGCGCCGCGACGACGACTACGAACCCTTCGCCGCGTACCTGGCGCGCAACCCCGAACTGAGCCTGGTGCTGGAAGCCGATGGGCGGTTGGTCGGCAGCCTGATGGTCGGCCACGACGGCCGCCGCGGCTACCTGCAGCACCTGGTGGTGGAGGCGGCCTATCGCGGTCGCGGGCTTTCCCGGCAATTGCTGGATGAAGCCCTGGCCCGCCTCGCGCGCCTGGGCATCGGCAAGTCCCACGTGTTCGTGCTGCGCGATGCGCCCGAGGCGCTGGCCTACTGGGAGGGCCAGGCGGGGTGGGGGCGGCGCGACGATATCCTGGTTTATTCCGCTGGAGCCTGAAGATGAAGAAAACCTGTGTCGCCCTCCTGTTGTCCCTGGTCCCGTTGCTCGGGTTCGCCGAGCAGGGGCAGGGCGTCCCGGCGGGCTGGACCCTGCTCGACCAGTACGACAAGCCCTACACCGAGAACGCCGAGCTCAAGGTCCTGCTGGTGGCGCGCGACATGGCCGGCGGCAAACTGCTCAAGGCGGCGCTGGAGGGGCAGCCACAGGACTACCTGGAGCAACGCCACGCGGTTTTCGTGGCGGACATCAGCCGCATGCCATCGCTGATCTCGAAGCTGTTCGCCGTGCCCGCCATGCGTGACTACAACTACCGCGTGCTGCTCGACCGCGACCCGCGAGTGGCCAGCCACTTCCAGGTGCCGGAAAACAGCGTGCTGTGGATAAGCCTGCAGCAGGGCAGGGTGGTCGCCAGCCAGGCCTATGACTCGGCGACGACCCTGCGCGAGGCGCTGGAGCGCGCCGCGCGGTGATAGCCGCCCAGCTGCTGTCGACGCAAAGCCTGGCGATCGGCTGGGCGATCTACGCGCCGGCCTTGCTGCTGGCCGCCTGGCGCGCGCCCTGGGTCGAGCTGGTCAGCGACTTCCGCCGCCAGCACCTGGTGTTCGGCACCATGCTCGCGCTCTTCCTGCTGTGGCTGGTGCGCCGCGACTTCGTCTCCGGGCTGTCCTTCCACTTCATCGGCATGACCGCCGTGACCCTGCTGCTGGACTGGCCGCTGGCGCTGCTGGTGGGCGTGGTCGCGCAGATCGGCCTGTGCCTGCTGGGCCGCCAGGACTGGCTGGCGATGGGCGTCAACGGCGTGCTGCTGGTGCTGGTACCGGTGTTCATCACCGAAGTGGCGGCGCTGCTGGTGGAGCGCCGGCAGCCGCGCAACCTGTTCGTCTACATCTTCTGCTCGGGCTTCTTCCCGGCGGCCCTGTCGGCCGTGTGCAGTGTGCTGCTGGGGCTGGGCGTGCTCTGGTTCGACGGCATCTTCCCGATGCCACCGTGGCTGGAAGACTTCATCGGCTACCTGTGGCTGGTGATGTTTCCCGAGGCGTTCATCAACGGCATGCTGGTCACCGGGTTGGTGGTGTTCTACCCGGACTGGCTGGAAACCTTCAACCGCACCCGCTACCTGCAGGCGCCCTGGAAGGACGAAAGCCGGAAGGACGATGGGGATGACCCGCAGTGATGACGGCCGATTCGTAGCCGTCATCCCTTTCCTCGGATTGATCCACGTCAGTTCATCACTCGCCCTGCGCCGGGACACTTTGCATCCCCACAGCGATGGAGAACGGCATGAGCATTCACAGTTGGGCTGAGCAGCGCTTGCACGAACTGCTGGTGGAAGCCGAGGCGGCGGGCATGGATACGCAACTGCTGCTGCGCGCCTTGCTCAGCTCGGTGGTGCGGGCCAACGCCCAGGTCCGCACGGAATCGGACCTGGCGCATGAGCTGCACTTTCTCGCCGATAATCTCGACGAAGAACGGGACTACGCATTCATGCGCCCCTGACCGGGGCGCTTTTGTAGGAAGGGTTGAGCGAAGCGATACCCATCACCATGGCCCGATGCAGGTAACCCCCTTCAATGCCCGCGCAGCGGCGGCGCATCCAGCTCGGCGGAGAACACGTCGTCCTCCAGGTCGTTGCCGGGAATCGCGTGCTCCTCGGCGGCCCAGGCGCCCAGGTCGATCAGCTTGCAGCGCTCGGAGCAGAAGGGCCGGTTGGGGCTTTCGGCGCTCCATTCCACGGGGGCGCCGCAGGTCGGGCATTCAACGGTAAGGGGCTGGCTCATGGGCGTCCTCCGCGCAGCTTGAGATAGAAGTCGTGCAGGCGCTCCACTTCGCGCTGCAGGTGACCGAGGTCGCTGTCATTGAGCAGAACGTCATCGGCGTGTTTCAGGCGCTCCTCGCGTTGCGCCTGGACCTTGAGAATGGCGCGCACCTGCTCTTCGGGGACGCTGTCCCGACGCACGGTGCGCTCCAGTTGCAGGTGTTCCGGGGTGTCCACCACCAGCACGCGCTGGGTCATGCGGCTCTGCCCGGACTCCACCAGCAACGGCGATACGAGAATGGCGTAGGGCGATTCGGCGCGCGCCAGGTGCGCGGCGATCTCCTGGCCGATCAGCGGATGCAGCAGTTGCTCCAGCCAGCGGCGCTCCTCGGCGGACTGGAAGATGCGTTCGCGCAGGGCGGCGCGGTTGAGCGTGCCGTCGGGAAGCAGCATGGCTTCGCCGAAGCGCTCGACGATGTTCGCCAGCGCTGGCCGGCCGGGCTCGACCACCCAGCGCGCGGCGTGGTCGGCATCGACCATGTGCACGCCGAGGCTGGTGAAGTGGGCGGCGGCGGCGCTCTTGCCGCTGCCGATGCCGCCGGTGAGGCCTAGGATCCAGGGTTTCATCGTGCTCCTCGCGCCGAGCCGGGCGTTCCCGTCAGCGCGAGACGCATGGCGGGAATCACCGGAAGCCGGCGAACTGCAGATAGGTAGCGGTTATTTGATCACCCCAGAGCAGCGCAATCCAGCCGGCGATGGCCAGATAGGGCCCGAAGGGGATGGGCGTGCCGCTGTCGGCGTTGCGCAGGCGCAGCATGATAACGCCCAGCACGGCGCCGACCAGGGAGGAGAGCAGGATGGTCAGCGGCAAGACCTGCCAGCCACCCCAGGCGCCGAGCATGGCCAGCAGCTTGAAGTCGCCGTAGCCCATGCCTTCCTTGCCGGTGACCAGCTTGAACAACCAGAACACCGACCACAGACTCAGGTAACCGAACACCGCTCCCCAGAGCGCGTCGCCCAGGGAGGTGAAGAGCCCGAAGTGGTTGGCGATCAGCCCCAGCCAGAGCAGCGGCAGCACCAGGGCATCCGGCAACAGCTGGTGATCGACGTCGATCATGCTCATGGCCAGCAGGCCCCAGGTCAGCAGCAGCATGCCGCCGGCCTGCCAGGTACAGCCGAAATGCCAGGCGACGAACGCCGAAAGCAGCGCGGTGGCCACCTCGATCAGCGGGTAGCGCGCGCTGATCGGCGCCTTGCACGCCGAACACTTGCCGCGCAGCGCCAGGTAGCTCACTACCGGGATGTTCTCCCAGGCGCGAATCTCATGGCCGCAGTGCGGGCATTGCGAGTTGGGCAGCACCAGGTTGTAGGTGGCGCGCTGCTCAGGCTGCGGCAGCGCCAGGGTGTCGCGCGCCTGCTGCTGCCATTCCAGCTCGAGCATCTTCGGCAGGCGGTGGATAACCACGTTGAGGAAGCTGCCGACCAGCAGGCCGAGCAGCGCGACGCATAAAACAAAGGCCAGCGCGTGGCTGGCCAGGAAGTCGAGAATGGGCATTTAGACGACGTTGCCGAGTTGGAAAATAGGCAGGTACATGGCGATGATGAGGCCGCCGACCAGAACGCCCAGGACGACCATGATCATCGGCTCCATCAGGGTCGTCAGGTTGTCGACCGCATTGTCGACTTCTTCTTCGTAGAAACTCGCCACCTTGTCCAGCATGGCGTCCAGGGAGCCGGACTCCTCGCCGATGGCGGTCATCTGCACTGCCATGCTGGGAAACACCGCCGTGGTGCGCATGGAGAAGTTCAGTTGAGTGCCGGACGAGACATCTTGCTTGATCTTGTAGACTGCATTGCGGAACACCACGTTGCCGGTGGCGCCGGCTACCGAGTCCAGCGCCTCGACCAGTGGAACGCCAGCGGCGAAAGTGGTCGACAAGGTACGGGCGTAACGGGCTACGGAAGACTTGTAGATGATCATACCGACCACCGGAATCTTCAGCGCGGTACGGTCCACCGAGTCACGGAACTTCTCCGAGCGCTTATGGAATTCCTTGAAAGCGAATGCCGCGGCGAACATTGCAGCAAGGACAACGAACCACCAGGCCTGGAGCATCTCGGATATACCGATAACCATCTTGGTGAAGGCGGGCAGGTCGGCGCCGAAACTCTTGAAGATCGACTGGAACTGCGGAACCACCTTGATGAGCAGGATTGCCGACACGATTACGGCTACTACGACTACCGCGATCGGGTAAGTCATTGCCTTCTTGATCTTGGCCTTCAGCGATTCGGTCTTTTCCTTGTAGGTCGCGACGCGATCGAGCAGGGTTTCCAGTGCACCGGATTGTTCGCCGGCATCCACCAGGTTGCAGTACAGGTCGTCGAAGTACTGTGGTTTCTTTCTCAGCGAGTTAGCCAGGCTGTTGCCCGAGGCCACTTCCTGCTTGATCTCCTCGACCAGCTTGCGCATGTTCGGGTTTTCGAAGCCTTCGGAAATGATATCGAACGACTGCAGCAGCGGCACACCGGAGCCCATCATGGTCGCCATCTGGCGAGTGAAGAGGGCGATGTCCATGGGCTTGATCTTCTTGCCCTTGGACAGCAGGGACATTCCTTTCTTGCGCACTTTTGTGGGGTTGACCCCCTGTTTGCGCAGTTGCGCCTTGACCAAGGCGGCGTTCATGCCGGACAGCTCGCCCTTGATCTTGCCGCCTTTGCGATCAATGCCTTCGAACATGAAGACACTGGTTTTCAACGCTTTTTCCGCCATGGATTAATCCTTGGTCACGCGGTTGACTTCCTCGAGGCTGGTAATGCCTTGCATGGCCTTGACCAGGCCCGAGGTGCGCAGGTCATTGAAGCCTTCCTTGCGGGCCTGCTCCGCGATCTGAATGGAGTTGCCTTCCTCCATGATAATCCGCTGCAGCGCGGGCGTGATTTTAACCACTTCATAAATACCCACGCGGCCCTTGTAGCCGTGCTTGCAATTTTCACACCCTACCGGCGCGTAGAGCTTGAAGGTGCCGATCCGCTCCTCGGGGAATCCTTCGTGAAGTAGGGCCTCCCGGGGAATGTCGTGTTCCTTTTTGCAGTTCGGACAAAGTTTGCGCGCCAGGCGCTGGGCGATGATCAGGTTGGTGGAGGTGGCCAGGTTGAAGGACGCCACACCCATGTTCAGCAGGCGGGTGAGAGTTTCCGCTGCGCTGTTGGTGTGCAGGGTGGACATCACCATGTGCCCGGTCTGCGCTGCCTTGATGGCGATTTCGGCGGTTTCCAGGTCTCGGATCTCACCGACCATGATCACGTCCGGGTCCTGGCGCAGGAAGGCGCGCAGCGCCTGGGCGAAATCCATTCCCTGCTTGGGATTGACGTTGACCTGGTTGATGCCTTCGAGGTTGATTTCCACTGGGTCTTCCGCAGTGGAAATGTTGATGTCCGGGGTGTTGAGAATGTTCAGGCCGGTATATAGCGATACAGTCTTGCCCGAGCCGGTCGGGCCGGTTACCAGGATCATGCCTTGAGGTTGCTTCAAGGCCTCGAGGTAAAGCTGCTTCTGCGCATCCTCATAGCCCAGGGCATCGATGCCCATTTGCGCGCTGGCGGAGTCGAGGATCCGCATCACGATCTTCTCGCCCCACAGCGTAGGCAGGGTGTTGACGCGGAAATCGATGGACTTGGTCTTGGATACCCGCATCTTGATGCGGCCGTCCTGGGGTTTGCGGCGTTCGGAAATATCCAGGCCGGCCATTACCTTCAGGCGCGCGGAAATGCGGCTGGCCAGCTGGATCGGCGGCTTGGCCACTTCATGCAGCATGCCGTCGGTACGGAAGCGAACCCGGTAGATCTTTTCGTACGGTTCGAAGTGCAGGTCGGATGAGCCGCCCTTGATGGCGTCCAGCAGCATCTTGTTGACGAAGCGCACCACCGGGGCGTCATCGGCGTCGCCACCGATGGCCTCTTCCTTGCGCTCGGCGTCACCGCTCTCGATATCCAGGCCTTCGAGGTCGACATCACCAAGGTCGTCCAGGCCGCCGGTGGCGCTCTCGAACAGCTTCTCGATGGCGTCGCCGAGCTTGTCGTCCTCGACCAGGATGGCCTCGGTAGTCAGCCCGGTACTGAACTGGACATCGGTGATGGCCTGATGGTTGGTCGGGTCGGAAAGGCCAACGAACAGCTTGTTACCGCGTCGCCAGAGCGGAATGACTCGGTGCTGGCGCACCAGCTTTTCGCTGATCAGCTCCCTGGGCATGCTTTCCCGGTCTATCGCTCCCAGGTCAAAGAAGGCGATGCCGAACTGGTCGGCTGCCAACTCGGTCAGAGGTCGGCTTTTGACCAGCTTGTTCTGCACCAGGTAGGTCACCAGCGACAGCTTGTTGCGTTGCGCCTGCAACTGCGCCTGCTGGGCGCTCTTCTCGTCCAGCAGTTCGGCAATTACCAACTGGCGGGCAAGCCCGGAAAGCACGACTTGGTCATTCATGATGGCGATCGGAAGATGAGTGTTCGCGACTTATAACCTACCGCCGGGGAAGAGCCAAATAATGGGGTGGTCGGTGTCGAATTTTGTCACTTCCTGCCTGTTGTTGCTTACAGCTAAATCCTGCTGTCAGTCGTATGCAGTGGAATTGGCCTAGGATTTGGCTTGAGAAAATTCTGGCACGCTTTCTGCTCGGATTCTGTCAGGTCAAAAGACCTCGTCCCTATTTATGGAGAATTGAGTATGAAGGCTCAGAAGGGCTTCACCCTGATCGAACTGATGATCGTGGTTGCGATCATCGGCATCCTGGCCGCCATTGCGCTGCCGGCTTACCAGGACTACACCGCCAAGGCCAAGGCTTCCAACGCCGTAGGTACGCTGGATGGTCAGAAAATGAAAGTTGCTTTGGCTTTCAGCGAGAATCAATCGCTGGGCTGCACCGATACTGACAACGTTGCTATCCCGAACTGCAACAACAACGGCGAACTGTCGTACACCTACGATGGCATCACCGCCACTCTCACCCCTAACACCACCGCAGTTCCGGGCCAGATTTCCTGGGCATGTGTCCTGAGTGGTTCCGGCGCCAAGGCAATCAAAGGCTGCACCGTCGGCGGTGGTGGCTCCTCGGGCGGTAGCACTGGCGGCTAATCGCTCTCGCACTTCTGTGCTAGGAAGGCGCCTTGATGGCGCCTTCTTCATTTCGGGGCAGGGCTATGCGCGACGCGTTGTTGCTGTTTTGTTCCTTTTTGCTGGCTCTGCTGCTGACCAAGGTCGCCATGTCCTGGGGGTGGGTGTCCGGTCGCTGGCCCGCCCGCTGCGTCCTGCTGATATGCCTTCTCCTGGTCGTGCCGGTATTTTTCCGCAGGGCGCGAGAGGAAAGTCGGACGCGTAGGGAGAGGGATTTCTCTCGTACCAAGGCCAAGACGGTTGGCGTGCTTTTCTGCAGTGTGGGCATGCTGATATACGCCGCCGTGATTTGCCGCATCGACACCGGCGTGGCAGACGAATTCGTCTTCGATTTCCTCCTCTTGTTCCCGCTGTTGCTGGCAATACTGCTGGCCTATCAATGGTGGGCTGACGGCTACGAGACGCCTGCGGATGGCGAATACCTGAAGTTCGGAGCCTTACTGCTGGGCAAGTCCGGTTGCCGCTGGCAGGAATGCAGCAAGTTCCTGTTGCCCTGGGCGGTGAAGATTTTCTTCCTCCCAATCATGTACACCGGCTTCATGGAGAGCGTTGGATACCTTCTGACGCTCGAGGCTCAGGCGAACCCGGTCAGCATTCTGGCTGGAATGTTTGCCTTCGGCCTGGCGTTCGACCTGTTGATAGGCACTTTGGGCTATATGCTGGCCAGCCCGTTCCTCGGGACATCGGTAATTGGTGTCGACGATAGTTGGGATGGCTGGCTGGTCTGCATTATCTGCTATTCGCCATTGCTGATTCTGTATCGCATGGTCAGCCAGCAGGTGGACAATGTCATCTGGTCTCAGTGGCTTTCTCCGGACTCGTTGTTGTTCTGGGTGTGGGCATGCGTTATCGCGCTTACCTGGATCATGTACTGGGTTTCCAACGCTTGCTTCGGCCTGAGATTTTCCAACCTCTGCTGGCGCGGCTTGGTGGATGGCGGGCCTTACGCTCTGATGAAGCATCCCGCGTATTTCTTCAAGAATGTCTACTGGTGGTTCAATACGGTTCCCTTTATTGGCGTAGCCTTCGGGCTGGATATGCTGAGGAACTTTCTGGCACTGTCATTCGTTTCGCTCGTTTATTACCTGAGGGCGAAAACCGAGGAAAGGCATCTTTCTCGATATCCCGAATACGCGGAATACTGCGAGCGAATTGCTCGCGATGGATTGTTGGGGCGGTTGCGCAGGGTTGGGCTACGGTTTGTCTCGGCGTAGATTTTTGCTGGCCGTACTTCTGGCGTCCTGCTCATGGTTGTTGGTCTCGTCCCTTGACTGGCGAGATATCTATCTGTCGGACTATCTCCCTTACCACCCCCTGCAATGCGCAGGCGCCCCTGGCGCTGCCGGTCTGGAATTGATCGAGAGGCTGCAAAGTCAGGGTTACCAAGGCTTTCAGGTTTCCTATTCCACTGCAGGACTGGGATTTGATTGCGCGGTGGGATGGGGAAGACGGGAGTTTCCGCCGGAGCCGGTAAGCCTGCATAGCCGTTTCCGCTATGCCAGTGTCTCCAAGGTATTTACGGCCATGGTAGCTCGGGCGCTTGTCGCGGATGGCACTATTGCCGAAGACACCAAGCTCGTGGAAGCCTTGGGCTTGCATGGCAAGCTTCTGGATGCACGTGTAGGGCTGATAACCTTGGGTGATCTTCTGCGTCATCGTGCCGGGTTCGCCAGGTGGGAGCATGACCCTATGCTCGTTTCCGATCCCTGGTGTCCCCGCGCTCCGGATGGTCTGCAATATATGCGTCTCGATTACCCGCCCCACCAACAGTTTGCATATTCGAACCTTGGATATTGTTTGCTGGGTCGCGCGCTGGCGAAAGTGACGCATGAACCCGAGCGCGAGTTGATTGGCGGGTGGTTGCGGACTGTGCCAGGTGGAGCACGCTCGATTGATATGGTTCGGCGAGGCGGGTATCTGGAGGGAGAAGTCAGCTTGTATCCGGATGCGGCCGAGCGTATCGATCCACTCAGGGATGTCGATTACGCCTCCTTGGTATCAGTGGGGGGATGGCTGGGGAATGCTGCAGATCTGAGGGACGTCGGCAAGTTTATCTATCGTGATTATCTGAGTCGATTCATCACGGGGCAGTTGGGCCAGGGTGATTCGGATTGTGAGCCGAAGGTGCTCTATGGCTGTCATGGGAGGGTCTTTTACTTGTATCAGGGAAGTTCGGGGAATCGCATGTTCTTCCATGATGGAAGTTTGCCGGGAGTAACATCCTTTTTGGGGATATTCCAGGATGGATCTGTGCTGGTGTTTCTTGCGAATTCCCGAACGGTAAAGGAAAGACCAAATTGGGAAGTAATTAAGGCGCTCTATAAGTTTGCCAACTAAGGCGACCTCTGTTGCCTCTTTCGGGCGCTTGGTGCTATCGTGCGGCCCGCCGCCGGTGTAGCTCAGTCGGTAGAGCAGCTCATTCGTAATGAGAAGGTCGGGGGTTCGATTCCTCTTACCGGCACCAGTTCTGGCAAAGGCCCCGCTTCGGCGGGGCCTTTTGCTTTGCGTTTGCGGCGTTCGCCGCTGTCGATTTGCCATCAGCCGCCGGACTATACTGCCGCTGCCCAGGGAGCTTTCCGTAGGAAAGGGAGCGGTTCGTGAAGCAGTCGAGTGAGTCCGCCAGGTTCAGCCGTTCCTTTGCGCGGCGTGTGCTGCTGCCGCGAGCCGTCGGGTTGGCCGTGGGGTTCTTCTGTGTCGCCGGGGTGCTCTGGGGCAAGGGGCATCCTCTATGGCTGTGGGCTTTGCTCGTCTGGTTCTGCTACCTGTGGCCGCTGATGGCCTACCAGATCACTTCCCGTTCGCGGCGGCCCAGGGAACTGGAGCGACGCTTCGTGCTGTTCGACTCGCTGATGGGCGGGTTCTGGATCGCCACCATTGAGTTCAACGTGCTGCCGTCGGTGATGATGTTGTCCATGCTGGCCATGAACAACACGGCGGCGGGCGGCGCGCGTTTCGTCGCCCAGGGCTTCGCGATGCAGCTGCTCGGAGTGCTGCTTTCCGCCGTGCTGCTGGGTTTCGGCTTCTCGCCCGAGACGTCCCAAACCGAGCTCTACGCCTGCATTCCCATGCTGGTCATCCACCCGATGACCATCGGCCTGGTGCTTTATCGCCTGGCCATCCAGCTGTCCCGCCACAAGAAGGCGCTGCGTGAGCTGAGTCGCACCGACAGCCTCACCCAACTGTTCAATCGCGGCTACTGGAAGGAGCGCTTGCAGCAGGCGTTCGAGCACTGCCAGCAGACGCACCAGGCTGCCTCGCTGGCGCTGATCGATGTCGATCACTTCAAGGTCACCAACGACCGCCACGGGCATGTGGTGGGCGACCTGGTGCTGCGCCGGCTCAGTGAGTTCATTCGCGACCATCTGCGCGCGGAGGACCTGGCCGGGCGTTATGGCGGCGACGAGTTCTGCGTGTTGCTGCCGGGGTTGCAGCCGGAGGCGGCGCGGGAGGTGCTGGGGCGCCTGTCCCGCGAGCTGGCGACGGAGGACTGGGGGCGGGAGCCGGCGCTGCGGGTCAGCCTGAGCATCGGCGTCGCCGGTTTCGATCCGACGCTGCCCGACGCCACCGAGTGGTTGCGCCGGGCCGATCAGGCCTTGTACGAGGCCAAGGGGCGGGGGCGCGACCGCATCGTCCTGGCGGCCGAGCTGGAACCCGCCTAGCTGGCCTTACAGGCTCAGGCGCATCGACAGGTCGAGCGCCTTGACGTCCTTGGTCAGGGTGCCGATGGAGATGTAGTCGACACCGGTTTCGGCGATGCCGCGCAGGGTCGCCTCGTTGATGCCGCCGGAAGCTTCCAGCTTGGCGCGGCCGGCTGTGATGCCGACCGCCGTGCGCATGTCGTCCAGGCTCAGTTCGTCGAGCATGATGATGTCGGCGCCGGCTTGTAGCGCCTGGTTCAGCTCGTCGAGGTCCTCCACTTCGATTTCCACCGGCTTGCCGGGGGCGATGCGCCGCGCCTCGGCCACCGCCTGGGCGACGCCGCCGCAGGCCGCGATGTGGTTTTCCTTGATCAGGAAGGCGTCGTACAGGCCGATGCGGTGGTTGTGGCAGCCGCCGCAGGTGACCGCGTACTTCTGCGCCAGGCGCAGGCCGGGCAGGGTCTTGCGGGTGTCCAGCAGCTTGACCGCGGTGCCCGCCACCAGGTCGGCATAGTGCCGGGCGCGGGTGGCGGTGCCGGACAGCAGCTGGAGGAAGTTCAGGGCGCTGCGCTCGCCGCTGAGCAGCGCGCGGGCCGGGCCTTGCAGGCTGAACAGGGTCTGGTCGGCGCTGACCCGTTCGCCATCGCGCACTTGCCATTGCACCTGCACGCGCGGATCGATCTGCCGGAACACTTCGTCGACCCAGGCGGTGCCTGCGATGGTGGCGTCCTCGCGGGTGATGATCCGCGCCCGGGCTTCGCGCTCGGCGGGGATCAGTTGCGCGGTGATGTCGCCGCTGCCGATGTCTTCGGCCAGGGCGGCGCGGACGTTGGCCTGGATTTCCCCGGTGAGGTCGGCGAGGGTGAGGTTCGGCATGAGGGGCTCCTGATTCGCGGTGGCGGGATTATACGGGGCGCGGCGCCGGCCGTGTGCATCCGCCGTGGTTCGCGGGAGTCGGACGAACGGTGGCTGTTCTTATGTGAATTTCATCAAGAATGCCTACTAATACTCTTGGTTGTAATGAGGGCTTCTCTATAATGGGACAGAATCTTCCCATCTTTTGACGCCAATCATCTGACGTTACGGACAACGCTCCCCCGATCGTTGCCACCTCGGGCCGGCCGAGTGGCAGGAGACTTGCGATGCAGAACGACGCGAACGTAGTGCCGCTGAACAAGGCGGCCCAGGGCCAGTCGCCGACTGCTATCCCCGGGCGCCTGCCCGCGGCGCTGGTCAACGTCCGTGACAAGGCTTCGATGCAGCTGCGCCAGGCCCTGCAGGTGCTGTTCGACAACGCCGACGACACCCTGTTCGAAATGGCCGATCGGGCCACCAGCAACGCCGAGCAGAGCGCCTTCTTCGAGGCCATGCGCGACCTGCGCCTGAAGCGCAAGGGCATCGAGCGCGGCTTCGTGCAGAAGTTCTTCGAAAACTTCACCAACCTCAATCAGTACCAGGTCGGCAAGGCGCCGCAGCTGGACAGCGTGTCGTTCGACAGCCTGGCGCTGGTGCAGAACGACGAGCTGGAAGAGGCCGTGGCGCTGGACGCGATGGTCGGCAAGGTGCTCGGCCGCGATGGCGTGGCCCTGACCCACCTCACCACGCGCCTGAACACCCTGGTCAGCAACAAGGTCGAGGACAAGAGCAACCCGCTCGGCCCGCGCCCGCTGTGCGAGGCCTTCCTCGAGGCCTGTCGCGGCCTGGGGGTGGAGATCAAGGTCAAGCTGATCGTCCTCAAGCTGTTCGAGAAGTACGTCCTCACCGAGCTCGAACAACTCTACGCCGAGGCCAACGAAATCCTCGTGGCCCAGGGCGTGTTGCCGGAACTCAAGTCCGCGCCCCTGCGCCGCCAGCCGCAGCGCAGCGCGCCGGCGCCGGCCGCGCAGGGCTACGCCGCCGACCAGGCGCAGGCCGGGCAGGGCGGTTATACCGAGGCCGAGGTCCAGGAGGGTTTCGGCGTGCTGCAGGAGTTGCTGTCGCAGGTACGCGGCAGCGTCGCTCCACGCCGGCCGATGCCCGCCGACGCGGTGCCGATTTCCAGCAACGACCTGATGCGCCTGCTCTCGCACCTGCAGGAGCACCTGCCGACCCAGGGCATGGAAGAGGTCGACGTCCGCCATCACCTCGACCACCTGCTCAGCCGCGTCAGCCACAAGAGCGGGCGTTCGCGGGTGGTCGGCCAGGTCGACGAGGACGTCATCAACCTCGTCTCGATGCTCTTCGAATTCATCCTCGATGACCGCAACCTGCCGGATTCGCTCAAGGCCCTGATCGGCCGCATGCAGATTCCGATGCTCAAGGTCGCGGTGCTCGACAAGACGTTCTTCAGCCGCGGCAACCACCCGGCCCGTCGCCTGCTCAACGAGATCGCCTCGGCCGCCCTCGGCTGGGCCGAGCAGAGCGACCTGCAGCGCGACAGCCTGTACCAGAAGATCGAGCAGGTGGTGATGCGCCTGCTCAACGACTTCGTCGACGACACGGCGATCTTCGCCGAGATGCTGGAGGACTTCATTGCCTTCAGCGGCGACGAGCGCCGCCGCAGCGACCTGCTGGAGCAGCGCACCCGCGACGCCGAGGAAGGCCGCGCGCGCGCCGACATGGCCCGGCGCGAGGTCGAGCTGGTGCTCAACCAGCGCCTGTACGGCCGCACCCTGCCCGAGGTGGTGGTGCGCCTGCTGCGCGAGGCCTGGAGCAAGGTGCTGCTGCTGACCTGCCTGAAGCACGGCAGCGACTCGCAGGCCTGGAGCGACGCCCTGGCGACCATGGACGACCTGGTCTGGAGCGTCGAGCCCCACGAGGACCCGGAGTCCCGCGCACGCCTGCTGGAAATGGTCCCGCAACTGCTCAAGTCGCTGCGCGAAGGCCTGGCCAGCGCGGCGTTCGATCCCTTCTCCACCGGCGAATTCTTCAGCCGCCTGGAGGACCTGCACGTGCAGGCCTTCCAGCGCTTCAAGCAGGCGCCGGAACCGGCCCCGCAGGACGACGCGGTGAACCTGCTCGATGGCATCCCGCTGCTCGACGAGGCCGTCGAGGCGCCGGTCGCCGCGGCCCAGCCGGCCATGGTCGAGGTGGTCGAGGAGATCGTCCTGGCCTCCCCGGAAGCTGCGCCGGTGGCCGAGCCCGAGACGTTGCTGGCGGACGACGACGAGTCGCTGCGCAAGGTCGACGAGCTGCGCGTCGGCAGCTGGGTGGAAATCCAGGAAGACGCCGAGCACAAGCTGCGCTGCAAGCTGGCCGCGGTGATCAAGCCGAGCGGGCGCTACATCTTCGTCAACCGCACCGGCATGAAGGTGCTGGAGAAGACGCGCATGGGCCTGGCGGTGGAGTTCCGCCGCAACGCCGTGCGCCTGCTCGACGACGCGCTGCTGTTCGACCGCGCGCTGGAGTCGGTGATCGGCAACCTGCGGCGCCTGAAGAACGCCTGAGTCCGGTAACCCAATCCTCGTCGTAGGAGCGGACTCCGTCCGCGATCCCCGCGGCGATGGTATCTCGCCAGGATTCGCAAACGGCGGATAACGCTTCGCGTTATTCGCCCTACGCGCCAGCGGGTTACTGTCTTCGCCGCGAGCGGCGCGGTTCTTTTCTATCCGCAGCTGCTTTAGAGTGGACTCATTCAAGGAGTCCCTATGCGGTTCGATCCCCTCAGCGGCTGGTGCCTCGACGCCAGCCACTGCCCCTCGCCGAATTTCAACGCCCGCCCCGAGGGCGAGCGCGTCTCCCTGCTGGTGATCCACAACATCAGCCTGCCGCCCGGGCAGTTCGGCACCGGCAAGGTGCAGTGCTTCTTCCAGAACCAGCTGGACGCGGACGAGCATCCGTACTTCGCCGGCATCGCGCAGATGACCGTGTCCGCGCATTTCCTCATCGAGCGTGATGGCAGCCTGTTCCAGTTCGTGTCGTGCAACGAGCGCGCCTGGCACGCCGGCGTGTCGCGCTTCGATGGGCGCGAGAACTGCAACGATTTCTCCATCGGCATCGAGCTGGAGGGCACCGACGACGAGCCCTACAGCGACGCCCAGTACCGCGTGCTGACGGCCCTGGCCAGGCAGCTGCTGCGGGCCTACCCGGACATCACGCCGGAGCGCGTCCAGGGGCACAGCGACATTGCGCCAGGGCGCAAGACCGATCCCGGGCCGGCCTTCGACTGGTCCCGTTTCCGCGCCGGGTTGGGCGCCACCAAGGAGTCGACATGAGTTTCCTGGTACTGCTGCTGGCGCTGCTGGTGGAGAAGTTCTCCGGCTGGCGCGCGCGCCTGCAGGACGATCGCCCCTGGCATGCCTGGATGGGCCTGGCGGCTGGGCTGCCGGGCGTGGCGACGCGGCCCTGGCTGGCGCTGCTGGTGTCGCTGCTGGGCCCGCTGTTGCTGCTGGCACTGCTGTTGACCCTGCTGCAGCCGCTGGCCTATGGCCTGCTGGCGTTGCCGGTGCACCTGCTGGTGCTGATCTGGAGCCTGGGCCGTGGCGATGTCCACCAGGCCATCGGGCCGTTCCGCGACGCCTGGCGCCGCGAGGACCTGCAGGCCGCCTACCACGTCGCCGAGCGCGACCTCGGGGTGCAGGCCGACAGCGACGCCGAGCTGTTCGCCCAGGTCCAGGGCATGCTGGTCTGGCAGGCCTTCCAGGGCTTCTTCGCGGTGATCTTCTGGTACGCGCTGCTCGGCCCGGCGGCGGCGCTGGCCTACCGCCTGCTGTCGCTGACCGAGGTACATCGCGAGGATGAGCCACTCGGCGAGCGCGCCGCGCTGCTGCGCCACGCCTTCGACTGGTTGCCGGCGCGGGCGCTGGCGCTGAGCTTCGCCCTGGTCGGCAACTTCCTCGCGGTGGCGCGGCAGCTGCTGCACCACCTGCTGGCCTGGGAAACCCCCGCCGCCGGGCTGCTGGCACGGGCCGCCTGCGCCGGCGAGGACCTCAGCGACGGCAGCCCCGGCGCCGTCGGCGTCGCCAGCCTGGATTCGTTGTGGCAGTTGCTGGTTCGCGCTGCGCTGCTCTGGTACGCGCTGTTCGCCCTGGGCGCACTGTTCCTTTGAATACCGCACGTCGCCACTGATGGCCTTTTAACCTTAAGTTACAGAACGTCCCGCCGATATCGGGTACACAGGAGCCTGCGTTGCGCGGGCTCCAAGCCCATGCAGCCGATCCCACACAAGAACAACAACGGGAACAGGAGACGTCTGAGTGAAGACAGTGCTCTATCCAGCCATCGCCCTGATGAACCGCCTGAGCTTCGGCATGAAGTTCAGCCTCATCAGCGTGCTTTTCTTCCTGCCGATGCTGGTGACCAACTTCTACCTGGTGCGTGATTCCTACCGCCAGTTCGTGAATACCCGCGCCGAAATGCAGAGCCTGCAGCTGATCGCTTCGGGCATGCAGATCCGCCGCGACCTCGAGGCCTACAACGACCTCCTGCAGATCAATATCGGCCTGGGCCAGTCCAAGCGCACCGAGGAGCTGGAGACCCGCATCGTCCAGCTGCAGCAGCGCCTGGACGCGGAGCTCGCCGGCCTGCAGCCGGTGGCGCGGGACGCCGAGCAGGTCGAAGTCTTCAACGCCAAGCGCGACGAGCTGCTCGCCGGATTCAAGGCCGTGGTGGCCGAGGGTTCGCTGCAGAGCAAGGCGGGCATGGCCGGGCGCCTGCTGAGCAGCGTGCAGCTGTTCAACAAGCTGCTGACCTCGCAGTCCGGCCTGAGCCAGGACGACAGCCCGGAAGTGCGGCAGATGGCCGAGCTGATCAGCAGCGTCACCCCCGGCGTCACCGAAACCATCAGCCGGGGCCGGGTGCTGGGCACCTCGGCGCTGGGCCAGGGTTTCCTCAATTCCTCCAACAGCAGCAAGCTTGACGACCTGCTGCAGGACCTGGAAAAGCTCCACGCCGAGTACGCCCTGAAGCTGCAGGAAGCGCTCGGCGCCAGCCCCGCGGCGCAGCAGGCGCTGGGCGGCGGGGCGCAGGCCAGCGCCGAGACCCTGAAGTCGCTGGGCAAGCTGATCGAGGACAAGGTGGTCATGGCCGACTCCCTCGACCTGCCCTGGGGCCAGTTCTACGACCAGGTCAGCCAGGGCATGGACAAGACCTACCAGCTCAACGACCAGGTCCTCGGCTACCTCGGTGGCCAGCTGCAGGAACGCCTGACCGGCAAGCAGACGCAGATGGTCCTGCTGGTGGTGGCGCTGCTCGTGGTGTTCCTTTCCATCGTCTACCTGTACGGCGGCTTCTACGTGTCCACCCGTTCCACGCTGAAGAGCCTGGGCGCGATGATGGAGCGCGTTGCCGCCGGCGACATGACGGTCAACTACCAGGCGCAGAGCCGCGACGAACTCGGCGAGCTGGGCCAGGCCTTCAACGAGACGGTGCGCCGGGTGCACGACCTGATCGAGCAGGTCGGCCGCACCGTCGCCGAGGTCGAGCGGCAGACCGGGCGCGTCGAGGTGGTGTCGGCGCAGAGCAACCAGGCGGTGGCCGGCCAGCGCAACCAGATCGAGCAGGTGGCCACGGCGATGAACCAGATGGCCGCGACCGCCCAGGAAGTGGCGCGCAGCGCCGCCGCCGCGGTGGGCAGCGCGCAGAGCGTGAACCAGGAGACGGTCAGCGGCCGCGACCTGGTGGAGTCCCAGGTGGGCAGCATCCAGCGCCTGGCCGGGGAGATCGACGAGTCGGTGGCGGTGATCAACCAACTGGCCGCCGACAGCGCCTCCATCAGCCGCGTGCTGGACGTGATCAAGGGCATCGCCGAGCAGACCAACCTGCTGGCCCTCAACGCCGCCATCGAAGCTGCGCGGGCCGGCGAGCAGGGCCGTGGCTTCGCGGTGGTGGCCGACGAGGTGCGCACCCTGGCCAAGCGCACCCAGCAGTCCACCGAGGAAATCGAACAGATGATCTCGCGCCTGCAGAACGGCGTGGGCGCGGCGGTGAAGGCCATGGGCAGCAGCCACCAGACCGCCGACGGTACCGTGAGCCAGTCGGCGCAGGTGCAGCAGGCGCTGGACAACATCCTTGGCGCGGTGGGCATGATCGTCGACCAGAACCAGCAGATCGCCGCCGCCGCCGAGCAGCAGACCACCGTGGCCCACGACATCGACCAGAACATCGTGCAGATCAACCAGGCCGGCGAACGCACCGCGCTGGGCGCCAACGAGGCCGAGCGCGCCAGTCGCGAGCTGTCCGGCCAGGTGGTCGAGCTGAAACGGCTGATCGGCGCGTTCAGGGTCTAAGGGGTTTTCACCAGCAGCCCGGCATCCGTGTGAAAGCAAGGATGCATCCCCGTCTCGCGGGTGCCGGGTTGTCGGTGAACCAAGCGCTTGGCCTGCGCGCAGGGCGGATAACGCCCCAAGCGTTATCCGCCATAACCCTCCGCGCCGATACGACCGGCGTTATACGCCCGTCCAGCCGAACACTTCCATCGCGTTGCGGGTGCTCGCCGCTGCCAGCTCTTCCGCGCTGATGCCGCGCAATTCGGCGAGGGCCGCGCAGATCGCCGGCAGGTGTTCCGGGCTGTTGCGCTGGCCGGGGAACATGGCCGGGGCCATGTCCGGAGCGTCGGTTTCCAGCACGATCGACTCCAGCGGCAGCTCGGCCACGGTCTTGCGCAGGCGGTTGGCCTGCGGCCAGGTGGGGGCGCCGCCCAGGCCCAGGCGGAAGCCCAGCTTGAGGTACTCGCGGGCCTCCTCGCGGCTGCCGGCGAAGGCGTGGACGATGCCCCGGCGCGGCGGGCGGAAGCGCTTCAGGGTGGCGATCACCGCCGCGTGGGAGCGGCGCACGTGCAGCAGCACCGGCAGCTGGCAATCGACGGCGATGCGCAGCTGCTCTTCGAACAGCGCCTGCTGCGCCTCGCGGTCCAGCGTCTCGACGTAGTAGTCCAGGCCGATCTCGCCGACCGCGCACAGCTTCGGGTGCCCGGCCAGGCGCTGCAGCTGTTCGCGCAGGTCGCGCAGGTGCTCCGGGCGGTGCCGCGCCAGGAAGATCGGGTGCAGGCCCAGGGCGGCGTAGAGCGCGTCGTTGCGCTCGGCCAGCTCCAGCACCCGCTCCCAGTTCTCGCGGAACACCCCCAGCAGCACCTGGCGTTCCACACCCAGCGCCTGGCAGCGTTGCAGCATGGCCGCGCGGTCGGCGTCGAAGTCGGGGAAGTCGAGGTGGTTGTGGGTGTCGATCAGGCGCATGGGGTCACTCGGCGCGCAGCTTGAGCGTCCGTGGGATGGGGTGTACGCCGGGGTGGTAGCTGCTGTTCTCCACCGCCTCCAGCGCCAGTTCGAGGGCGCGGGCGGCGATCAGCGCGTGCTGCTGGGAGATGGCATTGACCTTCAGCGGCACGAAGTCGAGCAGCTGGGTGTCGCCGAAGGTGGCCAGGCGCGGCCCCTGGGGCCAGCCGCCGGGTAGCGCCTGGAACACGTCGAACACCCCTTCGAGGAGCACGTAGGAGGTGGTCACCAGCGCGTCCGGCAGGTAGCCCAGGCGTTGCAGAAGGCTATCCATCAACTGGCGGCCGCACTCGCGGCTGAAGCTGGCGCCGTGCTCGATGAAGCGCTCGCCGCGGAAACCGCGCAGGGCCTGCTCGAAGCCGGCGGCGCGTTCCTGGCTGATGATCAGCTCGGGGCGCGCGCCGAGCAGGGCGACATGCCGTGGCGCCGGTTGCAG
The DNA here is from genome assembly GCF_029335315.1 of Pseudomonas citronellolis. GTDB lineage: Bacteria > Pseudomonadota > Gammaproteobacteria > Pseudomonadales > Pseudomonadaceae > Pseudomonas > Pseudomonas citronellolis_A. The sequence goes on from NZ_JARJLT010000407.1 coordinate 22,056, forward strand.
CAGGCTGACGGTGAGGCGCTGGGCGGCGTCGCGGTCGTCGCTGACCACCGAGCAGAAAGTCTGCGGGTCGAGCTGGCGGTCGATGGCGATCACCGGCACGCCCTTGTCCAGCAAATGTCGGTGGCTGTCGTCGTCGGCCGGCAGGCAACTGGCGACCACCAGGGCGTCGCAGCGCCGCGCGCGGAACAGGTTCAGGGCCTGGCGCTCGCTTTCCGGTTCGTCGTCGGAGCAGGCGATCAGCAGTTGGTAGCCGCGTGCGCGGGCGCCCTGTTCGAGCAGCTTGGCGATGCGCGCGTAGCTGGGGTTTTCCAGGTCCGGGAGGATGAAGCCGAGGGTCCGCGTCTGCCCGCGGCGCAGGCTGGCGGCCTGCTGGTCGGGGTGGTAGCCGTGCTCGTCGATCACCGCGCGCACGCGCTCCACCGTCGCCGCGCTGATGCGCCGCTGCACGGCCTTGCCGTTGATGACGTAGCTGGCGGTGGTCACCGAGACCCCGGCCAGGCGAGCGATATCACTGAGTTTCACCCTGTACCCCGGAACTGCGAACCGACCACTGGAGGCTTCCAAGGATCACGCATTATCGAGTAACGTGCCAGTCTCAATAGGTGAAACGATTCAGCAAAAACCTCCCCCCTGCCTGCGACCGCCTATGCTGGTCACCGGGGGATGGCCGTCGCTGTTCACCCCAACAAGCGGATAACCGCCCCATCGCGGCAGGCCCGGCGGCCGCCGAGGAGAACCATGTGCTCGAACTGACCGCGCAGCAGATCCGCATGCAACAGCGCGCCGCGGACAAGCCGGCCGCCCTCGAACTGCTCTGCGCCGCGCTGGAGGCCGACGGCCTGGTCGGCCCCGGCTACCTCGCCGGGCTGCGCGCCCGCGAGGCGCAGGGTTCCACCTACCTCGGCCAAGGTATCGCCATCCCACACGGCACGCCGCAGACCCGCGCCCTGGTGCGACGCACCGGCGTGCGCCTGATGCACTTCCCCGAGGGCGTCGACTGGGGCGACGGGCAGGTCGTCTACCTGGCCGTCGGCATCGCCGCGCAGTCCGACGAGCACCTGAACCTGCTGCAACTGCTGACCCGCGCCCTCGGCGAAGGCGACACTGGCGCCGTGCTGCGCGAGGCGCGCGACGCCGAGCAACTGCTGCGCGCGTTGCGCGGCGCGCCGCAGGGGTTGGCGCTGGACGCGCAACTGGTCGGCCTGGCGCAGGCCGCCGAAGACTTCGATGAACTGCTGCTGCTCGCCGCGCGCCGGCTGAAGGCCGCCGGCTGCGTGGAGGCCGGCTTCCTCGCCGGCCTGCAGCAGGGCGAGGCGCTGCCGCTGGGCGATGGGCTCTGGTGGCTGGGCGGTACGGGCAAGGTGGTGCGCCCCGGCCTCGCCTTCATCACTGCGCAGCGCGAACTGCAATACGCCGGGCAACCGTTGCGCGGCCTGTTCTGCCTGGCCGAACGGGGCGACGCCGCGCGTGGCGCGCTGGACCGGCTCTGCGATCTGCTGATCGACGGCCGTGGCGCCGAGCTGACCCGTGGCGCGTCGGTGCGCCAGGTGCTCGAAGCGCTGGGCGGCGAACTGCCGGTGGACTGGCCGAGCCTGCGCGTGCCGCTCGCCAACCCCCATGGCCTGCACGCGCGGCCATCCCAGGTACTGATGCAGATGGCCCGCGACTTCGCCGGCGAAGTGCGCGTGCGCATTGCCGACAGCGAAGCCGCCCCCGTGTCGATCCGCAGCCTGAGCAAGTTGCTCAGCCTCGGCGCGCGGCGTGGCCAGGTGCTGGAATTCTTCGCCGAGCCGGCGATCGCCGAAGTGGCGTTGGCGGCCCTGCGCGAAGCGGTGGAGCAGGGGTTGGGCGAGGACGTCCTGCCGCTGCCGGAAATCCCTCTGCCGGTCGAGGCGGCGCCCGAGCCCGAGGCACCGTCGCTCGCGCTGGCTCATGGCGAATGGCTGACCGCCATCGCGGCCGCGCCCGGCATCGCCGCCGGTCCCGCGCATCTCCAGGTGGAGCCGCGCTTCGAGTTCGCCGCGCGCGGTCAGTCGGCCGAGGCCGAGACGCTGCGCCTGGCCGAAGCCCGCTCGGCCATCGCCGCGGAAATCGACGGCCTGGTGCGTGGCAGCCGGAGCAAGGCGGTGCGTGACATCTTCGCCACGCACCAGGCGCTGCTCGACGATCCCGAGCTGAACGCCGAGGTGGCCGAGCACCTGGCCCGTGGCGCCAGCGCCGAGGCCGCCTGGCAGGTAGTGATCGAACGTGCGGCCAGCGCCCAGGAAGCCCTCGGCGACGCGCTGCTGGCCGAGCGCGCGGCGGACCTGCGCGACCTCGGCCGGCGCGTGTTGGCGTGCCTGTGCGGGGTGCGCCTGGCCAGTGAGCCGGAGCAGCCGTTCATCCTGGTCATGGACGAGGTCGGTCCGTCCGACGTGGCACGCCTGGAGCCGGCGCGGGTCGCCGGCATCCTCACCGCGCGCGGCGGCGCCACTTCGCACAGCGCGATCATCGCCCGCGCCCTGGGCATTCCGGCGCTGGTCGGCGCCGGCGCCGGGCTGCTGGCGCTGCGCCCGGGCCTGCCAGTGCTGCTGGACGGCGAGCGTGGGCGCTTCATGCTCGACCCGGCGGCCGAGGTGCTCGGCCAGGCCTTGCGCCAGCGCGAGGAACAGAACCGTCGCCAGGCGCAGGCCGAGGCGCGGCGGCATGAGCCGGCGCATACCCGCGACGGCCACGCCGTGGAAATCTGCGCGAACCTCGGCGACAGCGCCGGTGCGGTCGCCGCCGTGGAGATGGGCGCCGAAGGCGTGGGCCTGCTGCGCAGCGAGTTCGTTTTCCTCGACAGCCCGCGCGCGCCCGACCTGGCCGCGCAGGAGGCCGAGTACCGGCGCGTGCTCGACGTTCTCGACGGGCGCCCGCTGGTGGTGCGCACCCTCGACGTCGGCGGCGACAAGCCGCTGCCGTACTGGCCGATCCCGGCCGAGGCCAACCCCTACCTGGGCGTGCGCGGCGTGCGCCTGACCCTGCAACGCCCGCAGATCTTCGAGACCCAGCTGCGCGCGCTGCTACGCGCCGCCGCTGGCCGAGCCCTGCGGATCATGTTCCCAATGGTCGGGCTGGTGGAGGAATGGCGCCAGGCGCGCGACCTGGCCCTGGCATTGCGCGAGGAGTACGACTGCGCCGACCTGCAGCTGGGGATCATGGTCGAGGTGCCCTCGGCGGCGCTGCTGGCGCCGGTGCTGGCGCGCGAGGTGGACTTCTTCAGCATCGGCACCAACGACCTCACCCAATACACCCTGGCCATCGACCGCGGCCACCCGACGCTTTCCGCCCAGGCCGACGGCCTGCACCCGGCGGTGCTGCAACTGATCGACCTGACGGTGCGCGCCGCCCATGCCCACGGCAAGTGGGTCGGCGTGTGTGGCGAACTGGCGGCCGACGCCCAGGCCCTGCCGATCCTGCTCGGGCTGGCGGTGGACGAGCTGAGCGTGTCCGTGCGGAGCATCCCGCTGGTGAAGCAGGGCGTGCGCGAATTGCACCGGGAGCAGGCTCGCGAGCTGGCGCGCGAGGCCCTCGGCCTGGCCTCGGCCGGCGAGGTCCGCGCCCTGGTGGCGCGGGCGCTGGGGGAGGCGCGCTGATGGCCCGGATTCTCACGCTGACCCTGAACCCGGCGCTGGACCTCACCGTGCGCCTGCGCGCGCTGGCGCTGGGCGAGGTCAACCGCAGCGAGGCGGTGTTGGTGCAGGCCGCTGGCAAGGGCCTGAACGTCGCCCAGGTGCTGGCCGACCTCGGCCATGAGCTGAGCGTCGGTGGCTTCCTCGGCGCCGACAACGCCGAAGCCTTCGAAGCGCTGTTCCGCCGCCGGGGCTTCCGCGACGCCTTCGTTCGCGTGCCGGGCGAGACTCGCAGCAATATCAAGCTGGCCGAGCGCGGCGGGCGCGTCACCGATCTCAATGGCCCCGGCCTGGACGTCGACGAGGGCGCCCAGCAGCGCCTGCTCGATGGCCTGGAGCGCCTGGCCGCCGGTCAGGACCTGGTGGTGCTGGCCGGCAGCCTGCCGCGCGGGGTCGATCCGCAATGGCTGCGCGAGCTGGTGCTGCGCTTGCAGCGCCGGGGCCTGCGCGTGGCCCTGGACAGCAGCGGCGAGGCGCTGCGCCAGGGGCTGGCGGCGTCGCCCTGGCTGGTCAAGCCGAACGCCGAGGAACTGGCCGAGGCCTGTGGGCCGGCGGGTGCGGGTGGGGTCGATGCCCAGGTCCGTGCGCTGCGCGCGTCGGGCATCAAGCACCTGGTGCTTTCCGAAGGCGCCGAGGGGGTGCGCTGGTATGGCCCGGAAGGGCTGTGGCAGGCCACGCCGCCGAAAGTCGAGGTGGCCAGCACCGTGGGCGCCGGCGATTCGCTGCTGGCCGCCATGGTCCACGGCCTGCTCAGCGGCTGGCCGCCGGCCTGGGTGCTGCGCCACGCCACCGCCGTGGCGGCCCTGGCGGTCACCCAGTTCGACTTCGGCATCCCCGACGGCGAGCGCCTGGCCCGCCTGGAAGAACAGGTCGCGGTGCGCGCGCTGGATTGATTCGGCCGCCGGCGGCGCCGGTCGGCCACAGAACAAGAGGTACGACGATGAACCTTGCCCTGATCACCGCCTGCCCCAACGGCCAGGTCACCAGCCTGCTCTGCGCGCGCCTGCTGCGCGCCGCCGCGGAGCGCCTGGGCTGGTCGGTGTGCGTCGAGAGCAACGACCCGCAGCGCCCCGAGCTGCGTTTGAGCGCCGAGCAGATCGCCGCCGCCGACCTGGTGCTGGTGGTCAGCAGCCGGCCGCTGGAGCTGTCGCGCTTCGCCGGCAAGCGCCTGGCCCAGGCGCGCCCGGCCGAGGCCCTGGCCGAGCCCGCCGCCTTCCTCCAGCGTGCGGCGGCCGAGGCGCAGCCCTGGCAGGGCTGCGTCGAAGTGCCGGACGCTGTGCCGGGAAAGGTGGTTCGGCTGGTGGCGGTGACCGCCTGCCCGACCGGCGTGGCGCACACCTTCATGGCCGCCGAGGCGCTGCAGCAGGCCGCCGAGCGCCTGGGCTGGGACCTGCGGGTGGAGACCCAGGGCTCGGTCGGCGCGCGCAACCCGTTGAGCGGCGAAGACATCGCCGCCGCCGAGGTGGTGCTGCTGGCCGCCGATATCGAGGTGAACACCGAGCGTTTCGCCGGCAAGCGCATCTTCCGTTGCGGCACCGGCGTGGCGCTGAAGCAGCCCGAGGCGACGTTGCGCAAGGCCGTGCAGGAGGGCGCCGAGGAAAGCCCCGCCGGCGCGGCCCAGGCTGCGCCGGCCAAGGGCGAGGCGCGTGGCTTGTACAAGCACCTGCTGACTGGCGTGTCCTTCATGTTGCCGATGGTGGTGGCCGGCGGTCTGCTGATCGCACTGTCCTTCGTGTTCGGCCTGAACCCGCCGGAAGGCAGCCTGGCCGCCGCGCTGAAGCTGGTCGGCGACAATGCCTTCCGGCTGATGGTGCCGATGCTCGCCGGCTACATCGCCTGGTCCATCGCCGACCGCCCGGGCCTGGCGCCGGGGATGATCGGCGGCCTGCTGGCCAGCAGCCTGGGCGCCGGCTTCCTCGGCGGCATCGTCGCCGGTTTGCTGGCCGGCTATTCGGCGCGCGCGGTCAGCCGCTGGCTGAAGCTGCCGCAGAGCCTCGAGGCGCTCAAGCCGATCCTGCTGATCCCGCTGCTGTGCAGCCTGTTCACCGGGCTGGTGATGGTCTATGTGGTCGGTCAGCCGGTGGCCGGGCTGATGCGCGCGCTGACCGACTTCCTCGCCGGGATGGGCACGGCCAACGCGGTGCTGCTCGGGCTGCTGCTCGGCGGGATGATGTGTGTCGACCTGGGCGGGCCGATCAACAAGGCCGCCTACGCGTTTTCCGTGGGGCTGCTGGCCTCGCAGAGCGCCGCACCCATGGCGGCGACCATGGCCGCCGGCATGGTGCCGCCGATCGGCATGGGCATCGCCACCTTCCTCGCCCGGCGCAAGTTCGCCCAGAGCGAGCGCGAGGCGGGCAAGGCCGCGCTGGTGCTGGGGCTGTGCTTCATCTCCGAGGGCGCCATCCCGTTCGCCGCCAAGGACCCGTTGCGGGTGCTGCCGGCCAGCGTCGCCGGTGGCGCCTTGACCGGCGCGCTGTCGATGCTGTTCGGCTGCCAACTGCTGGCGCCCCACGGCGGGCTGTTCGTGCTGCTGATTCCCAACGCGATGAACCACGCGCTGATGTACCTGCTGGCGATCGCGGCGGGCAGTGTGGTGACCGGTGTGCTCTACGCGCTGCTCAAGCGCGGCGAGGCGGCGGGGATGGTGGGCGTGCCGGGGCGGGCCTAGCCCGTAGGGCGGATAACCGTTCGCGGTTATCCGCCGTTGGCCCGAACACCCTGCCCCGGGAGCGATGGCGGATAACGCTGTAGGCGTTATGCGCCCTACGGATGGGGTTGCCGGCGGGGCGTTTTACCCAACTCGTCCTACGAAGGGCTGTCAGGCGCTGCGCTGCAACGGCTGCGCCTGCTGTTGCACCGGCACCGGCAGGCGATGGGAGTCGCCGCGGCCCATGGCGAAGTACTCGAAGCCGTAGCGGGCCATGCGCTCCGGGTCGTACAGGTTGCGCCCGTCGAAGATCACCGGGGATTTCAGGCGGCTGGCCAGCAGCTCGAAGTCCGGCGCCTTGAACTGTTGCCATTCGGTGCAGATGATCAGCGCGTCGGCGCCGCCCAGGGCGGCTTCCGGGGTGCCCATCAGGGTCAGGCGCTCGTCGTGGCCGTACAGGCGCTGGGCTTCGGTCATGGCTTCCGGGTCGAAGGCGCGGACCTTGGCCCCGGCGGCCCACAGGGCTTCCATCAGGGTGCGGCTGGGCGCATCGCGCATGTCGTCGGTGTTGGGTTTGAACGACAGCCCCCAGAGGGCGAAGGTGCGGCCTTCGAGTTTGCCGCCGAAGTAGCTGCTGACCCGTTCGAACAGCTTGTGCTTCTGCCGCTGGTTGATGGCTTCCACGGCGCGCAGCAGGTCGTTCGAGCAGTGTGCGTCCTCGGCGCTGTGGATCAGGGCCTGGACGTCCTTCGGGAAGCACGAGCCGCCGTAGCCGCAGCCGGGGTAGATGAAGTGGTAGCCAATGCGCGGGTCGGCACCCATGCCCTGGCGCACCGACTCGATGTCGGCGCCCAGGTGTTCGGCCAGTTCGGCGATCTGGTTGATGAAGCTGATCTTGGTGGCGAGCATGCAGTTGGCGGCGTACTTGGTCAGCTCGGCGCTACGCAGGTTCATGCTGAGGATGCGGTCGTGGTTGCGGTTGAACGGCTCGTAGATCTCGCGCATCACGTCCATCACCTCGGCGCGCTCGCAGCCGATGACGATGCGGTCGGGGCGGCGGCAGTCGGCCAGCGCCGAGCCTTCCTTGAGGAATTCCGGGTTGGAGACGATATCGAAATCCAGGCTGCGGCCACTTTCGGCGAGCACTTTCTGGATGTGCGCCTTGACCAGGTCGCCGGTGCCCACCGGCACGGTGGATTTCTCCACGATGACGACCGGTGCCTTGCGGTGCAGGGCGATGCTCTCGGCCACCGCGAACACCGCGCTGAGGTCGGCCGAGCCATCGGTGCTGGGCGGCGTGCCGACGGCGATGAACTGCACCAGGCCGTGGGCGGCGGCGACCTGCACCTCGCTGGTGAAGCGCAGGCGGCCGGCCTCCAGGTTTTCCTTCACCAACTCGGAAAGGCCGGGTTCGTAGATACTGACCTGGCCGCGCTGGAGCTTGGCGATCTTGTCCTGGTCGATGTCCATGCAGACTACGTCATGGCCCACTTCGGCCATCACCGCGGCCTGTACCAGGCCGACGTAACCGATTCCGAATACGCTGATTTTCATACTGAGTGTCCCAAAGCCTTACGAGTGATCCGCGCGCACCGGCCGGGTTTCGCCGCCATCGGGCGCAGCTTGCCGGTGCTTCGTTACGGTTGATCCATTGCCGCGCGGCGCGTTGATCGTCATGACTCCGGCAATAACCAGAATCACGCCCAGCGTTCCAAGTGGGCTAATCGCCTCATCGAAACAGGGTAGCGCGGCGGCGCCGAGGTAGACCAGCGCGTAGCTGATGCTCAGCAACGAATACGCGCGCCCCAGCGGCAGGTATTTCAGGGCGCCCAGCCAGCACAGCAGCGACAGGGCGTAGGCCAGCACGGCGGCGCCGAGCACGCCGAGCAGTGGCAGGTGATAGGTGCTCAGTTCGTCCAGCCAGAGGGCTGGCGCCGGCAGCCGGGTCATGGCCCAGCGCATGCCCAGCTGGGCGCCGCTGACCAGCGCGACGCTGCCCAGGGCCAGGGTGAACCCACGTGCGCGGCTCATGCCTGCAACCCCAGCAGCGCCACGCCGGCGCCGATCAGCGCGATGCCCAGCCAGTGGCGCGCGTCCACCGGCTCGTCGAACAGTTGCCGCGCGGCCAGGGTGACCAGCACGAAGTTCAGGCTCAGCATCGGGTAGGCGATGCCCACCGGCAGGCGTTGCAGCACCAGCAGCCAGAGCAGCAGGCCGAAGCCCATGCAGGCCATGGCCAGCAGCAGCCAGGGCGACAGCAGCTTGCCCAGTGCGCGGGTCTGCGGGCGCGCTTCCCAGCCCGCCACGGCGAGCTTCTGGGCGATCTGTCCGAGGCAGGTGAGCAGGCAGACGGCGGCGAGCAGGAGGGCGGTCATGGCGCGGCCTGCGGGATCAGCAGGAACACCAGGTGGTTTTCCCGATAGCTGGTGATGTCCTTGGGCATCAGCGCCAGTTCGGCTTCGTCGCCGGCGCTGTTGACCCGCAGGATGACGCCCACCGGGCCCTGCCGGCGCGCCTCGGCGAGCCAGGCGGGGAAGCCCTCCAGGCTCAGCGAGCGGCCCTGGGCGTCGGGGTAGCCGAGGCCGTACTTGAGTTCGCCTTCGGTGTTGAGCAGGAACACTTCGCTGCGCCCGGTGCGCCAGGCCAGCGCCGAGGCCGCGCCAAGATCGTTGCTCAGCAGGGTATGGGCGCTGGCCAGTTGTTCCAGGTGCTGGGCGATGAACTGGTCGGGCATCTTGCTGTTGACCATGCGCGCGGGCAGCGCCGCCGGCGCCGCCGCCACCAGCAGCCAGGCGGCCAGCGCCGGGGCCGCCCACAGTTGTTGCGGGCGCAGCCATTGCAGGGCGCCGCACAGCGCCCAGACGCCACAGACCAGGCCGAGCAGCAGCAGGCTCGGCAGTTGCTGGTGGTACAGCGATTTCTTCACCTGCAGGAACACCAGCGCGGCCAGGCCGACCAGGCCCAGCAGCAGGTTCAGCGCGCCGTTCAGGCGCAGCCCCAGCAGGCGGCCACGGGACAGGGCGCCTACCAGGGCGTCGGCCATCAGCAGGGCCAGTGGCGCGAAGCAGGGCATGATGTAGGTCGGCAGCTTGCCCTTGGCCAGGCTGAAGAACAGGAAGGGCATGGCGAACCACAGCAGCAGGAACATCGCGCGCGGTTCGCGGCGCTGCGCCCAGCCCTGGCGCAAGCCCGACGGAATCAGCAGCGCCCAGGGCAGGGCGCTGGCGAACAGCAGCGGCACGAAGAACCAGAACGGCCGCGCGTGCTGGGCGTCGTCGCCGGCGAAGCGGCGCACGTGCTCGTGCCAGAAGAAGAAGTTCCAGAAGTCCGGCTCGCGCAGGTGCACGGCCAGCACCCAGGGCAGGCTGACCAGCAGGGCCACCAGCACCGCCAGCGGGCCCCAGGCGAGCAGGCCGACGACGCGCCGGCGCCACAGCGCATAGGGCAGGGCCACCAGCACCGGCAGCAGTCCGGCGAGGAAACCCTTGGTCATGAAGCCCATGGCGCAGGCCGCGCCGAGCAGCACCCAGGCGCCGGTGCGGGTGCCGCGCTCGGGCGCCTCGAAGGCGAACCAGAGGGCGAACAGGCTGAGGTTCACCCACAGGGTGAACTGCGGGTCGAGGTTGGCGTAGCCGGCCTGCCCGGCGATCAGCGCGAAACTGGCATAGAGCAGCGCGGCGGTGCCGGCCTTGGCCGGCTCCGGCCACAGGCGCCGGCCCAGCAGCCACACCAGCAGGGTGCTGGAAGCGCTGACCAGCACCGAGGCGAAGCGCACGCCGAACAGGTTCTGGCCGAACAGCGCCTGGCCGAGCGCCACCAGCCAGTAACCGGCGATGGGCTTCTCGAAGTAGCGCAGGCCGAGGAAGTGCGGCGCCACCCAGTCGCCGCGCTGCAGCATTTCCTGGGCGATCTGCGCGTAGCGCGCCTCGTCGGGTATCCACAGGCCGTGCAGGCCCAGCGGAACGAGGAAGAACAGCAGGATGACGGCTGCCGCGAGCAGCCCATGGCGCTGGCTCATCGCTGCACTCCCAGCCAGCCTTCGCGGCCTTCCAGGGTGCCGCGGCGCAGGTCGCCCAACGGCAGCGTCGCCGGGTCGGCCGGCAGCAGCTGGCCGAGCGGGCGGAAGTGGATGCCGCCCTGGCGCGTGTCGGCCAGCAACTGGCGGAAGGCGTTGGCCATGAGGATGCCTTCCACTTCGGCGTGCACCGTGTAGACGTTCAGCGCCTGCGGGCGGAAGCGGCGCATGATGAAATCGTTGAACGACTCGGCGGGCAGGTTCGGGCCCACCACCTCGTCGAAAGTCGGCAGGTCCACCGGCACCTGCGGGGTGCCGGGGCTGCCATCGGCCAGGCGCGGGCGGAACAGCGAGTTGCCGCGGCAGTCGCTGTTGTAGCGGAAACCGAAGGCTTCCTTGGCCTGCACGGTACGCTCGTCGGCGCGCCAGCCGGCCACCGCCGAGCAGTCCACGCGCTGGCCGAGGATGTCGCCGAGCGTGGCCACGCCCAGGGCGATCTGCCGGTGCAGCTGTTCGGCGCCCCAGGTGCCGGCGTTGGCCTGCCAGCCGTGGTGGTCCCAGGCGTGCAGGCCGACCTCGTGGCCGGCCTCCAGGGTACGTCGCATCAGGTGGCCGAGGTCGCGGCCGATCGGCTTGCCGGGCCAGGCGGTGCCGGCCAGCAGGATGTCCCAGCCGTACAGGCTGGCCGCCTTGGAGCGCAGCATCTTCCAGAGGAACTGCGGCCGTGCCAGGCGCCACAGGTGGCGGCCCATGTTGTCCGGGCCGACGCTGAAGAAGAAGCTGGCCTTGACCCCGGCCTCGTCGAGCAGATCGAGCAGCCGTGGCACGCCATCACGGGTGCCACGGTAGGTGTCGACGTCGATGCGCAGACCCGCCTGCATCAGTTGGCGACCCTCGCGGCCGCAGCCTGTTGCTGTTCGACGATGGCTTCGCGGAGGAAGAAGTCCAGGGTCTTGGCGATGGTTTCGCGCATGTGCACGGTCGGTTCCCAGTTCAACAGGCGGCGAGCGTTCTCGATGCTCGGCTTGCGGTGCGCCACGTCCTGGTAGCCGTCGCCGTAGAAGCTGCGGCTTTCCACTTCGCGGAAGCCGGCGAAGGGCGGGAAGTTGCTGCGCAGCGGGTGGGCTTCGAACTGGCGCAGCAGCTCTTCGCCCAACTCGCGGATGCTCGCTTCGTTGTCCGGGTTGCCGATGTTGACGATCTGCCCGTCGCAGCGACCGCCCTCGTTGTCGACGATGCGCGCCAGCGCTTCGATGCCATCTTCCACATCGGTGAAGCAGCGCTTCTGCGCGCCGCCGTCGAACAGGCGGATCGGGGTGCCTTCGACGAGGTGCAGGATCAGCTGGGTGATGGCGCGCGAGGAACCGATGCGCGCGGAGTCCAGGCGGTCCAGGCGCGGGCCCATCCAGTTGAACGGACGGAACAGGGTGAAGCTCAGGCCCTTCTGGCCGTAGGCCCAGATCACGCGGTCGAGCAACTGCTTGGAGACCGAGTAGATCCAGCGTTGCTTGTTGATCGGTCCGACCACCAGGTTCGAGGTGTCCTCGTCGAAGTTCGGGTCGCTGCACATGCCGTACACCTCGGAGGTCGAGGGGAAGATCACGCGCTTGTTGTACTTCACGCAGTGACGGACCAGCTTGAGGTTCTCCTCGAAGTCCAGCTCGAACACGCGCAGCGGGTTGCGGGTGTATTCGATCGGGGTGGCGATGGCCACCAGCGGCAGGACCACGTCGCACTTCTTGATGTGGTACTCGATCCACTCGGTGTGGATGCTGATGTCGCCTTCGACGAAGTGGAAGTCCGGGTTGCTCTTCAGCCGCTCGATGGCGTCGGAGCCGATGTCCAGGCCGTAGACCTCGTAGTTGCCGTCGCGCAGCAGGCGCTCGGACAGGTGGTTGCCGATGAAACCGTTGACGCCGAGGATCAGCACCCGGGTCTTGCGCTTGGGCTTGCTCACCGCATACAGCCGCGAGCCTTCCACCAGGCCCATCTCGCGGGCCAGTTGCGGGCCGGCGAGGAACAGGCCGGCGTCGCCTTGCTGGCCGGCGAGGATTTCCAGGCTGTCTTCACCGCAGGCGATGCGCAGCGGGTCGATGCTCAGCACGCTGCCGGCCGGGTGGCCCTGGTTGCCGGCGACCACCTTCGAGCTCCAGACGATCAGCTTGCGCTCGCCCACCGGGGCGAAGGCGCCGGGGTACGGCTGGGTCACCGCGCGCACCAGGTTGTGCAGTTCGCGGGCCGGGCGGCGCCAGTCGAGCTGGCCGTCGGCGGGGGTGCGGCGGCCGAAGTAACTGGCCTGGCTCTCGTCCTGGGCACGCTCGACGACGTCGCCGGCCAGCAGCGCCGGCAGGGCCTGGCCGAGCAGCTCGCGGGCGGCTTCGCGCAGCTTGCCGTGCAGGGTCAGGGCGGTGTCCAGTTCGGCGATGGCGACGCGTTGCTGGGCGACGATGGCGCCGGCGTCCGGGCGCTTGACCATGCGGTGCAGGGTCACGCCGGTCTCGCTCTCGCCGTTGACCAGCACCCAGTTCGCCGGGGCGCGGCCGCGGTAGCGCGGCAGCAGCGAGCCGTGCAGGTTGAAGGCGCCGTGGCTGGCGCAGGCGAGCAGCTCTTCGTTGAGCAGGTTGCGGTAGTAGAAGGAGAAGATGAACTGCGGCTGCAGTTCGCGAATGCGCGCGATCCACAGCGGGTGGTTGACGTCTTCCGGCGCGTGCACCGGGATGCCGCGCAGGGCGCAGAGCTGCGCCACCGAACCGAAGAAGCGGTTTTCGCGCGGGTCGTCGGCGTGGGTGAAGACCGCGTCGATCTGGTAGCCGGCGGCCAGCAGGGCCTCGATGCCGGCGCAACCAATGTCGTGATAGGCGAAAACGATAGTCTTGGCGGTCATTTTACGTAGGACTCGACAGCAGGGGAGGAGGGAACGATCGAGGCGGTGCTGGCGGTGGGCAGGGCCGCGCCGCGCGCCACGCGCTCGATGAAGAAGCGCGGACGGGCGCGCACGTCGTTGTACATGCGGCCCAGGTATTCGCCGAGCAGGCCCATGCCGACCAGCTGGGCGCCGGTGAAGATGAACAGGATGGCGAACAGTACGAACAGGCCGTCGCCGGCCCAGGCCGCGCCGAACAGCAGGCGCAGCACCAGCAGCAGCATGCCGAAGGCCACGCCGGCCACGGCCAGGCCGCCGCCGATCAGGCTGAGCAGGCGCAGCGGGCTGGTGGTCATGCAGGTGACCAGGTCGAACATCAGGTTGATCAGGCGCAGGAAGTCGTACTTCGACTCGCCGTGCTCGCGCTCGGCGTGGCCGACGACGATCTCGGTGGTGTGGCGGGCGAAGCTGTTGGCCAGGATCGGGATGAAGGTGCTGCGCTCGCGGCACGCCAGCATCGCCTTGACGATGCCGCGGCGGTAGGCGCGCAGCATGCAGCCGTAGTCGCTCATGGCCACGCCGGTGGAGCGTTGCACGGCCAGGTTGATCAGCCGCGACGGCCAGCGGCGCAGCGCCGAGTCCTGGCGGTTGCCACGCACGCTGCCGACCACGTCGTAGCCCTTGGCGGCCTGCTCGACCAGGCGCGGGATCTCTTCCGGCGGGTTCTGCAGGTCGGCGTCGAGGGTGATGACCAAATCGCCGCGGCACTGCTCGAAGCCGGCCATGATCGCTGCGTGCTGGCCGTAGTTGCGGTTGAGGATGACCGCCAGTACGTGGCTGTCGGGAGCCGCCGCGGCCTCCTGGAGCAGGTCGGCGGAGCTGTCGCGGCTGCCGTCGTCGACCAGCACTATCTCGAAGTCGCGGCCGAGCTGGCGGCACGCGGCGTCGGTGCGGCGCAGCAGTTCGGGAAGGCTGGCTTCCTCGTTGTAGACCGGGATGACCACGGAGACGCAGTCGATGGCATAGGGTTTCACGGGAGTCACCGAAGAATGGTTTCGAAGGCCCCGACCACGCGATCCAGGTCGGCGTCGGTCATGTCGGGGAACAGCGGGATGGAGCACAGGCGCGCCGAGTTCCATTCGGTGTCCGGGAGGCTGACGCCGGGGAAGCGCTGGCGGTACCAGGCGTGCAGGTGGGTGGCGACGAAGTGGATGCCGCTGCCGATGTTGTGTTGCTGCAGGGCCTGCATGAAGGCGTCGCGATGCATGCCGCAGGCCTGCTCGTCGATGCGCACGATGAACAGGTGCCAGGCGTGCTGTTGCGGGTATTCCGGCAGCGCCAGCGGGCGTACCGGCAGGTGTGCCAGGCGCTCGCGGTAGGCCAGGGCCAGTTCGCTGCGGCGCGCGTTGATGGCGTCCAGGCGGTCCAGCTGGACCAGCGCGATGGCCGCGTTGATGTCGGTCAGGTTGTACTTGAAGCCCGGCTCCACCACCTGCGCCTGCGGCTTGCGGCCGTGGGTCAGGCGGTCGTAGGCGTCCACGCCCAGGCCGTGGAACTTCAGGGTGCGCACGCGGTTGGCCAGGGCTTCGTCGTCGGTGACGAACATCCCGCCTTCGGCGCAGGTCATGTTCTTGATCGCGTGGAAGGAGAAGATCGCCGTGCCGCGCGCACCGACGTGACGGCCGCGGTAACGGGTACCGGCGGCGTGGGCGGCGTCCTCGATCACGGCGATGCCGTGCTTCTGCGCCAGGGCGTAGAGCGGGTCGAGGTCGAAGGCGGCGCCGGCGTAGTGCACCGGGATGATCGCGCGGGTCCGTGGGGTGATCGCCGCCTCGATGCGCGCGGCGTCGGTCATCAGGGTGTCGCGGTCGACATCGACGAACACCGGGGTGGCGCCCAGCAGGCAGATCATGTTGGCGGTGGACACCCAGGTCTGCGACGGGGTGATCACCTCGTCGCCCGGGCCGATGCCCAGCGCGAGCAGGGCGATGTGCATGCCGCCGGTGGCGGAGGCCACGGCCACCGCGTGCTTGCAACCCACGTATTCGGCGAAGCGCTGTTCCAGGGCCTGGTTCTTCGGGCCGGTGGTGATCCAGCCGGAACCGAGCACTTCGGTGACGGCCTGGATTTCCTCGGCGCCGATGCTGGGCCGGGAGAAGGGGAGGAATGCGTTATCCATGCACTTCACGAGTCGGTGGCGATTGGGATAGCCAATGCTCGCCGAGCAATCGTTAAGAACCCGTTATGAGCATGTTCGGAAAATGTTGGATCGGTGGTGTGCACCGTCACGAGGCGATATAAGCGCCCGAAAGGGCTCCCGCCCCGACGCTCCGGCAGGCTCGCCGGAGCCTTGCGCGAAGGGCGCCGAAACGGGGCTCGCGGGGCGCGGCCGCTCTATTCCGGGGCGAATTGAACGATCGCTCGAAATGGCCGGAAAACACTGTTGAACACTCGTTCATTCGTGGTTATGGTGATGCCACGCCCCGCCGGCCGGACCCCGTTCCGACCCTCGGGTTCTCCGTCATTCGGGTGAGGTCCGTGCATGCGTTATTCGTCGCTTGTGGACAGGATGGTCGGGCCAGGCGCAGCCGCCTGGGATATCCACTACGCCGCCGTGGCTGCGCAGCGCGCGGGCGAGGACGTGATCGTCCTCAGCGTCGGCGACCCGGACTTCGCCACGCCGGGCTTCATCACCGACGCGGCGGTGGCTTCGCTGCAGGCCGGCGACACCCATTACAGCGACGTGGCCGGGCGCCCCGAGTTGCGCCAGGCGATCGCCGACCTGTACCGACGCCGCTTCGACCTGGCGGTGGGCGCGGACAACGTGATCGTCCTGGCCGGCGCGCAGAACGCCCTGTTCGCCGCCGCGCTGTGCCTGCTGGAGGCCGGCGACGAGGTCATCGTCTTCGACCCGGTCTACGTCACCTACGAGGCCACCCTGAAGGCCACCGGGGCCAGGCTGGTGGCGGTGCCGACCCCCGCCGACAACGGCTTCCGCCTCGACCCGGCGGCCCTGGAAGCGGCCATCACCCCGCGCACCCGGGCGATCTTCTTCGCCAACCCGAACAACCCCACCGGCGTGGTCATGCGCCCCGACGAGCTGCGCGCCATCGCCGCCATCGCCGAGCGCCACGACCTCTGGGTGGTGGTCGACGAGGTCTACGAGGCGCTGACCTTCGAGCAGCCGCACCAGAGCTTCGCCGCGCTGCCGGGCATGGCCGCGCGCACCCTGAGCCTGGGCAGCCTGTCCAAGTCCCACGCCATGACCGGCTGGCGCGCCGGCTGGATCGTCGCCGATCTGACCCTGGTGACGCACATCGAGAACCTCGCGCTGAACATGCTCTACGGCCTGCCCGGCTTCGTGCAGGAGGCCGCGCTGGTGGCGGTGCGCCGGCACGACGAGGTGGCCGCCGGCATGCGCGAGGTCTACCGCCGTCGCCGCGACCTGGTGCTGCAGCGCCTGGCGCGCAGCACGCGGCTGAAAGTCCTGAGCCCCGAAGCCGGCATGTTCGTGATGGTCGACGTGCGCGGCACTGGCCTGAGCTCCCTGGACTTCGCCTGGCAACTGTTCCGCGCGCGCGGCGTGTCGGTGCTCGACGCCGCCGCCTTCGGGCCCCAGGCCGACGGCTTCGTGCGGCTGTCCTTCACCCTTGCCGACGAGACCCTGGCCGAGGCCTGCGAACGCCTGCTGGCCTTCGCCGAAGCCCTGCCTGAACCCGCCCGCGCAGGAGCGGGCCATGCCCGCGATCACGCGAATCGCGTGCAGGTCCCGCAGCCACAGGACAAGCCCGCCGGAAAGCCGGTGATCGAAGTCCTCGACCTGCACAAGCGCTTTGGCCAGTTCGAGGTGCTCAAGGGCGTCTCGCTGTCGGCCCGCGAAGGCGGCGTGGTGTCGCTGATCGGCGCCAGCGGATCCGGCAAGAGTACGCTGCTGCGCTGCATCAACATGCTCGAAGTGCCCAATGCCGGCAGCGTCAGTGTCGACGGCGAGATCATCCGCCTCGACCAGGACCGCCACGGCGAGCCGCGGGTGGCCGACCAGAAGCAACTCACGCGGATTCGTTCGCGGCTGGGCATGGTGTTCCAGAACTTCAACCTGTGGCCGCACCGCACGGTGCTGGAAAACCTGATGGAGGCGCCGACCTTCGTCCTCCACGAAACCAAGGCTGAGGCCCGCGAGCGCGCCGAGGCGCTACTGGCGCGGGTGGGCCTGGCGGAGAAGCGCAACGAATACCCGGCGTTCCTTTCCGGCGGCCAGCAGCAGCGCGTGGCCATCGCCCGCGCGCTGGCCGTGCGGCCGAAGGTGATGCTGTTCGACGAGCCCACCTCGGCGCTCGACCCCGAGCTGGTCGGCGAGGTGTTGCGGGTGATCCGCTCGCTGGCCGAGGAGGGCCGCACCATGATCCTGGTGACCCACGAGATGGCCTTCGCCCGCGACGTCTCCAGCCACGTGGCATTCCTGCACCAGGGCCTGATCGAGGAGGAGGGCACTCCCGATGAGGTCTTCGCGCGGCCGCGCAGCGAGCGCTGCCGGCAGTTCGTCAACGCCCACCAGAATCGCTGAGCGGTCCGCAGCGCGGCCGTTTCGCGGGTCTCGATGCACAACAAACGACAAGAAAGCAGAGGGTCATCATGAACAACAAGGGTCTTTGCGGTTGGTTGACGGGTGCGGCATTGCTGGTGGCGGGCGTGGCCAGCGCGCAGGCGGAGACATTGCGCTTCGCGATGGCGGCGGAGCCCTACCCGCCGTTCTCGGTGAAGCAGCCGGACGGCCAATGGACCGGCTTCGAGCCGGACCTGATCCACAAGGTCTGCGCCGAGATGAAGGCGCAGTGCGAGATCGACGAGGTGGCCTGGGACGGCATCATCCCGGCGCTGCTGGCGAAGAAGGTCGACGTGATCTTCAACTCCCTGTCCATCACCGACGAGCGTGAGAAGCAGATCGCCTTCAGCGTGCCCTACTACGACACTCCGGTGGCCGTGGCGGCGCCGTCCGGCACCGAGGTCAACATCAGCCCCGAGGGCCTCAAGGGCAAGGTGATCGGCGTGCAGATCTCCACCGTCAGCTCCAACTACCTGAAGAAGTACTACGAGAAGATCGCCGACGTGCGCTACTACGACACCCAGGATTCGGTGAACGCCGACCTGGTGGCCGGGCGCATCGACCTGATGATGGCCGACGGCGTCGCCGTGAAGTCCTTCCTCGACTCGCCGGACGCCAAGGCGGCGGGCATCGTCAGCAAGGGCGAGGTGCCCTACGACCCGCTGTTCGGCCGTGGCGTCGGCGCCGGCCTGCGCAAGGACGACACCGCGCTCAAGGCCAAGCTGGACGTGGCCATCGCCAAGCTGGTGGCCAGCGACGACTACAAGGCGCTGTCGAACAAGTACTTCGGCCTCAGCGTCGCACCCAA
>NZ_JARJLT010000408.1 GCF_029335315.1 Pseudomonas citronellolis
TTCGTCCGCGAAAAAGCTACAGGTCGCTCGCCTCGGGCGGCGGCTCGTCGATCAGCGGGCAGTTGTCGCAATGCCCGATGCAGCCCAGGCGGTAGCGGATGCAGCAGACCCGGCGCTGGCGCCAGAGGCCGTCGGCGCGCAGTTCCTCGGCCACCGGCAGGTAGCGGATCGGCTGGAACAGCGGGTTGCGCCGGCCATCCGGGCGGCGTTCGGCCTGCAGCAGCGCCTGGCCGTCGGCGAGCAGCGCCAGCGGCAGCGGCACCCGCGCCATCTCGCCGATGAACCACTCGAAGTAGTTGCCGGCGTTGCTCCAGATGACCTTGGGGGAAATCTTCACCTGCGCGCAGAGCTGCTCGACGAAGGGCTGCAGGTGCGCGTCCAGCAGTTCGGCGAAACGCTCGAAGGGATCGTCCGGCGGCGTGGCGAAGGGCTCGCCCTCCCCCGGCAGCTTGAACGACTGCGGCAGGCCCTGCGCATCGAGCACCACCTCCACCCGCTCGAAGTCCAGCGGCAGGCGCCGGCCCAGCACCAGGGCCGCGGCCACCACCGGCGGGATCAGCCGCACCAGGTACCACTTCGACCACTGCGAGGCCAGGGCCCGGCGGTCCTGGCCGCGATGCGGCGGGTCGAAACGTTGCAGCAGGTCTTCCAGGTGGTCGCCCTGCAGCAGCAGGCGCGCCGGAACGCCCGGGCGCGGGTCGGCGTGGGTGACCAGGGCGTCGCGGTAGCTGGCGAAGGCGCCGAAGAACAGCGGCGCCAGGGCTGGGATCATGCGCCCTCCCGCGAACGGCCGGGGTTCAGCACAGGCGGCAGCGCTCGAAGAAGTTCTCGCGGCTCTGCACCATCAGCGCGGCGCGCTTGTGCGGGAAGTCGAACTCCTTTTCGCGCCAGAAGCCCTGGCGCTGCATGTGGCCGATCATCTTCGCGTTGTCCGCGCGCGGCTCGGCGACCACGCGCTGGGTGCGCGGCTCGTCCAGCAGCAGGTAATGCACCAGGGCGTTGAGCCAGCTTTCCACCTTGTGCGGGCCGCGATGGGCTTCCTCGCCCACCAGCATGTGGATGCCGCGGTCGTAGTCGTCCGCCGCGTAGAACGGCGCGATGCGGTCTTCCTTGGCCCAGTAGGCCTCGTAGTAGGCGAACGGCTGGTCGTCGAAGCAGCCGATCAGGGTCAGCGCGTGCGGGTCCTGGGCGAGCTTCTCCAGGTAGGCGCGGTGCTGCGCCAGGGTGCCGCCTTCCTGCCAGAACTCCAGCACGCGCGGGCTGTTCTGCCAGCGGTTGAAGCGTTCCAGGTCGGCGTCGATGTCCAAGGTGCGCAGGGAAACCCAGCTGCCCAGGCGCGCGTCGAAGCGCCGGTACACCTCGCCCTGCGGCTTCGGCGGACGCAACGGGTGGCGCTTGCCGCCATCCACGCGCAGCAGCTGCGGGAAACCAACCACGCCCGGTTGGCGCAGCCAGGGCTGCGGCAACTGCCAGAATGCCGCGCGCTCGATCTGCGCGAGGCCGTCGGCGTTGCGGTAGGCAAGCCCTTCGGCGAAGGCCTGGGCCGGGCATTGCGCGGCGTGCAGCAGCAGCGCCTGGCAGCTTTCGTCACGGGCGAACTGCCAATAGGCGAAGGCCCAGAGGGCGAAGCTCGGCGCCTCGGACAGCGCGCGCCAGGCCTGGCCGTCGCGCTCCAGGGCCAGCAGGGCGTGGCCGTCGAGCAGCAGGGTCAGGCGCGTGCCGCCGAGCTCGGCGCCGAGGCGGCGGCCGTCGGGCAGCGGCAGGGTTTCGTGGGGCGTGGGGCTGGACATGGCTGGCGTCCTCGTTCGGCAAGGGGATGGCGCAAATGCCGATACCCCGTTCGCAAGACGAACGGGGTCGGCGGGAATTTACCGGCGCGGCGAAAAACTCAGGCGCTTTCCGCCGTGCGCGCCTGCGGGGCCCGTGCGGCGGGCTGCGGCAGGCCGTCGAAGAGCGAGGCGGCGATTTCCTCGGCGCGCATCGGCAACACCGACAACAGCGTGTCGCTCAGGCCATGGCTGTCCTGGCTGAAGCCCTGCAGGTAGACGCCGGCGCGCAGGCGCGGGTCGGTCTGCACGCGATAGTCGCGGTCGACGCGGAAGTCACCCAGGTACTCCTGCAGCGGCGCCAGCAGTTCGCGGTGCGAGTTGCGTTCGTAGCCGGTGGCGAGGATCACCGCGTCGTAGCGCTTCTCCTCGGCCTGGCCGGTGGCGCTGTCGCGCAGGGTCAGGTGCACGCCGTCGGCGGCGCCGCGCGCGGCCTCCACCTGGCGCCGGCAGAGGAAACCGTGGCGCGCCTGGGCCGAGACCTTCTGGCGGTAGAAGATGCCGTAGATGCGCTCGATCAGGTCGAGGTCGACCACCGAGTAGTTGGTGTTGTGGTACTCGGCGATCAGCTTCTCGCGCTCGCTTTCCGGCTCCTGGAACACCAGGTCGGTGTAGCTGGGCGAGAAGATCTCGTTGACGAAGGGGCTGTCGTCGGCCGGCTTGAGCACCGCCGAGCGCAGGACCATGTCGACCTGCACCGAGGGGTAGCTGTCGTTGAGGTCGATGAAGGCCTCGGCGGCGCTCTGCCCGCCGCCGATCACCGCGATGCGCATCGGCTCGTGGCGGTTGCACGGCTGCTGCGCCATGCGCTCCAGGTAGCGGGCGTGGTGGAACACCCGGTCGTCCTCGCGCAGGCCGGCGAACACCTTGGGAATGCGTGGCGTGCCGCCGGTGCTGAGGACGATGGAGCGCGCCAGGCGGAAGCGCTCGTGGCCCTGGGCGTCGCGCGACAGCACCTTGAGCACCTCGACGCCGTTGGCGCCGGGCACTGGCTCCACGCGCAGCGCCTGCTCGCCGTACAGCGCCTGGTCGGCGAAGTGCCCGGCGACCCAGCGCAGGTAGTCGTTGTACTCCATGCGGCAGGGGTAGAAGGTGCCCAGGTTGATGAAGTCCACCAGGCGCCCCTGCTGGTGCAGGTAGTTGACGAAGCTGTAGGGGCTGGTGGGGTTGCGCAGGGTCACCAGGTCCTTGAGGAAGGAGATCTGCAGCTCGCTCTGCGCCACCAGCGTATTGCCGTGCCAGCGGTAGTCCGCCTGCTTGTCGAGGAACAGCGCGTGGTAGTCGCGGCCCTCGCGCTGCGCCTGCTCCTGCAGGGCGATCGCCAGCGCCAGGTTGGACGGCCCGAAGCCGATGCCGAGCACATCGTAGGTGGGAGAGATCATCTGGTTCATGCTGCCGAAGTCCTTAGCCCGTTAACCGTGCGGCGCGACGACGGAGCCGTCGGCCATTGGGGGCGCGTTGCGAACAACGCGTTTTCAGGAAGACGAGGCAGCGCTGACGAAATTTAGAATCGTTCGCATTCAGCCGAAGGAAATCGACGTACCAGCCTGTAGGGCGAATAACCGTTCGCGGTTATCCGCCGCCGCCCGGCGCGCCATGGCCAGCCTGGGCCGCTAGCCCTGCCCGCCCCACTGCTGCAGGCGCTGGCGGCAGTGCTTCATGGCATTGACGATGTGCTTCTCCACCATGTCGCGGGAAATGCCCAGGCGCTCGGCGATCTCGGCGTGGGAGCAGCCCTCCACCTTGCGCAGCAGGAAGGCTTCGCGGCAGTTCTCCGGCAATTGCTCCAGCGCGCGGCGCAGCAGTTGCAGCTGCTGCTGGTGGATGGCTTCGCGCTGCGGGCAGCGCTCGTCCAGGCAACCCTCGCGGTCGAGGGTCTCCAGCTCTTCGTTGCGGCGGATGCGCGTGCGTCGGCGCAGGTCGATGCTGAGGTTGACGGCGGTCTTGAACAGGAACGCCCGGGGTTGTTCCACGTGCGCTTCCGATTTGCGGTCGAGCAGGCGCAGGAACGCCTCCTGGGTGAGGTCGGCGGCGGTCTGCCGGTCGCCCAGGGTACGGCTGAGGAAGGCGGTCAATTCCTGGTAGTAACGGATCAAGTCGGTGGCTTCCGCCCGGCCTGGGGTTGCGAGAAAATTCGGCTTTTACGGCCGGCGCCTGCTGACAGTCCGAGTCAGGCGTACTTATAATCACTCGCATCAAGCCGAAAAGAAAGTGTGATAACGGGCGCACCTCGCCGCCCCGCCCTGGAAACCTCCGATGACCCAGCTGCCCTCCGAGCAAGACGACGAACGCCTGAGCGCCGAGGCGGCGCACTGGTGCGCGCGGCTGCACGACGAGGACTGCTCGGCCGCCGAGCGCGAGGCCTTCGCCGCCTGGCACGCGGCCGACCCTCGGCACCGCGAGGAATACCAGGCGATGCTGGACATCTGGCAACTCGCCGACGGCCTGCAGGCGCCGGTCGCGGCGCCGAGCCTGGCCGCCCCGCCACGCCCCCTGGCGCGCCCGCGTCGCCGCCCGCTGCGGCGCATCGCCGCGGCCGCCGCGGTGGCCTGCATCGCCCTTGGCGCCGCCTGGTCGGCGGGTTGGTCGGCCGGCTGGCTGCCGGCCCGCGTCGGCTACTACGCCGCCCAGGACAAGCCGCGCGAGGTGATCCTCGCCGATGACTCCAGGGTCCAGCTCAACGCCCACTCCAGCCTGTTCTTCGCCCAGTACCGCGACCACCGCGACGCGCGTCTGGGCAGCGGCGGCGAGGCTTACTTCCGAGTCACCCACGACAGCCTGCAGCCGTTCACCGTGCGCACCGAGAACGGCAGCGTGCGGGTCACCGGCACCCGCTTCAACGTCTGGACCGACCCCAGCCAGATGCTCGTCACCCTGCTCGAGGGCTCGGTGGTGGTCAGCCCGCCGGCCGGCGTGGACAGCAACAGCGCGCAGCTGACGCCGGGCATGCAGGCCCGCTACAGCAAGGCCAGCCGCCAGTTCGAACTGGCCCAGGTGGCGCCGGGAGACGCCATCGCCTGGATCGACGGCCGCCTGGTGCTGGAAGACCAGGCGCTGCAGGCGGCGATCCCGCTGATCAACCGCTACCTGCCGCACCCGGTGCGCCTGGACGACCCGACCGTCGCCGCCATGCGCATCGGCGGCATCTACGACACCAGCGACCTGCAGGCGCTGGTCGATTCCCTGCCCAAGGTGTTGCCGGTGGACCTGCGCAAGCGCAGCGACGGCAGCATCGTCCTGGCGAGCAAGTTCGTGCCGCTCTGAGGGCGGGTTTCGACTGGCATCTTCCCGTACGCCCTGTCATCCCCCATCCCCTGTCATCCCCCTCCATCCCTGTCATCCCCGCGAACGCGGGGACCCAGAGACTTTGTGATTGGGGTTGGGGTTGGGTGTAGCGCGCCGCTTATGAGTGCTCGGATGTTTCTTGTTTCGCCCCCTCGGGCGACCTACTTTGGCAAACGACCCAAAGTAGGCAAAGGTCTTGCCCCGACATCCGGGCCCGGCAAGCCGGGCTTCCCTCGCGAACTCCCCCGCCACGGAGGCACGCCCCGACAGTACGTCCCTGTACAGATCGGGGCTCGCGCGACATCCATGTCGCCCGACCTCCTGAGCGGGGGCTTCGCTCGGCCTCCTGAACGGGGCGCTCCGGTGCGCGCGGATGTTCCTCTGGAA
>NZ_JARJLT010000409.1 GCF_029335315.1 Pseudomonas citronellolis
TTCTGGCGAATTGGAAAGCAGGCTAACGAAACAGCCGCAAGCATAACAAGTCGCTGCCGCCAGGAGAGGCCCGGTCGCACAAAATTGCGCCGTTCCTACACGCCAACGGGCGCCGGCCGTGTGGCCAGCGCCCGCTGGCGTGTCAGTGCGCCGCGCCCTCGTCGCCGGGCGCGGGCGCCTGGGCCTTGGGCTTCTTGCCCTTGCCCAGACGATCGCTGGCCGATTCCACCAGCATGTAGAACATCGGGATGAGGAAGGTCGCCAGCAGGGTCGCGGCGAGCATCCCGCCGATCACCCCGGTGCCGATCGAATGGCGGCTGGCGGAACCCGCGCCGGTGCTGATGGCCAGCGGCACGCAACCGAGGATGAACGCCAGCGAGGTCATGACGATCGGCCGGAAGCGCAGCTTGGCCGCCTCCAGCGCCGCCTGCAGCGGCCCCAGCCCCTGCTCCTCGCGGACCATCACGGCGAACTCGATGATCAGGATGGCGTTCTTCGCCGCCAGGCCGATCAGGGTCACCAGGCCGACCTGGAAGTACACGTCATTGCTCAGCCCACGCATCCAGATGGCGAGGATGGCGCCGAACACCGCGAAGGGCACCGCGGTGACCACCGCCAGCGGCAGGGTCCAGCGCTCGTACTGGGCGGCGAGGATGAGGAACACCAGGATCAGGCCGAAGAGGAACGCGGTGCTGCCCGAGCCCTGGGTCGCCAGCTCCTGGTAGGCCGAGCCGATCCAGGCCAGCTGGTAATCGTCGCCCAGGGTCTGGTCGGCCACTTCCTGCATCGCCGCCAGCGACTGGCCGGAGCTGTAGCCCGGCGCCGGGCCGCCGAGCAGCTTGGCCGCCGGGAACACGTTGAAGCGCGCGTAGGAATCCGGGCCGAGGGTGCGCTGCACGCTGACCAGGGCCGAGAGCGGCACCAGGTCACCGCTGGAAGCGCGCACGTAGACCTGGGTCAGGTCCTCGGGCTTGCGGCGGAAGTCCGCCTCGGACTGCAGGTTGACCTTCCAGGTCCGCCCGTACAGGGTGAAGTCGTTGACGTAATAGGCGCCAAAGGTCGCCTGCATGGCGGTGAACACGTCGTTGATCGCCACCCCCAGCGAACGCGCCTTGGTGCGGTCGAGGTTGATGTAGTACTGCGGCACGTTGGCGTTGAAGGTACTGGTCACGCCGGCCAGTTCGGGACGCTTGGCCGCCGCCGCCATGAACTTCTGGACGATCTGTTCGAGCTGCGCGGAGGTGCCGCCGCTGCGGTCCTGAATGTACGCCTCGAAGCCGCCGGTGGTGCTCATGCCGGTGATCGGCGGCGGGTTGAAGGTCATCACCACGCCGTCCTGCTGCTTGGCGCCCATGCCCATGAAGGTGCGGGTCAGGTTGCGCGCGTCCAGCTCGGGGGTGGTGCGTTCCTTCCAGTCCTTGAGGGTGACGAAGGACACACCGGCGCTGGTGGTGTTGGCGTTGGTCAGGATGTTCAGGCCAGCGAAGGTCAGCACGTCCTGCACCGCCGGGTGTTTCTCCAGCTGCGCGGTGACGGCGTCGGTGACCGCCGCCGTGCGCGACAGCGAGGCCGCCGGCGGCAGGATGTAGGCGTTGAGCACGTAGCCCTGGTCCTCGTCGGGCACCAGCGAGCCGGGCACCCGGCCGAACAGCACGACCATCAGCGCGATCATTCCACCGAACACCAGCAGGCCGATGACCGCGCGCTTGAGGAAGAACTGCACGCCGGCGCCGTAAGCCGAGGTGGCCGCGTCGAACATCCGGTTGAACCAGCGGAACGGCGCCGCCGGCTCCTTGTGCTCGGGCTTGAGGATCAGCGCGCAGAGCGCCGGCGACAGGGTCAGCGCGACAATCCCGGAAATCACCACCGACACCGCGATGGTGATCGCGAACTGCTGGTACATCTGCCCGGCCAGCCCGCCGAGGAAGCCCACCGGGACGAACACCGCGCACAGCACCAGGACGATGGCGACGATCGGCCCGGTCACCTCCTCCATGGCCTTGATCGCCGCCTCGCGCGGCGGCAGTTTCTCGGTTCGCATCACCCGCTCGACGTTCTCCAGCACCACGATGGCGTCGTCCACCACGATGCCGATGGCCAGCACCAGGCCGAACAGGGTCAGCAGGTTGATGGAGAAGCCCAGCAGGTACATGCCGGCGAAGGTGCCGACCAGCGACACCGGGATGGCCAGCACCGGGATCAGGGTGGCGCGCAGGTTCTGCAGGAAGATGTAGACCACCAGCATCACCAGCACCAGGGCCTCGAAGAAGGTGTGCACCACCTCCTCGATGGACACCTTGACGAAGACGGTGGTGTCGTAGGGAATCTTGTAGGTGACGCCCTCGGGGAAGCGCTTGGCCAGCCTCTCCATGGTGGCGCGCACCGTCTCGGCGGTGTCCAGGGCATTGGCGCCGGGTTGCAGGTAGACGCCGAAGGCGGCGTTGAGCTGGCCGTTCAGCGTGGTCTTCATCGAGTAGTCCAGGGCGCCCAGCTCGACCCGCGCGACGTCCTTCAGGCGCAGGCTGGCGCCAGTGCTGTCGGTGCGCAGGATGACGCTGTCGAACTCCTGCGGATCGGTGAAGCGGCCCTGGGTGCTCACCGTGTAGGTGAAGTCCTGCGGCTTGTTCAGCGGCTCCTTGCCGAAGTTGCCGGCGGCGAACTGCGAGTTCTGCTCGCGGATGGCATCGACCACGTCGCTGGGCGTGAGATTGTACTGCGCCAGCTTGTCCGGGCGCAGCCAGATGCGCATGGAGTAGTCCTTGGAGCCGAACTGGGTGACGTCGCCGACGCCGGGAATCCGCTTCAGTTCGTCGATCACGTTGATCAGCGCGTAGTTGCTGATGAACACCGGGTCACGCGAGCCGTCCGGCGAATACAGGGCCACCACCTGGAGGATGTCGGAGGACTTCTTCTGCACCTTGACGCCTTGCCGGCGCACTTCCTCGGGCAGCTTGGCCAGGGCGGCCTGGACCTTGTTGTTGACGTTGATGGTGGCCTGGTCCGGGTCGGTGCCGACCTGGAAGTACACGGTCAGGCTCATGGCGCCGCTGCTGTCGGAGTTGGACAGCTGGTAGATCATGCCTTCGACGCCGTTGATTTCCTGTTCCAGCGGCGCCGCCACGGTTTCGGCGATCACCTGCGAGCTGGCGCCGGGATAGGAGGCGGTCACCGAGACCTGCGGCGGCAGGATCTCCGGGTACTGCGCCACCGGCAGCGCATGCAGGGCGGCGAGCCCGGCAAGCAGGAAGACGATGGAGATCACCATGGCGAAGATCGGACGGTCGATGAAGAAGCGCGAAATCACGATGGCCGCTCCTTCAGGACTTTGCTTGCTGGTCGGGGGCCTGCTGCGCCGGCGCCGCGGGCGCCTCCACGGCTTTCACCGGCTGGTCCGGGCGCACCTTGGGCAAGCCGTCGACGATCACCCGGTCACCCTCGTCGACGCCGGAGTCGAGGACCCAGCGCTGGTCGACCATCTGCGAGGCGCTCACCTGGCGCACGCGGGCCATGCCGTCCTTGTCCACGATGTAGACGAAGGTGCCGCGCGGGCCCTGGGCCAGCGCCCGTTCGGGCACGGTGACCGCGGCCTTGCGGGTGATACCGACGACCACCAGGCGAACAAACTGCCCGGGGATCAGGTGGGTGTCCGGGTTGGGCACCACGGCGCGGGCGTTGATGGTGCCGGTGCCGGTGTTGACGAAGCTGTCGGTGAAGTCGACCACGCCGTTGACCGGGTAGCGGCTGCCGTCGCCGAAGAATATCTGCGCCTGCAGCTTGCCCTGCGCGGGCAACACCAGGCGGCCCTGCTGGACGCCGTCGCGCAGGCGCGCGGCTTCGGTGTCGGAATAGGCGAAGTTGACGTAGATCGGGTCGAGCTGGGTCAGCTCGGTGAGCAGGCTGGTATTCGGGTCGCTGGCGGTGACCAGGCTGCCCTCGGAGCGGGCCTCCTTGCTCGCCATGCCGGAGATCGGCGCCTTGACCGTGGTGTAGTCCAGGTCGATCTGCTTGGCGTCGACGTTGGCCTTGGCCGCCTGCACGTCGGCCTTGGCCTGCTCGTAGTCGGAGGTGTAGCGGTCCAGCTCGCTGGCGCTGGCGAAGCCCTTGCGCTGCAGCTCGCGGATCCGCCGCAGGTCGCGGTCGGTCTGGCGGTAGCGCGCCTGGGCCTGGGCCAGCGCGCCCTTGGCCTGGCCGAGGGCGGCCTGGTAGGGACGCGGGTCGATCTGGAACAGCACCTGGCCCTGCTTGACCGGCCGGCCCTCTTCATAAGTGCGTTTCTGCAGGATGCCACTGACCTGGGCGCGCACCTCCACCTCGCGGAAACCGGCCGCCCGCGCCGAATACTCGAGTTTCAGCGGCAGGCTGCTGCTCTTGGCCACCTCCACCGTGACCTCCGGTGGCGGTGCCGCTTTCCCCTCTTCCGCCTGGACCGGGTGGACGGACTGCGCGACAACCAGGGCGCAAAAGGCCAGGGCGGCAGGCAAGCGGGCGGTGGACGGCATAGAACCTCTCCATGGAATGTCGGCTAAGGCGAATCGGCTCGGCAGTGGGGGAAATCTGCCATACGCCAGTAACTCACGGTTCCCGCTCGAAATTTCAGTAAACTGCGGGGACACTAGTGAGACTAGCCGGTATAGCTAAGCGCGCCATGAGAAGAACCAAAGAAGATTCGGAGAAGACCCGCCAGACGATCCTGGACTCGGCGGAAGCGCTTTTCCTGGAGAACGGCGTCTCCAGCACCAGCCTCGAAGAAATCGCGCGCAACGCGGGAGTGACGCGCGGTGCGGTGTACTGGCACTTCGAAAACAAGGCCCACCTGTTCAACGAATTGCTCGCCCAGGTGCGCCTGCCGCCAGAGCAACTGACGCTGCGCCTGTCCGGCTGCGACGGCGCCGACCCGGTGCGCTCGCTGTTCGACCTGTGCGTGGAGGTGGTGCAGAGCCTGGCGCAGAACGCGCAGAAGCGCCGCGTGCTGACCATCCTGCTGCAACGCTGCGAATTCACCGAGGAGCTGCGCGAGGCGATCCTGCGCCACAACGCCTTCATCCGCCAGTTCATCGACCTCTGCGAGCAGCTCTTCGCCCGCGACAGGTGCCGCGTGCGGCTGCTTCCCGGGGTGACCCCGAAGAGCGCCTCGCGGGCGGTCCACGGGATGATCCTGGGGCTGATCAACGACTGGCTGCGCGACCCCGAGCTGTTCGACCCGGTGGAAGAAACCGAACAGCTCTTCGACCCGCTGTTCCGCGGGCTGATCCGCGACTGGGGTCAGGCCGGCGCGGCTTCGTAACCTTCCTCGCGGATCGCCGCGAGGA
>NZ_JARJLT010000040.1 GCF_029335315.1 Pseudomonas citronellolis
AGAATTCCACTGTCTTTCCCCATGCGGTCACCGGCATGTCCCAAGCGATCTTCTTCGCCCACGCCAACGGCTTCCCTTCCGGCACCTACGGCAAGCTGTTCAATGCCCTGGCGCCGGAGTTCGAGGTGCGCCACCTGGAGATGCACGGCCACGATCCGCGCTTCCCGGTGAACGCCAACTGGTCGAACCTGGTCGATGAGCTGCTGCACCACCTGGAAGGGCAGGGCGAGGCGGTCTGGGGCGTCGGCCATTCCCTCGGCGGCCTGCTGCACTACCACGCCGCCCTGCGTCGCCCGGAGCTGTACCGCGGGGTGGTGATGCTGGATTCGCCGACCCTGACCTTCGCCGACCAGTGGGTGATCCGCGCGGCCAAGCGCTTCGGCTTCATCGACCGCATCACCCCGGCCGGGCGCACCCTGGGCCGGCGCGAGGACTTCAGCGACTTCGAGGAAGCGCTCGGCTATTTCGCCGGCAAGGCGCTGTTCCAGCGCTTCGATCCCGACTGCCTGCAGGACTATGTGCGCCACGGCCTGGCCTCGAGCGGCCAAGGGCTGCGGCTGAAGTTCGACCCGGCCACCGAGATCAGCATCTACCGCAACGTGCCCCACGCCACCCCCGGCCGGCCGAGCCGCCTGACGGTGCCGCTGGCGCTGGTGCGCGGGCGCCACAGCCGGGTGGTGCTGCCGCACCACGCGCAAATGGTGCGGCGGGTGCCGCAGGGGGAGGCGCTGACGCTGCCCGGCGGCCACATGTTTCCCCTCGAGCGCCCGGGCGATACCGCCGAGCTGCTCAAGCAGATCTTCGCGCGCTGGCAGCGCCGTACCGAACAGGAGAGCCACCGCCCATGAGCGCCCAGGTCGAAGAAATCCGCCTGAACCTTCCGCACATCGAACTGGCCGCGCACCTGTTCGGTCCCGAGGACGGCAAGCCGGTGCTGGCGCTGCACGGCTGGCTGGACAACGCCATGAGCTTCGCGCGCCTGGCGCCGAAGCTCGACGGCCTGCGCATCGTCGCCCTGGATTTCGCCGGCCACGGCCATTCGGCGCATCGCGCGCCCGGCGCCAGCTACCTGTTGTGGGACTACGCCTTCGACGTGCTGAGCGTGGCCGAACAATTGGGCTGGGAGCGTTTCTCGCTGCTCGGCCACTCCATGGGCGCCATCGTCTCGGTGCTGCTGGCCGGCGCCATGCCCGAGCGCATCGAGCGCCTGGCGCTGATCGACGGCCTGGTGCCCTACACCGGCGAGGCCGACAAGGCCCCGGCCAAGCTCGGCGAGGCGCTGAAGGCGCAACTGGCGCTGCCGAACAAGCGCAAGCCGGTGTACGAAGCCATCGACCGCGCCGTGGAAGCGCGCATGAAGGGCGTTGGCGCGGTCAGCCGCGAGGCTGCCGAACTGCTCGCCCGGCGCGGCCTGATGCCGGTGCCCGGTGGCTTCACCTGGCGCAGCGACGCACGCCTGACGCTGCCTTCGCCGCTGCGCTTCACCCGCGCCCACGCCGCCAGTTTCGTCCAGGCCGTGCAGTGCCCGGTGAGCCTGGTGCTGGCCGAGGGCGGCATGCTCTCGGCCGAGCCGGGCATCCGCCAGTTGCTCGAAGGCCGGCCGTTCGCGGTTCACGAACGCCCCGGCGGGCACCACCTGCACCTGGACGACGAGGCCGGGGCGCAGGCTGTGGCGGACATCTTCCGGCCCTTCCTGGGCGCGGCGAATTCGTAGCGGAAACAAGCGGTTGCCGGCGCTGGCTTGACTATTGCCGGGCTTCCCCCGACCCTGCTGGGATCGCAGCAGGGAGATTCTGCATGATCGAGCACTACGCCAGCGCCGCGCCGGGCGCCCACCAGGATGTCAACGGCGCGGGCCGCCGCACCTTTGGGTGCGCCGCCTGATGCTCCTTCGCCTGCTGCCCGCCCTGGGCGCGCTGCTGACGGCCAGCGCCATCGCCGCCGACATCCCCGACAGCCACGACCTCGGCGTATTGCCGCGCTTCCCGCGGGCCGAGATCGTCGATTTCAGCCAGACGCCGAGTACCGAACGGGTCTACCCGCTGGGGCCGATCAGCCGCATCAGCGGGCGCCTGCGCATGGAAGGCGAGGTGCGCGCCCTCGGCCCGCTGACCGCGCTGACCTACCGTCTGCCCGACGAGGACTCCAGCGCCAACGCCTTCGCCGCCGCGCGCAAGGACCTGCTCAAGGCCGACGCCACCCCGCTGTTCTGGTGCGAAGGCCGCGACTGCGGTTCCAGCAGCCTGCTGGCCAACACTGTGTTCGGCAACTCCAGCCTGTTCGGCCCGGACGACCAGCAGGCCTACCTGCTGGTGCGCCTCGCCGCGCCGCAGCAGGACAGCCTGCTGGCGGTCTACGCGATCACCCGTGGCAACCGCCGCGCCTACCTGCACGCCGAGCAGCTCGACGCCGGCAGCGCGCTGGGCGAGCTGCTGCCCAGCGCGGCGACGCTGATGCGCCTGCTCAAGGCCAACGGCGAGCTGACCCTGAGCCACGTGCCGGGGCAACCCGGCGGCGCCTGGCTCGACCTGCTGGTGCGCACCCTGCGCCTGGACACCGGCGTGCGCGTCGAACTGGCCGGCAGCCACGCCGCCGACTGGCGCGCGGCGCTCACCGCCCAGGGCGTGCGCGACGCCCGCCTGGAGCTGGGTGGTGCCGAGGGCGATGGCCTGCACCTGACCTGGCTGCGCTGATTCACCTACGCTGATGCTGGGTGCCGCGCGCGCCCGGCCGCCGTTGCCGTGTCGATAAGGAGTCCGGCCCCGATGTTCGATAACCTGTTGTTGCGCATCCTCCTGGTGATCCTGCTGGGCTCCAGCCTGTGGGTGCTGGCGCCGTTCTGGACGGCGCTGTTCTGGGCCGCCGTGCTGGCCTTCGCCAGCTGGCCGCTGATGCGCCTGCTGACGCGCCTGCTGGGTGGCCGCGAAGCGCTGGCGGCGGGGGTGCTGACGGCGCTGTGGATCGTGATAGTGGCGCTGCCGCTGCTCGGCCTTGGGTTCGGCCTGGCCGACAAGCTGCGCGCCGGCGTCGAACTGGTGAAGAACCTGCAGGTCGCCGGCCTGCCGCCGCCGCCGAGCTGGTTGGCGCGCACGCCGCTGATCGGCGACCGCCTGGTCGGCTGGTGGTACTCGATCGACCAGCAGGGCGTGGTCATCTTCGCCAACCTCAAGCCGTACATGGGCGAGGTCGGCAACTGGCTGCTGGCGCGCTCGGCGAAACTCGCCGGGGGCATCTTCGAGCTGGTCCTGAGCCTGGTGCTGATCTTCTTCTTCTACCGCGACGGCAAGCGCCTGGAGGCCTTCGCCTACCAGGTGCTGGAACGCCTGATCGGCCCGCGCGCGGAACACTACATGGAGCTGATCGCCGGCACCGTGCAGCGCGTGGTCAACGGCGTGATCGGCACCGCGGCGGCGCAGGCGGTGCTGGCCTTCGTCGGCTTCCTCATCGCCGGGGTGCCGGGGGCCTTGCTGCTCGGCCTGCTGACCTTCGTCTTCAGCCTGCTGATGTTCCCGCCGCTGGTCTGGGGCCCGGCCACCATCTGGCTGTTCGTCCAGGGCAACTACGGCTACGGGGTGTTCCTCGGGCTGTGGGGCTTCTTCGTCATCAGCGGCGTGGACAACATCCTCAAGCCGTACCTGATCAGCCGCGGCGGCAACCTGCCGCTGGTGGTGGTGCTGCTCGGCGTGCTCGGCGGCTTGCTGAGCTTCGGCTTCATCGGCCTGTTCCTCGGCCCGGTGCTGCTGGCGGTGGTCTACAACCTGGTCAGCGACTGGATCGAAAGCCCCAAGCGCAGCCTGCCGCCACCGCCGTCGGACAAGGCGCCCTGACCCGCGCCGGAAACGCAGGGCGTATAACCGTTCGCGGTTATACGCCGTTGGCCGGAGCGACGGTGCCTATGACGACGGCGGATAACGCTCAGGCGTTATGCGCCCTACGAGTCCTACGGGAGCGTCTCGCTGCGCACCCCGACCATGCGTTCGCGGCCGGCGCCCAGGCCGGCCACCAGGGCGGCCAGGCTGACCACCACGAAGATGATGCCGACCGCGTCCCAGCCCTGGGTCAGGTCATGCACCACGCCGACCAGGAACGGGCCCAGCGCCGCCAGGGTGTAGCCCACGCCCTGGGCCATGCCGGACAGGTGCGAGGCGACGTGGGCGTCGGGTGAGCGCAGCACGATCAGCGCCAGGCCGATGCTGAAGGTGCCGCCCTGGCCCAGGCCGAGGATCACCGCCCACAGCCAGATGCCGTCGAGCGAGGCGTAGAGGAAACCGAGCAGCCCGGCCAGGGTCAGCGCCAGGACCAGGAACACCACCAGGCGCTGGTCGCGCCCACGGGTGCCCAGCCAGGGCGCGCCGAGGGCGCTGATCAGTTGCACCATCACCGAGCCGGACATCACCAGGCCGGCCTCGGTCGGGCTCAGGCCGCGGTCGATGAGGATCGACGGCAGCCAGCCGAAGACGATGTAGGCCAGCGACGATTGCAGGCCCATGTACAGGGTCACCTGCCAGGCCAGCGGGTCGCGCCACAGGCCCTTGACCTGGAACGCCTGGCGCTGCGCGTGCTGGCCCTGGCGCGCCTGCGGCAGCCAGACCAGCGCCGCCAGCACGGCGGGCAGGGCCCAGCTGGCCAGGGCGATCTGCCAGCTGTCGCCGAACAGCTTCGCCAGCGGCACGCTGGCCCCGGCGGCGGTGGCCGCGCCCAGGCACAGGGCCATGGTGTAGACCCCGGTCATGATCCCGGCGATGCGCGGGAAGTCGCGCTTGACTATGCCCGGCAGGAGCACGCCGATGATGCCGATGCTGGCGCCGGCCACCAGGCTGCCGACGAACAGCCCGGCCACCGGGAACAGGCTGCGCAGGACGATGCCCAGGGCCTGCAGCAGGAGCACCGCCAGCACCGCCCGCTCGGCGCCCAGGCGCCGGGCCAGGCGTGGCGCCAGCGGGGCGAACAGGCCCAGGCAGAGCACCGGCAGGGTGGTCAGCAGGCCGGCGGCGGCGGCCGACAGGCCGGTGCTTTCGCGCACGCTGTTGAGCAGCGGCGCCAGGCTGGACAGCGCCGGGCGCAGGTTCATCGCCACCAGCACCAGGCCCAGCAGCAACAGCCAGGGGCGGGCCGGCGCGGGCGGCGGGGCGGGGCTGTCGTCGATCTCGGCGTCGATCAGCAGTTCGTCGGCGTGCGGGTGATGTTCGGACATGGCAGTCATCGCAAGGCAGGGAAAGGGAAAGTCAGATCAGCAGGGCGCGGTTGGCGTTGGCCGCGGCCTCCGCATCGCCACGCTCGATGGCGTCGAGCAGTTGGCTGTGCAGGTCGAACGCCGGCTGCGGTCGGCCCGGCTCGTCGATGGTGCGTTGCAGGCCGGCGCGGATCACCCGCGAGAAGTAGCGGTACAGCTCGCTGAGCAGCGGGTTGTGGGCGGCATCCACCACGCGCTGGTGAAAGGCCAGGTCGAGCTCGACGTAGCGTTGCGTGTCGCCGCCGTGAAACTCGGCGCTGAGCGCCAGGGCCTGGCGCAGTTCGGCCAGGTCGGCGTCGCTGCGGCGCAGCGCGGCGAGGCGCGCGGCCTCCACCTCGATCACCCCGCGGGCCTCCAGGGCCTGCTCGATGGAGCCACGGGCCAGGGCCAGCATGGTGTCCAGCGGGTCGGCGCAGGCGCGCACGTAGGTGCCGTCGCCCTGGCGCACTTCGAGCACGCCGGAGAAGGTCAGCACGCGCACCGCTTCGCGCACGGTGTTGCGGCTCATGCCGAGGATTTCCGCCAGCTCCGGCTCTGGCGGCAGGCGCTGGCCGAGGGCCCAGGCGCCGCTGTCGATGCGTTCGCGGATCTGCTCCAGGGCGATGTCGACCAGGGAGCGTTTGAGGGAGTTGGCCATGCAGACATCCAATCATCGGATGATTCGGCCGGACAGGCTACT
>NZ_JARJLT010000411.1 GCF_029335315.1 Pseudomonas citronellolis
TTGCCGGTGAGGGCCTGCGGCTGGCCATTGACGTCTTCGTAGACATCGTCGGCCTTGGCAGTGCTGTAGTAGTAGCCCAGGCGGTATTCGCCGGGCAGTTGCTGTGCACCCACCTTCGGCGACCACACCAGTTCCACCGGCAGGATCGCGCCCTGGGTGCCGCTGCCGCTGAGCTTGAAGCCGTTGCCGGTTTCCAGGTTCGAGGGGTTCTGCTCGTAGGCGCCGACCTGCACGAAGAATTCCGGGCTGAGGTTGTACTTCACCCGCACCGCCCACTGCGCCACCGGCCAGTTGTACCAGATGCCGCCGACCCAGTTGCCCACCTGCGAGCCGCAGAACGCCAGGTTCTGGAAGTCGCAGGGGAAGCTGTTGAAGTCCTCGCCCTCGCCGAACTGGCCGACCTTGATGTCCAGGGCGTCGTCGAGGAAGGTCTGCTTGTACCACATCTGCGTCAGCCGCCAGGTCTGGCCGCGGCCCCAGACTTCCTGCACCGAGCTGAGCTGGCCGGCGCGCGGGTCGCTGACGCGGTCGTTGGACAGGTTGTTGCCGCTGCGCTCGGTCACCGTCAGCTGGAACTCGGCGCCGTGCCAGCCGAGGATCTTCTGCAGGTCCAGGTGGGTGCCCAGCGCCCACTGGTCGCTGTAGCGCGCGGTCTTGTCGTCGTTGTAGCCGCCGTACAGGTTGCCCGCCGCCTCGCCGACGTAGTCCAGCTTGAAGTCGTAGCCCTTTTCCAGCAGCTCGCTGCGCAGCCCACCCCAGTCGCCCAGGCCCCATTTCGAGTCGGCGGAAAACGCGTCGTCGGCGTGCGCGCCGCCGGTCAGCAGCGCGAGCAGCCCCAGGCCTGGGGCGAGGTTCCGAGCGGTGGTCATGGTGGGGGTTCCTCCTGGCAGCCTTGAAAGCAAAAAACGCCGCGCGGCCCGCCGCCTTCGGGGGCGCGAACCGCACGAGCAAAACGAAAACTGTAGAACAAGGGCGAGCGCACCGCTCTGCAACGGCCGTTCCGCCCTCGTCCGGGGTGCCCGGGCAGCCTTGAGACAGCGCTGTCTTTGTCGGACGAAAAAATGCCTCCTGGGAGGCGCTGCGCACCTTACTGTCCACGCGGAGCGATGGCCAGAGGCGCAGCGGCAATATTATTTTTCATATCCCGTAATAATCCAGCCCCTTGACGAAAGATTTTTGCTTATTCCCGCAGAAAATGTCGGGGGTTTAGGGCGTGGGTTGATGGGTATCGCTGCGCTCAACGCCATCCTACGGGGGCGCGCAGGATGCGTGGAGTACGGCGATACCC
Organism: Pseudomonas citronellolis; assembly: GCF_029335315.1. GTDB lineage: Bacteria > Pseudomonadota > Gammaproteobacteria > Pseudomonadales > Pseudomonadaceae > Pseudomonas > Pseudomonas citronellolis_A. Next base: position 1,289 of record NZ_JARJLT010000411.1, read on the forward strand.
GTGCCGCGCCGAGGCCTTTGGCTGTTACCATGCGCGGGTTCATCCACCGCTTCGGAGCCCGCCTTGAAAGTTCGCCTCGCCCTCCTCGCCCTGACCCTGCTCGCAGGCGCCGCGCACGCCAAGGACAAGCCTTTGCCCGGCGACGCCGAGTACCGCAAGGCCCTGCCGTTCCTGGCCAAGGCCAACGAGCAGATCGCCGGCATGGACAAGGCCCGCGCCGCCGGCAAGAGCCCCGAGGAAGCGGCGAAACCGTTCCGGACAGCGCTGTCCAGGAACCTCAACCAGGCCATTCCGCTGCTCGACCAGGCCGCCCGGCAGAAGCACCCGGTGGCCGAGTTCCGCCTGGCCCAGCTTTTGGCCGACTTCGTCCAGGACGAGCAGAGCCAGCAGCGCGCCTGCGAATTGCTGGGCGACAGCCTCAAGCAGGGCTTCGCCCCCGCCGCGCTGGACCTGGAAACCCTCTGCGAAGCCGCCGCCAAGGCGCCCTCCTTCGCCAGGCAGGCCGAGGCCGCCGCGCGTTCGGCGCGCTACGCGAAGTACTTCCCGCAGCCCAGCCACGCCCTGGGCTGGTGCCAGGCCGAGCGGCCGATGTCGCTGCTGGCGCCCAAGGGCGACCAGCGCGCCTACCAGGCCGAGGTCTACATGATGCTCGCCGGCAAGGCGCCCAAGGCCAAGCGCGCCGACTACCTCAAGCGCGCCGCCGACAAGGGCTGCGAGCAGGCCCGCACGGCGCTCGCCAAGCCCTGAGGCAACGCTGGAAGGCGGCGCCGCGCTCGGCTAACGTGGCCCGGCCACCCGAGGAGATGAACATGCCCCTTCCGACTTCCCCACGAGCCGCCCATGGCCCGCGCTGACACGGCCTCGGCGCCGCTGCCGCGCATCGACGAGGAGCTGACGCTGAAGAAGCTGGAGGTGTTCCTGGCCTTCATGCGCACCGGCAACCTGGCCCGCGCCGCCGCCGAGCTGGGCACCAGCAACGTCAGCGTGCACCGCGCCATCCACTCACTGGAAAGCGCCCTGCGCTGCCCGCTGTTCAAGCACGAGGGGCGCACCCTCACGCCGCTGGAAAGCGCCTTCGTGCTGGAGGAGCGCGCGCAGAAGCTGGTGCAGGACGTCAACGAGACGGTGCGCCTGACCCGCGAGGCCGCCGGCTTCTCCGCCGAGCGCTTCAAGCTCGGCGCGCTCTACTCGCTGACGGTGAAGACCGTGCCGCAGCTGATCATGGGCCTGAAGCTGCGGCGCAGCGAGCTGAACATCGACCTCATCCTCGGCTCCAACGTCGACCTGTTCTACCAGCTGAAGAACATGGAGCTGGACGCCATCCTGGTGTCGCTCAACGAAAGCGTGGCCGACCCCGACTGCGAATGCCTGCCGCTGTTCTCCGACGATATCTACCTTGCCGTGCCAGTGGACTCGCCCTACGCGGAGCTGGCCGAGATCGACCTGGCGAGCCTGCGCGACGCGCCCTTCGTCACCCTCACCCAGGGCTACGCCACCCACCAGGACGGCGTGCGGGTGTTCCAGCTGGCCGGCTTCGAGCCGCGCATCGCCATGCAGGTGAAGGACATCTTCACCCTGCTCAGCATGGTCAGTTCCGGGGTGGGCTACGCCTTGCTGCCCAAGCGCATCGAGGCGGTGTACGAGAACCGCGTGAAGCTGATTCCGCTGCAGGCGCGCTACCGCCTGCAGCAGCGCATCGGGGTGGTGTTCCTGCGCGCCAAGGAGCGCGACCCGAACCTGCTGGCGCTGCTCGCCGAGTGCCGCATGTACGGCATGCGCCACGAGCAGGAAGCGACGCGGGCGGGGGCCTGAGGCGCCGCGCCCGCTTCACTCGATCGCAATCGCGCTCAACCGGCCACTACCTCAACCCACCAGGCCACGCACGCAGAAGTACAGCAGCGAGGGGCCGAGCAGGCAGCCCAGGCCGGTGTGGAAGGTGGCGGTCAGCGCGCCGTAGGGCACCAGGCGCCGGTCGGTGGCGGCGAGCCCGGCGGTGACCCCGCTGACGGTGCCGGCCAGGCCGCCGAAGACCATCGCCGAGCGCGGGTTGTCCAGGCCCAGCAGGCGCGCCGAGACCGGGGTGAAGACCATCACCAGGATCGCCTTGATCAGCCCGGTGGCGATCGACAGCGCCACCACCTCGGAGCTGGCGCCCAGCGCCGCGCCGGTGACCGGGCCGACGATATAGGTGACCGCGCCGGCGCCGATGGTGGTCAGGCTCACCGCGTCGCGGTAGCCGAACGACCAGGCCACCAGCACCCCGACGATGAACGGCAGCACGGTGCCCAGCAGCAGCGACACCACGCCGATCAGCCCGGCCTTGCGCGCCTCGGTGGCCTGCACCTCGAAGGCCGTGGCGACGATGGCGAAGTCGCGCAGCATGGCGCCGCCCATCAGGCCGATGCCGGAGAACAGCGAGAGGTCGGCCAGGCCTTTCTGCCCGCCGCTGAGGGTGCCGCCGACCCAGGCCAGCACCAGGCCGATGAAGATGGCGATGGCCGAGCCATGGACGCGGCCGAAGGTCAGGTAGCGCGACAGCAGCACCGAGACCCACATGATCACCCCGACCACCGCGAAGGCGGTGACCAGGCCGTTATGGATGAGCGCGTTTTCGACGATCTGCCACATCTCAGCGACCTCCCGCCGGGGCGCCGCCCAGGTCTTGCGCGCGGTCCTCGCGCGGCAGCGGCTCGCCGCGATGGGTGCGGCTGATCAGGGCGATGGTCGCCCCGCACACCAGCACCGCGCCGATCGCCGCGAGCAGCGCCACCGGGCCGCCGTGCAGGGCGGTGACGACGTTCTGCTGGGCGGCCATGGCCACCACCACGGGGATGTACATGGCGCCCCAGAAGCCCACGCCGAATTCGCATTCCTTGCTCAGGCCGCCGCGCTTGTGCATCGCCAGGCGCGCGAAGATCAGCAGGAGCATGGCGATGCCGACGCCGCCGACGTTGGATTGCACGCCGAGCAGCACGCCCAGCAGGTCTCCCAGGATCACGCCGGCAAGCGTGCAGACAGAGAGTAGAGCGACACCGTAGATGATCATTGTTGTTGTCCTCGGTTGGTCGTTGGGGTTGGGAAGGTGGGACCGGCTCAGGGGTCGCGGCGTTCCTCCTCGCGCAGCAGCGCGTCCAGGGTGTCCGCGCGGGCACCGTCGAAGGCGATGGCGGCAGCGCCGAAGCAGGGCTTGGCCAGGCCGCTGAGTATGCGCCCGGGCGGCAGTTCCAGGTGCAGGCGCGCGCCGCGCTCGTAGGCGCCGCGCAGGGTGGCGCGCCACTCGACGCGGCGCGCCATGTTCCAGGCGAGGTCGGCGGCCAGCGCCGCCGGGTCCATGACCAGGCGCGCCGTGCTGCCGCTCAGGTAGCGCAGGCGCGGGCGGCTCAGGCGCACCCCGGCGAAGGCCGCGGCCAGGCGCGCGGCGGGCGCTTCGAGCAGTTCGCAATGCGAGGGCACGCTGACCGCCAGGCGCTTCGCCGCGCTGGCGCCGTGGGCGCGGGCCAGCTCGGCGATGGCTTGCAGGCCGGCGTCGCTGCCGGCCACCACCAGTTGCCGCTCGGCGTTGACGTTGGCCAGGTACACCGGGCGTTCGGCGCTGTGCACCTGCGCCAGCAGCGGCTCCAGCTGGGCCTGGTCGAGGCCGAGGATGGCGCTCATGCCATGGCCGCCGGGCCAGGCCTGCTGCATCAGTTCGCCGCGCAACGCGACCAGGCGCAGCGCGTCGGCGTAGTCCAGGGCGCCGGCGACCACCGCCGCCGGGTAGGCGCCGATGGACAGCCCGGCCACCAGCGCCGGTTGATGGCCGCGCGCGGCGAGCACGCGGGACGCGGCAACCCCGGCGATCAGCAGGCACAGCTGCACCGCGCGGGTGGAAGCCAGGGCCTCGGCGCTTTCCAGGCTGGCCGTGGGCTGGCCGAGCACGTCCGCCGCCTCCTCCAGGCAGGCGCGCACCGGCGGCTCGTCGGGCAGCGCCGAGAGCATGCCAGGGTACTGCGCGCCCTGGCCGGGGAAGGCGAAGAACACGCTCACGCGGTCACCTCGGCGGGCGCCCAGGGATCGGCGAGCAACGTCGGCGCGTGGTCGCCCTTGAGCAGCACGCGGGCGCCCTGCCCGGCCCATTCGGCCAGGGCCAGGCCACCGGCGGGGGTCTGCAGTTGCAGGTCGATGCGGCAGGCGGCGCTGCTCAGTTCGCCGAGCAGCGCGCGGGCCGCGTCGCGGGGGAAAGGTGCCGGCGTGCGCAGCAGCAGGTCGAGGTCGCTGGCCGCGTGCAGCACCGGCTCGCCAGTGGCCAGTTCGAAGCCGGCGCCGCCGCTGACGCCCCAGGCCAGGCCCAGGCCGTCGAGGGTGGCGCGCACCTGGCGCAGCGCCTGCCAGGTCGGCAGGTCGCGCGTGGGTTCACGATCACGCAGGGATTCCGGCGTGGCCTGGCGCGTGACGGCGGCCATCGGCAGCCAGCCGGCCCAGCGCTGCTCGCGGCTGTGGCCGCGCAGGCCCACCGCCAGCCAGCCCGCGCGCGCCGGGGCGCGGCGCACGACAACCGGCCAACCGGCGGCCAGCACCTCGCGGGCCCAGGCCGGCGCGTCGTGCGCCAGGTGTTCGGCGCGCATGCCCCAGAGCAGGTCATGGGCGCGGAAAAGGTCAGGAGCGGGCCGCTCCAGGCGCGAGCCCCGCTGTGAGCTGTTGACGATGGACATGGCCCGCTCCTGAGTTCTCACCACTGCTCGCGCAGCAGTTCGCGCACGCGGCTGGACGCCGCGCGGTTGCTCGCGCCGAGGCGGCCACGCAGGTCGCGCGAGGCGTCGGCGATGTCGTCGAGGGCGCGGCGCAGGCTGGCGTGCACCTGGGCCACGTCGGCTTCGCCGGGCGCATCGATGCACGGCACTTCGAGGCTGTCCCAGAGCAGGCCGAGGGAGGCATAGCTGTCGATGTCGTAGGCCATCGGCGGCACCGTGGCGGCCAGGCGTTCCAGCTCCTCGACGCTGCGCAGGGTGATGCGCGCGGCGGCGGCCTTACCCATGGCGTGGACCATCACCCCGGCGTCGCGCAGGGCGATCAGCCGGTTGGCCTGGTAGCCGTGGGCGAGGAAGGCGCCGGACATGGCCTTGCCCACCAGCAGCCCGATCACCGGATGGCCGGCGAGCCGGGCGCGGGCGTAGGCGTCCACCGCCGCCGCCAGCGCCTGGTGGATGCCCAGGGCTTCCTCGCGGCGGCCGTAGGCCTGGCTGGGCACGTCGACGATGGCGACCAGGGCGCGCTTGCGCGGCGCGGCGCGGTCGGCGGCGATGGCTTCGTCCACCGCCTGCGCCAGGCGCCAGCCTTCGAGCAGGCCGACCTCGCCGTGGCGGGCGCGGGGGAAGGGGTTGTGCGCATCCGCCACCACCGCCAGGTAGCGCAGCGGCTGGCCGTCCAGCTCGGCGTCGGCCACCCGCAGCGAGGCGCCGTCCTGCGCCCGCGCGGGCTGTTCGCCGGCCAGCGCCTGGAACCAGGCCAGGCCACGGGAAGAAGGTGCTTGGCTCATTGCGCGTCTCCTTGGTTGAGGCCGGCGTAGAGGCGGCGCACGCCAGCGGCGTCGATCTGCTCGCGGGTATCGAGGCTTTCCAGGCGCGCCAGGAAGTCCCCCGCGCGGCGGCTGCGCGGGTGCGCCGGCAAGCCCTTGGCGAAGTACTCGCGAACCGCGCCGTGCAGGGTCGCCACGTCATCCGCCAGGCAGGCATCGGCCAGGCCGCTGGCGGCGCGTTGCTCGCCGCCGGTCAGGCTCCAGATGAACGGACGGTCGCGGGAGTCGTATTCCTCGATGCCGGCTTCCTGCTCGATCACCTGCGGGCCGTTGAGCCCCAGGCGCGCCTCGCGGGTAACCAGCACATAGCTGCACAGCCCGGCGGCGATGGACATGCCGCCGAAGCAGCCGACGGGCCCGGCGATCAGCGCCACCACCGGCTGGTATTGCTGCAGGTCGACGATGGCGGCCTGGATCTCGGCGATGGCCGCCAGCCCCAGGTTGGCTTCCTGCAAGCGCACGCCGCCGGTTTCCAGCAACAGCAGTGCGCGGGTCGGGATGCCCTGGCGGTTGTCCTCGGCGGCCAGTTCCAGGGCGCCGGCGATCTTCGCCCCGCTGACCTCGCCCATGCTGCCGCCCTGGAAGGCGCCTTCGATGGCCGCGACCACCGCCGGCTGGCCCGCGAGGGTGCCACGGGCGATGACCACGCCGTCGTCGGCCTGGGGCACGATGCCCTGCCCCGCCAGCCACGGCGACTGCACGCGGGCGAAGGGGTCGATGAGCTCGCGGAAGCTGCCGGCGTCCAGCAGTTCGCGGGCGCGCTGGCGGGCGGAGAGTTCGGTGAAGCTGCGCAGGGCCAGCAGTTGGGCGACGTCACTCATGGCCGGCCTCCTCCAGCGCCTGTTCCAGGCGCAGGCGCACCACGCCGGGGGTGGCGCCGAAATCGTGGATGCAGATTTGCGCGGCCGGCGCCGGCACGGCGGCGAACAGCCGCTCGAAGAGTTGCTGCCAGCGCGGCGCGCTGCCGTTCACCGAGGTCACCACCTCGATCTTCAGGGCGCCGGTCGCGGCCGGTTGCAGCAGCACTTCGAGGTCGCCGGAACCGACGCAGCCCACCAGGGCGCGGCCGCGCACCGACGAAGTGGCGGGGTATTCGAAGGACAGGGTTTCCATGGTCAGAGGCTCCCGGCCCACCCGCCGAGCGCGGCGGGCAGGCGATCCAGAAAGAGACAGGCGGCGAGCAGGTCGGCGGCGCCACCGGGGGATGCGTTGAGCGCCAGCAGCGCGCGGTCCAGTTCGCGCAGCGCGCGGCGCCCGGCCAGGCTGGCGCCGCCGCCGGCGGCGAGCACCGCTTGCGCGCCGTCCTGCATGGCGCGCAGGCCGGGCTGGCCGGCGCGGTGCAGCACGCAGGTGTCGTCGAGCACGGCCATGATCGCCAGCAGCGCGTCGAGCCGGGCGTTCTGCTCGCCGGCGCCGGCCGCGCGGCTGCGCCGCAGTTGCGGCAGGCCGTGCAGCACCACGCGGGGGAAGCCGAGCTGGGCTTCCTCGCGGGCGCCGCCGACGCCGTAGCGCTGCCGCACCCGCTCGCCATGGCTGGCCAGTGGTGGTTGCGCACGGTCGTCGAGCAGGGCCAGACGCCCGGCGCGGGCGGCCACGGCTTCGGCATCGGCCTGGCGGGGGTCGAGGGCGGCCGACGCGGTCAGCAGGCCCAGGGCCCAGATGGCGCCGCGATGGGTGTTCACCCCCGCCGTGGTGCGCAGCATGTCCGCCTCGCCTTCGCGGCCGAGGCGGCCGAGCGCTTCGCGCAGCGGCAGGTCGACTTCGCCATGGGCGCGGGCGGCCTCGGCCATGCCACGCAGGCACGGCCACAGCGACAGCGCCGAAGCCTGCATCAGGCCCAGGTGCAGGTCGCTGTGGGCGCCGCTGCCACGGCGGTCGACCAGCGCCGGCTTGGGCGACAGCTCGGCTTCGTCGATCAGCGCGTCCACCGCCAGGTCGGCCAGGCGCTCGTCCAGGCCGACGCGGGGTTCGAGTTCGTAGGCTTGGGCCATCACCAGCTCCTGAAGCGCGCCGGCGGCTCGTAGAGGCCCCCGGACCAGTCGACCAGTTCGCCGATGCTCTTCGCCGCGAGCAGTTCGCGGCTGGCGTCGGCGCGGCGGATGCCCAGGTCCTCGGGCAGCGCGATCAGCCCTTCGCGGCGCATGCGCTCGGTGTCCTTCGGGTCGTGGCGCAGGCCGATGGGGCTGATGCCGGCGACCGCGGCGATCATCGCCCGGCGTTCTTCCGCCGAGCGCGCCTTGTACAGGTAGGCGATGCCTTCCTCGGTGAGCACGTGGGTGACGTCGTCGCCGTAGATCATCACCGGCGCCAGCGGCATGTTCGCCTTGCGCGCCACGTCCACCGCGTCGAGTTGCTCGACGAAGGTGGGCTTGCCGCCGTCCTGGAAGGTTTCGACCATCTGCACCACCAGCTTCTTGCCGCGCGCCAGCAGCGCTTCGGGCTCGGGGCGCATGTCCAGCCAGGCCGGGGTCGAGTGGCGCCGGCCGCGCGGGTCGTGGCCCATGTTCGGGGCGCCGCCGAAGCCGGCCAGGCGGCCACGGGTGACGGTGGAGGAATGGCCGTCGCCGTCCACCTGCAGGGTGGCGCCGATGAACAGGTCCACCGCGTACTGCCCGGCCAGCTGGCAGAACATGCGGTTGGAGCGCAGCGAGCCGTCGCGGCCGGTGAAGAACACGTCCGGACGCTGGGCGATGTAGCGCTCCATGCCCAACTCGGTGCCGAAGCAGTGCACGCTTTCCACCCAGCCGCTTTCGATGGCCGGGATCAGCGTCGGGTGCGGGTTGAGCGTCCAGTGCCGGCAAATCTTGCCCTTCAGCCCCAGGGACTCGCCGTAGGTCGGCAGGATCAGTTCGATGGCCGCGGTGTTGAAGCCGATGCCGTGGTTCAGCGACTGCACGTTGTGCCGCTGGTAGATGCCACGGATCGCCATCATCGCCATCAGCACGTGCACCGGCTTGATGTGGCGCGGGTCGCGGGTGAACAGCGGCTCGATGTAGAACGGCCGGTCGGCCTCGACCACGAAGTCGATCCAGCTGGCCGGGATGTCCACCCGTGGCAGGTCGCGCGGGTCGTCGACGATGCGGTTGACCTGGGCGATGACGATGCCGTCGCTGAACGCGGTGGGCTCCACCAGCGCCGGGGTGTCCTCGGTGCTGGGACCGGTGTAGAGGTTGCCGTCGCGGTCGGCGATGAAGCCGGCCACCAGGGCGACGTTGGGAATCAGGTCCACCACCAGCCGCGAGTACAGCTCGATGTAGGTGTGGATGGCGCCGATCTCCAGCAGCCCGTCTTCGAGCAACTGACCGATGCGCAGGCTCTGCGGGCCGGAGAAGGAGAAGTCGAGCTTGCGCGCGATGCCCAGCTCGAACAGGTCCAGGTGCTCGGCGCGGCCGACGCTGGGCATGATCATGTGCAGGTCGTGGACCTTGCCCGGGTCCACCTGGGCCAGGCTGCGCGAGAGGAAGTCGGCCTGCTTCTGGTTGTTGCCCTCCAGCACCACGCGGTCGCCGGGGGCGATCAGCGCTTCCAGGGCCTGCACCAGGTGCTCGCGCGGCAGCACCGCGCCGTCGGCCAGGTGGCGCACCCGTTCAAGCCGTCGCGCCTTCTCGGCGCGGCGTCGCGACCACTGGGGCGGGGGGGATGTCTGGATCATCGGAACCTCCACGAACGCTGCTGTCGTGGACGCACCTTAGGGACGCGACGGGCCTCGCATCAATCAAGCCCGGCGCCCGATCGTTAACCTGAGCGTAACGTTTGCACCTGCCCACCAGCGGTTCCGCCCCATGGAACCGCTGCGCATTGCCGCGCCGGCCCCGTCCGGATTCTGCTGGAAAGGCGACGGCGGCCCACGCCGCCCCGGTACCTGCCTACAACAACCACAACCAGGAATCCGCGCCGTGCAGACCCAAGCTCACCTCCGCAAGCCTTCACCGTTCCTCCTCGCCGCCCTGCTGACCGCCCCCTTCGCGGCCCAGGCCGAGGGCTTCCCCGGCATCGCCCGGATCGCCTCGGGCTTCGGCTACTACAACGTCGACAAGGGCTTCGACGACAAGGCCAGGGTCTACGGGACCCTGGATGTGTTCAGCGACTACCACGACTCCGGCCACCACTCCGGCTGGCGCCTGGAAGGCGGCGGCGCCTGGACCAACAAGCTCGGCCTGTACCTGCGCAAGGCACTGGACGAGGACACGGTGCTGGAAGCCGACGTCGAGGAAGGCTTCAACCTCAACGGCCAGGCCCTGGACCAGCACTGGAAACAGGTCGGCGCGCTGCGCCTGGCGCTGGTGGCGGTGCGCACGCGCCACTACGGCAAGCTGGAGTTCGGCAAGACCTACAACATGGCCACGCCGACCTACGCCGACCCCTTCCTCGCGGTGTACGGCTCGCCCTACACCTTCCTCACCCTGCCGCCGCGCGCCAAGGGCGCCTACTACCTCGACGTGCGGCCCAAGCACACCCTCGCCTACACCACGCCGAGCTACCATGGTTTCAGCCTCGGCAGCGCCATGAGCTTCGGTTTCGACGACGCCGCCAGCTCCGGGCAAACGGTGCGCGGCAAGGGCGTGAGCCTGCAGTACCGCGACAGCCGGCTGATCCTGCTCGGCTCCTACAACGACTACCTGAGCGACCCCTGGGACGACGGCGGGCGCAGCCGCCAGACCCACAACATTTTCAAGAGCGCCTCGGCCTTCTACGACTTCGGGCCCTTCTCCTCGAACCTCACCTGGCAGCGCCAGGACGTGGACTACAGCGGCTCGCCGAGCATGACCGCCTGGACCCTCGGCTTCATGCTG
>NZ_JARJLT010000412.1 GCF_029335315.1 Pseudomonas citronellolis
TTGCCGTGGCGGTACCGGTAAGCGTGGACTTCGTCCGCGATCGCTAGGCCGCCGGCGGCAGGTTCCAGTAGCCGCGCTTGAACGGCGCGTCGCGGTCGGCCAGGTAGGTGGCGATGCGCTCCAGCACCTGGTGGGTGGGCGCGCGCACGCCGCTGAGCGCCTGCAGCGAGCCCAGCAGCAGGACCACCGTCAGCAGCAGCGGCGAGAGCGCCGGCAGGCGCTTGCGGCCCATGCACAGGAAGGCCGCGCTGGCGGCCATGCCGGCGCCGAGCCCGGCGTAGACCTCCGCCGGCGAGTGCACGCGGATTTCCAGCCGCGACACCCCGACCAGCACCGCGAGCAGCGCGCCCCCTGCGGCGGCGGCTATCCGCCAGCGCGGACGCCCCGGCGGCGCCAGCAGGCTGCCGAGCACCGGCAGGACGGCGCCGGCGAGCATGCTGTGGCCGGACAGGCCGGTGTAGTCCCAGGCCGGAATGGCCACGCCCCAACCCATGAAGGCCAGCTTGCTGGCCAGGGTGGCGCCGGCGGCGAGGCCGAACAGCAGCAGCCAGCGCTGGGCGTCGGGGAGCGCCCGGCGGGCCAGCAGCCAGGCGTAGATGAACAGTGCGCAGGGCAACAGCAGGGCGCTGTCGCCGAGGCGGGTGATGAGGTGCCAGGACATCGTCGTACGGTCGGGAGGTCTTTCGAAGGCGCCGACCATACCACGCCGGCCGCCGCGTTCCGGGCAACGGCGATCACCGGCCGGCAGAATCAGGGATTCTCATCCGGGTGCGTCGCTTCATCCTCGCGGCGCAGCAGTTCGCGCTTGCGCTCCAGGCCCCAGCGGTAGCCGCCGCTGCCGCCGGCCGCGGCGACCACCCGGTGGCAGGGCACCAGCAGGCCCACCGGGTTGCTGGCGCAGGCGCGGGCGATGGCTCGTGGGTGGCTGTGCAACTGCTCGGCCAGTTCGCCGTAACGCCGCGTCTCGCCGCTGGGAATGCCGGTCAGGGCGCGCCACACGCGCAACTGAAAGGCGCTGCCGTGCAGGTCCAGGGGCAGTTGGGCGGCGCGTTCGGGCTGTTCCAGCTGGGCCAGCACCTGGCCCAGCCAGTCGCCCAGGCCGGCGTCGTCGTGTTGCAGCTCGGCGGCGCCGAAGCGTTGGCGAAGTTCCGCTTCCAGCGTCTCGGCGCTGTCGCCGAAGAGCAGCGCGCAGACCCCGCGCGGGCTGGCCGCGAGCAGCACCTGGCCGAGCACGCAGGGCGCGATGGCGTAGCGCAGCCGGGTGCCGGCGCCTTTCTGCCGGCGTTGCGCCGGGCTCAGCGCGGCCGGCGCCTCGTAGAGCGCGCGGGTGCCGGAATAGCCGGCCTCCAGGGCGGCGTCGAGCACCGAGCGCGCCTGCGGCAGGGCGGCGGCCAGGCGCTGCTGGCGCCGCGCTTCGGCCCAGGCGCGCGGAGTCAGGCCGGTGCGGGTCTTGAAGGCGCGGGCCAGGTGCGAGGCCGACAGGCCGATGCGCGCGGCCAGCTCGTCCAGGGCCAGCGGCCGCTCGGCCTGGTCCAGCAACTGGCAGGCGGCGGCGACCAGGGCGTCCAGGCGCTGCGCCGGGCTGTCGCCGTCCGGCGTGCAGCGCTTGCAGGCACGGAAACCGGCCGCTTCGGCCGCCGCCGGGTCGGCGTGGAAGGCCACGTTGGACCGCGTCGGCCGCCGCGCCGGGCAGCTCGGCCGGCAATACACACCGGTGGAGCGAACGGAAAACACGAAGCGCTGGTCGAAGCCGGCGTCGCGTTCGCAGACCGCCTGCCAGAGGCGTTCGTCATCGGGAAGTGAGGGCATGGCGCTCTCCGTGGAGGACCAGGAACATGGAGAGATTGTCGGCGTCCCCCGGCGGGTGGGCAATCCGCATTCGGTTTTCAAACTGCCGGCTACGCTTGCAGGAGGACCGTAGAGAGCCGCTCATGCCCTGTCGTCGCCTCCTTCATTGCTGCCTGCTGCTGCTCGGCCTGCTGTGCCTGCCGGTGCTGGGCGACACGCTGACGCTCAGCCCGCGCGAGCGAACCTGGCTGGAAGCCCACCAGTCGCTGCGGGTCGGCCTGTACCGCGACGGCTGGCCGCCATTCGAGATGATCGACGCCCAGGGCAATTTCCGCGGCATCAGCGCCGACTACCTCGACCTGGCGGCGCAGCGCCTGGGGCTGAAGCTGCAGCCGGTGCTGTACGACGACTGGGCGCAGGTGATGGAGGCCGCGCGCAAGGGCGAGGTCGACCTGCTGCCGACGGTGGCGCGCTCGCCCGAGCGCGAGCAGTTCCTGCGCTTCACCCAGCCCTACCTGAGCACCAGCAGCCTGATCTTCGCCCGTCGCGACAGCAGCGTGCGGGTCATCGACGACCTCTCCGGCAAGCGCGTCGCGGTGGAGCGCGACTTCGCCGTGCACGACCTGCTGCGCACGGCGGTGCCGGGGGTTTCCTTCGTGGTCGTCGACGACACCGGCGAGGCGCTCAAGGCGGTGTCTTCCGGGCAGGCCGACGCCTACGTGGGCAACCTCATCTCCACCAACTACCTGCTTGGCCAGTTGAACCTGAGCAACCTGGAAGTGCGTGGCGACAGTGGCCTGGACAACAGCCAGGTGCGCTTCGCCGTGCGCCGCGAGCTGGCGCCGCTGGTGCCGCTGCTGGACCGCGCCCTGGCCAGCCTCGACGACGCCGATCACGAGCGTATCCGCCAGCAGTGGCTGCCGCAGATCGACCCCTTCGACTGGACCCAGCTGCTGCAGGCGGCCTGGCCCTACGTGGCCGGCTTCCTGGCGCTGCTGACCTTCGTCCTGATCTGGAACCGCCGGCTGCAGATCCAGGTGGCCGAGCGCGCCCGCGCCGAGGCCGAGGAGCACCGCCAGCGGCGCACCCTGCTGGCGCTGATCAACGCGATTCCCGACCCTATCTGGTTCAAGGACACCAACGGCCAGTACCTGGGCGCCAACCATGCCTTCGCCGAGTGCCTGGGGTTGTCCGCCGACGAGGTGGTCGGACGCAGCGACGCGCAACTGTTCAGCGCCGCCGCCAGCGACGGGCGCGGCGAGCGCGACAGCCGCGCGCTGTCCGCCGGCCAGCCGTTCGCCAGCGAGGGCTGGGTGGTCTATCCGGACGGCCGGCGGGTGCTGTTCGACACCCTGCGCAGCGCCTTCCACGACGACCACGGCGAGTTGCTCGGGCTGGTCGGCGTGAGCCGCGACATCACCGCGCGCAAGGCCACCGAGGACGCCCTGGCCCAGGCCCGCGACCTGGCCGAGCAGGCGGCGCGGCTGAAGAGCGAGTTCCTCGCCAACATGAGCCACGAGATCCGCACGCCGCTGAACATCATCATCGGCCTGGCGCACCTGCTCGAACAGACCGCGCTGGACCAGCAGCAACGCGACTACCTGGGCAAGATCCAGGGTTCGGGCCAGTACCTGCTGGAGCTGATCAGCGACATCCTCGACCTGTCGCGGGTGGAGGCCGGCAAGCTGGAATTCGAGCAGGTGGAATTCGACCTCGAACGCCTGCTTGGCGAGATGGTCGACCTGCTGGCGATCCGCGCCGCCGGCAAGGGCCTGGCCCTGGAGTGCCGCATCGACCCACGCCTGCCGTCGCGGCTGATCGGCGATTCGCTGCGCCTGCGGCAGATCCTGATGAACTACGGCAACAACGCGCTGAAATTCACCGAGCGCGGCCAGTTGGAGCTGGAGGTGCGCCTGGACATGCAGGCCGGCGACGAGGACTGGCTGTACTTCGGCCTGCACGACTCCGGCATCGGCATCACCCCGGCGCAGCAGGCGCGGCTGTTCGAATCCTTCCGCCAGGCCGACAATTCCATCACCCGCCGCTACGGCGGCTCCGGCCTGGGCCTGGCGATCTGCAAGCGCCTGGCCGAGGCCATGGGCGGCGAGGTCGGGGTGAGCAGCGAAGCCGGCAAGGGCAGCCTGTTCTGGTTCCGCCTGCCGCTGGGGCGGGTGGACGGCGCGGCGCCGATCGACCCGTCGCGCATCCTCCGCTCGCCCAGCGCGCCGCCGTTGCTGGAGGCGCCGGAGACGGCGGGCGGCGAGGCCGAGGTCGAACTGCCCGACGAACAGCGCCAGCAGGCCGAGCAGGTGGTGCGCCGCCTGGCCCACCTGCTGGCCGCCGACGATCCGCGCGCCGGGCGGCTGCTCGGCGAGCGTGCGCCTTTGCTGCGCAGTGTCTTCAATGATGGGTACGACGACGTCGCGGCGAGTGTGCGCCGCTTCGAGTTCGAACGGGCCCTGGAAAAACTGCTGGTGTTGTCGCGTGAGCGCGACATCCGCGTCTGACCCCGCGACTGGAGGAGTAAAGCCATGGACAGCATGCTGGACCGGCCGGACCAGGAAGTGATCCTGGTGGTCGACGATCAACCCGACAACCTCATGCTCATGAGCGAACTGCTCATGGGCCAGTACCAGGTGCGCGCCGCCGGCAGCGGCGCCAAGGCCCTGCGCCTGGCCGCCAGCGAGCCGCGCCCGGACCTGGTGCTGCTGGACATCATGATGCCGGACATGGACGGCTACGAAGTCTGCCGCCAGCTCAAGGCCGACCCGCTGACCGCCGACATCCCGGTGATCTTCCTCACCGGCATGGTCAGCACCGCCGACGAGCAGCGCGGCCTGGACCTGGGCGCGGTCGACTACATCACCAAGCCGATCAGCCCGCCTGTGACCCTGGCGCGCATCCGCGCCCACCTCAAGCTCAAGGCCAACGCCGACTTCCTGCGCGACAAGAGCGAATACCTGGAGCTGGAGGTGCGCCGCCGCAGCCGCGACCTGCAGGCCGCCCAGGACGCCACCCTGGAAGCCATGGCCACCCTCTGCGATTTGCGCGACAACCCGCACAGCCGCCACCTGCTGCGCATCGAACAGTACATGCGCCTGCTCGCCGACGCCCTGGCGCGCCGCGAGGGCGAGGCCGGCGGCCTGGACCTGGAGCAGATCGAGCTGCTGGCGCGCTCGGCGCAGCTGCACGACATCGGCAAGGTCGCGGTGCCCGACCGGGTGCTGCTCAACCCCGGCCAGCTGAGCCCGGAGGACACCCGCCTGATGCAGAGCCACACGCGCATCGGCCACGACGCCCTGGCCGCCGCCGAGCGGCGCCTGGGCACCCCGGTGGAGTACCTGCGCTACGCCAAGGAGATCGCCTACAGCCACCACGAACGCTGGGACGGCAGCGGTTATCCACAAGGCCTGCACGGTGAGCAGATTCCGCTGTCGGCGCGCCTGCTGGCGTTGATCGACTGCTACGACGAGCTGACCAGCCGCCATCCCTACCACGCCCCGTTGAGCCCGGAGGAGGCGCGCCAGCAGGTGCTCGCCGCCAGCGGCAGCCACCTCGACCCGCGCGTGGTGGAGGCCTTCGCCGAGGTCGCCGAGGGCTTCGCCGCCATCGCCACCCGCTACGCCGACGACGAGCAGGCGCTGGGCAACGAGATGCAGCGCATGGCCGACGCCCTGGGCGAAACCATCGAACTGACGACCACGCCGCCGTAATTCCGGCGTTCGGTGCTGGGCGGCGCCCGGCGCATGCCGTATAAGGGGCGGCTGCGGCCTGATTGGCTGGATCGAGGAACGACGACGGAACCTGATGAAAACACCCAAACGCATTGAGCCTCTGATAGAGGACGGTCTGATCGACGAAGTGCTGCGTCCGCTGATGAGCGGCAAGGAAGCGGCGGTCTACGTGGTGCGTTGCGGCGACCAGCTGCGCTGCGCCAAGGTCTACAAGGAAGCCAACAAGCGCAGCTTCCGCCAGGCCGCCGAGTACCAGGAAGGGCGCAAGGTGCGCAACAGCCGCCAGGCCCGCGCCATGGCCAAGGGTTCGCGCTACGGTCGCCGCGAGCAGGAGGAAGCCTGGCAGAACGCCGAAGTGGCGGCGCTGTTCCGCCTGGCCGGTGCCGGCGTGCGGGTGCCCAAGCCCTACGACTTCCTCGACGGCGTGCTGCTGATGGAAATGGTCGCCGACGAAGACGGCGACGCCGCCCCGCGCCTGAACGACGTGGTGCTGGAGCCGGAGCAGGCGCGCGAGTACCACGCCTTCCTCATCCGCCAGATCGTCATGATGCTCTGCGCCGGCCTGGTCCACGGCGACCTGTCCGAGTTCAACGTGCTGCTGGGCCCCGAAGGGCCGGTGATCATCGACCTGCCGCAGGCGGTCGACGCCGCCGCCAACAACCACGCCTTCCGCATGCTGGAACGCGACGTGGGCAACATGGCCGCCTACTTCGGGCAGTTCGCCCCGGAGCTCAAGGGCACCCGCTACGCCAAGGAAATGTGGGCGCTGTTCGAGGAGGGCAAGCTGCTCCCGGACACTCCGCTGACCGGTGAATTCGACGAGCCGGAGGAAGAGGCCGACGTCGACGCGGTGATGCGCGAGATCGCCGCCGCCCTGCGCGACCAGGAGCGCCGCGAGGCCGCCCGCGCCGAACAGGACGGCCCGCAGCAGTCGGACGAGCCGCCGCCCCCGCCCTGGTTGCAATGACCCCGGAACGCCTGGCGGCGCTGCTTGCCGCCAGCCCCGAGCGCCTGCGCCTGCTGCGCGTCCTGCGCGCGGCGGGCCCGTCCGGCGCCTGGATCGGCGCCGGCTTCGTGCGCAACGCGGTGTGGGATGCCCTGCACCAGCACGCCGAGGCCACGCCGCTGGCGGATGTCGACGTGCTGTATTTCGACCCCGGGTGCCTGGACGCCGAGCCCGACTACGCCTTCGAACGACAGCTGGCGCTGGCCTGCCCCGAGGTGAACTGGTCGGTGCGCAACCAGGCGCGCATGCACCTGCGCAATGGCGACCGGCCCTACGCCGATATCGCCGACGCGCTGCGCCACTGGCCGGAAGTCTGCACCGCCGTCGCCGTGCGCCTGCGCGGGGAGGAACTGGAGTTGCTGGCGCCGCTGGGGCTGGACGATCTCTTCGCCCTGCGGGTGCGGCCCACCGAGCACTTTCGCGGCAAGCCTGCGATCTACCGCGAGCGACAGTTGCGCAAGGACTGGCGGCGGCGCTGGCCGCTGTTGCGGGTGGAACCGCTCTAGCGCGCTGTATGCGCCTTTTGCCGCGCAACTGTGTACTTACACCCGGCGCCGGCCTTGCTAGCGTGGCGGCATCCCACCGAGAGTCGCCGCCATGCCCTTGCCGCATATCCTCCTCGCCCTGCTGGTCACGCTGATCTGGGGCGTCAACTTCGTCATCATCAAGGTCGGCCTGCACGACTTCCCGCCGCTGCTGTTCTGCGCCCTGCGCTTCGCCCTGGCGGCGCTGCCGCTGATCTTCCTGCGCGGGCCGCTGCCGGCGCCGTTCTGGCGCATCGTGCAGATCGGCGTACTGCTCGGGGTGGTCAAGTTCGGCCTGCTGTTCGTCGGCATGCACATGGGCATGCCCGCCGGCCTGTCGTCGCTGGTGCTGCAGAGCCAGGTGTTCTTCACCGTGCTGATCGCCGCCGCCTTCCTCGGCGAGCGCCCCAGCCGCCGCGCCCTGGCCGGCCTCGCCCTGGCCGCCGGCGGCCTGCTGCTGATCGGCCTGGAACGCCCGCTGGGCGACAGCCTGCTGGCCTTCGCCCTGGTGATCGCCGCGGCCCTGGCCTGGGCCTTCTCGAACATCGCCACCAAGCGCTCGGGGGCCAGCGACATGCTGCGCCTGATCAGCTGGGTGAGCCTGATCCCGCCGCTGCCGCTGCTGGTCCTCTCGTGGATTTTCGAGGGCCCGCAGGCGATGGGCGCGGCGCTGGGCAACCTGAACTGGGAAGGGGTAGGCGCGCTGCTCTACATCGCCTTCCTGGCCACCACCGTGGGTTTCGGCCTGTGGAGCTTCCTGCTGCGCCGCTACCCGGCCAGCCAGGTCACCCCCTTCGCCCTGGCGGTGCCGGTTTCCGGCCTGCTGTCCGGCTGGCTGCTGCTCGGCGAGCAACTCACCAGCCAGGACTGGCTGGCCTGCGCGCTGGTCTTCGTCGGCCTGGCGGTCACCGTGCTGCCGGCGTCGCTGTGGCGGCGCGATGCGGCGGCACAGGTGCGTGGCTGAGCGCGCCGAGCGTCAGGCCCGCGCCGTCAACCAGGCCAGTGCCGGCGAGCCGTGCAGCAGGTCCCAGGTGAGATAGACCATCATCACCGCTGTGCCCGCGTCTAGCCAGCGCCAGGCTGTAGCCGAGCGGAACAGGCCAGCGAGGCGGCGGCTGCCGATGGCCAGGCAGACGAACCAGGCGAGCGAGGCGAGCATGGCGCCGGCAGAGAACGCCGGCTGCTGCGCGATGGGCTTGGCCGCAGCGATCGATCCGATGAGTACCACGGTATCCAGCCACGCATAGGGGTTGGCCAGGCTGAGCAGGGCCGCGGTGCGCAGCAGGCGTGGTTCGGCGTGGGGCCCCTCCGCGGACAGCGTGGGCATCGAGCGATTGCGCAAGCAGGCGACCAGGCGCTGGCTGCCGAACCAGAGCAGATAGGCCGCTCCACCCACCACCATGGCCGAGGTAGCGGCTGGATGGCTGTCCAGCAGCGTACCGAGGCCGGCAACGCCCAGGCCGATCAGCAGCGCGTCGGCCAGCACGCAGATGACCACCACCCCAAGCAGCGGCCCGGCGGCGACGCCCTGGCGAATGACCAGGGTGTCCTTGGGGCCGGGGGCGGCGAACAGGGCCAGGCCCAATAAGAGTCCTTCGCTGAAGAGTGATGGTGTGACAGCGCTCATGTCGGGTCTCCACCCACTTGCCGAGTGGCCTGTGCGAGCGCGCTTGCTTGCTGAATACTGCTCATCCGAATCACCGGGTCTGTTTGCCGGAACCTGCGAGCCTGTCGCTCGCGCTGGGTGCCAAGTACCCCCGTGGGGGCATCGGGCGGCACCGATTGTGTGGGTCGAACTGTGCGCAGCGGCATCCAGGCTGTCCTTTTTGCAGGACGATTCATCTGCCGAGGGAGGGAGAATGCAACCGAAGAAAGCAGCGCTGCGCGAAATAGTCGTGCGCCGCGCGCGGGAACTGGGCAAGTCGATGACGGCCGTGGCCGTCGAGGCCGAGCTGTCCCGTTCGTATCTGTACGGCCTGATGGATGGCGTGGCCCAGGACCCATCGGTACGCACCCTGGTCCGCCTGGCCAACGCCATACAGGTCTCACCGCTACTGTTGTTCCGCCATTTCGCCGACCTTGAGGGCGCGCCCCTGGCCGGAGCCTCGTCCGCCCCGAGCAACCGTGCCGCCGGCCTGCGCGATCCACTGGACGTGGCGGTGTTCAACGCCGACATCACTACCCCGGACCAGACCCTGGTGCTGCCGGGCGAGGCCTTCTCCAAGGTCTGGGAAATCCAGAATCTCGGCCGTACGCCCTGGCGCGGGCGTCGCCTGGTGCGAGTGGACGACGAGTACGTGATGGCGCGGCGGGTGACCGGCAGCGAAGAATTGCAGCCGGTGCTGCAGTCGCACCTGGCGAGCTTGTACCGCCAGGTCGCGATTCCGGACACGCTGCCGGGCCAGCCGGTGCGCATCGCCGTCGACTTCGCGGCGCCGCTGGAGAGCTGCACGGTCGCCTCGGTCTGGCGGATCGAGGATGCCGAGGGCAATCCCTGCTACGGCCCGGCGTTCCTGCTGCATGTTCTGGTGACGGTCATGGCCCGCTGAATGCGGCGGGGTCGCCGGGTCAGACCGCCTCGCTCAAGCGCTCCACCACCCATTGGTTGATGCTCTTGCGGCTCAGCTCGGCCTTCAGCGCCACCCGCGCGTGCAGCGCCGGGTCCAGGCGCAGGCTGAGCTTGCCGGAGTAGGGCTTCTGCGGCTCGCGGCCCAAGTGGGCGCAGGTCTCCAGGTAGTCGTCGACCGCTTCCCGGAACAGCTCGCGCAACTCGGCCACCGACTCACCGTGGAAGCCGACGATGTCCTGGATGCCGGCGATGTGGCCGATGAACAGTCCGTCGTCGTCGCTGTATTCGATGTGGGCGACATAGCCTTTGTATTTCATCGGGCTCATGGTGCGTATCCCGCTCGTTCGAGAAAGGCCCGCGCATCGCGGACCTGGTAGGGTTTGGCTTCCTTGCCGGGATGCGGGCGGTGGAAGCTGGCGATGACGTCGTTGAGTTCGAAGCGCACCCGCGAGCCGTTGCCTTCGACCAGCCTGGCACCCAGCGAGAGCAGCAGCGATTCGATGCGCGCCCACTCCAGGTTGCTGGGGGTGGGGTGCGTGTAGAGCGCCTCCAGTGTCGCCCGCTGCCGGCTGTTCATCCGTGATGCCTCTATCTGGTATCGGATAATGATACCGTTTGGCGTCTTTTTCCAGTCGTGTGAGTCTTCCTGGCGGGGCGTCGGACGATTCCCTTGGTCCGCAATGCCAGGACGGTCGGGTTTTCGTAGGAGCGGGCCCTGCCCGCGATTCGCGCGCAGGGCGCGCTCCTAGGTGGGGATACTGTGGTGGGGCTGCGAAAGGCGCCTCGGCGCCATCAGCAAGGCATGCGCTGGGGCGTTCAGTGGCAACAGCCGCCGGACTCCAGGTCCTTGAGGATCGGGCAGTCCGGGCGGTGGTCGCCCTGGCAGTGTTCGTGGAGGTCCTGCAGGGTGTCGCGCAGGGCGCTGAGTTCGGCGATCTTGCGCTCCAGTTCGGCGATGTGCTGCCCGGTCAGCGCCTTGACGTCGGCGCTGGCGCGGCCGCGGTCCTGCCACAGGGCGAGCAGGCGGCCGACTTCTTCCAGGGAGAAGCCGAAGTCCCGCGAGCGGCGGATGAACGCCAGGCGGTGCAGGTCCTGCTCGTTGTAGTGGCGGTAGCCGCTGGCGCTGCGTCCGGCCGGGGCGAGCAGGCCGATGGATTCGTAGTAGCGGATCATCTTCGCCGACAGGCCGCTCTTCTTCGCCGCTTCACCGATGTTCATCGCTGTCTCCACTGGGCGTGCCGAGCTGCGCCGGCTTCCAGCGCTTGAGCAGCAGGGCGTTGCTCACCACGCTGACGCTGGAGGCGGCCATGGCGGCGCCGGCGACCATCGGGTTGAGCAGGCCGAAGGCGGCCAGGGGCACGCCGATCAGGTTGTAGATGAAGGCCCAGAACAGGTTCTGGCGGATCTTCGCGTAGGTGCGCCGGGCGATGTCCAGGGCTTCGGGGACCAGGCGCGGGTCGCCGCGCATCAGGGTGATGCCGGCGGCGTGCATGGCCACGTCGGTGCCGCCGCCCATGGCGATGCCGACGTCGGCGGCGGCCAGCGCCGGGGCGTCGTTGACGCCGTCGCCGACCATCGCCACCACCTTGCCGGCGGCCTTGAGCTGCGCCACCACCGCGGCCTTGTCCGCCGGCAGCACTTCGGCGTGGACGTCGTCCAGGCCCAGGGCCCGGGCCACCACGCGGGCGCTGCCGTGGTTGTCGCCGGTGATCAGGTGGCTGCCGATGCCGCGTTCGTGCAGGGCGCGCACCGCCTCGGCGGCGCCGGGCTTGAGGCTGTCGCCGAAGGCGAACAGGCCGAGCAGGCGCTTCTGCGGTTGCAGTTCGATCAGCCAGGACAGCGTGCGGCCCTGGCTTTCCCAGTCGCTGGCGCTGGCTTGCAGGTCGCCGGCGGCCAGGCCCTGTTCGTCGAGCAGGCGGCGGTTGCCCAGGGCCAGCAGGCGTTCGCCGACCCGGCCCTGGATGCCGCGCCCGGCCAGGGCCTGGCTGTCGGTCACGGCGCGCAGGTGCAGGCCCTGTTCGGCGCAGGCGCCGAGCACCGCCTTGGCCAGCGGGTG
>NZ_JARJLT010000413.1 GCF_029335315.1 Pseudomonas citronellolis
TTGCTGCAGTTGGCGGCATCAGTTGCCGCTGTAGATCTGGTCGAACACCCCGCCATCGGCGAAGTGGGTCTTCTGCACGCTGCGCCAGTCGCCGAAGGTCTTCTCCACCGAGAAGAAGTCCACTTTCGGGAAGCGGTCGGCGTACTTGGCGAGGATCGCCGGGTTGCGCGGGCGCAGGTAGTTGTCGGCGGCGATGGTCTGGCCCTCGTCGGACCACAGGTACTTCAGGTAGGCCTCGGCCTGCTCGCGGGTGCCTTTCTTCTCGACCACCTTGTCGACCACCGCCACCGGCGGCTCGGCTTCGGCGGACACGCTGGGGTAGACCACCTCGAAACCGCCGCGACCGAATTCGCGGGCGATCATCTCGGCCTCGTTCTCGAAGGTCACCAGCACGTCGCCGATCTGGTTCTGCATGAAGGTGGTGGTCGCCGCGCGGCCGCCGGTGTCGAGCACCGGCACATGCTTGAACAGCTGGCCGACGAATTCCTTCGCCTTGGCCTCGTCGCCGCCGTGCTTGAGCGAGTAGCCCCAGGCCGAGAGGTAGGTGTAGCGGCCGTTGCCCGAGGTCTTCGGGTTCGGCACCACCACCTGCACGCCGTCCTTGAGCAGGTCCGGCCAGTCGTGCAGGCCCTTGGGGTTGCCCTTGCGCACGATGAACACGGTGGCCGAGGTGAAGGGCGCGCTGTTGTTCGGCAGGCGGGTGGCCCAGTCCTTCGGCACCAGGCCGCCGTTGTCGGCGAGGGCGTCGATGTCGGTGGCCTGGTTCATGGTGATGACGTCGGCCGGCAGGCCGTCGATCACCGAGCGCGCCTGCTTGCTGGAACCGCCGTGGGACATCTGGATGGTGATCTTCTCGCCTTTCTCCGCTTCCCAGTGCTTCTGGAACGCGGGGTTGTATTCCTTGTAGAAGTCGCGCATCACGTCGTAGGAGACGTTGAGCAGTGGCTGCCCGGCCTGGGCGGCGCTGCCCAGGGCCATTCCGGCGGCCAGCAGGGAGGCGGCGAAGAGTCGTTTCACGAGCGGTTCCTTCTCGGCAGTGTTGGATCGCCCGATTATGCCCATGGGTTATATGCCGCTTAAATACCCAAA
>NZ_JARJLT010000414.1 GCF_029335315.1 Pseudomonas citronellolis
TTGCTGTTGCGCTTACAGAATATAGCGCGACAGGTCCTCATCCTGGGCCAGCTCGCCCAGGTGGCCGTTGACGTAGGCGGCGTCGATCACGATCGGCTTGTCGCTGTGCTCGCTGGCGAGGTCCGCGGCGTCGAAGGAGACTTCCTCCAGCAGGCGTTCGAGCAGCGTGTGCAGGCGGCGGGCGCCGATGTTCTCGGTCTTCTCGTTGACCTGCCAGGCGATCTCCGCCAGGCGCTGGATGCCGTCGTCGGCGAAGGCGATGTCCAGGCCCTCGGTCTTCAGCAGCGCGGTGTACTGTTCGGTGAGCGAGGCGTGCGGTTCCTTGAGGATGCGCTGGAAGTCGCCCGGGGTCAGGGCCTTGAGCTCGACGCGGATCGGCAGGCGGCCCTGCAGTTCCGGCACCAGGTCGCTGGGCTTGGACAGGTGGAAGGCGCCCGAGGCGATGAACAGGATGTGGTCGGTCTTGACCATGCCCAGCTTGGTGTTGACGGTGCAGCCCTCGATCAGCGGCAGCAGGTCGCGCTGCACACCCTCGCGGGAGACGTCGGCGCCGCCGACGTTACCGCGCTTGGCGATCTTGTCGATCTCGTCGATGAAGACGATGCCGTTCTGCTCCACGGCTTCCAGGGCGCGGGCCTTGAGGTCTTCCTCGTTGACCAGGCGCTGGGCCTCTTCGTCGCGGATCAGCTTCATGGCCTCGGCGACCTTCAGCTTGCGGCTCTTGCGCTTGCCCTTGCCCATGTTGGAGAACAGGTTCTGCAACTGGCTGGTCATCTCCTCCATGCCGGGCGGCGCCATGATTTCCACGCCGGCCGGGACGTCGGCCACTTCGATGTCGATTTCCTTGTCGTCCAGCTGGCCTTCGCGCAGGCGCTTGCGGAACAGCTGGCGGGTGTTGGAGTCCTCGCGCGCTGGCTCGTCGCCGAAGCCCGCGGTGCGCGCCGGCGGCAGCAGGGCGTCGAGGATGCGTTCCTCGGCGGCGTCTTCGGCGCGGTATTTGACCTTCTGCACTTCCTGCTCGCGGAGCATCTTGATCGCGGCGTCGGCCAGGTCGCGGATGATCGACTCGACATCGCGGCCGACGTAGCCGACCTCGGTGAACTTGGTCGCTTCCACCTTGAGGAACGGGGCGTTGGCCAGCTTCGCCAGGCGCCGGGCGATCTCGGTCTTGCCGACGCCGGTCGGACCGATCATCAGGATGTTCTTCGGCGTCACCTCGGCGCGCAGCTCGGCCGGCAACTGCATGCGCCGCCAGCGGTTGCGCAGGGCGATGGCGACGGCGCGCTTGGCGTCGTCCTGGCCGATGATGTGGCGGTTGAGTTCGTGGACGATCTCGCGGGGAGTCATGGACATTTGTTCGGCTACTCCGGAGCGACAGGGCCTCAGACGGCGCTGTCGAGCTCCTCGATGGTGAGGTTCTGGTTGGTGAACACGCAGATGGAACCGGCGATGTTCAGCGCCGTTTCGGCGATCTCGCGGGCGGACATGCCGTCATCGGCCTTCTGCAGCAGGGCCATGGCCGCGGCCTGGGCGAAGCCGCCGCCGGAGCCCATGGCGATCAGGCCGTGCTCGGGTTCGACCACGTCGCCGTTGCCGGTGATGATCAGCGAGGCGTCCTTGTTGGCCACCGCCAGCATGGCTTCCAGGCGGCTCAGGGAACGGTCGGTGCGCCAGTCCTTGGCCAGCTCGACGGCGGCGCGGACCAGGTGCCCCTGGTGCTTCTCGAGCTGCTGCTCGAAGCGTTCGAAGAGGGTGAAGGCGTCGGCGGTGGCGCCGGCGAAGCCGGCCAGCACCTGGCCGTGGTAGAGGCGGCGGACCTTCTTCGCGTTGCCTTTCATGACGGTGTTGCCAAGGGAAACCTGGCCGTCGCCGCCCATGACGACTTTGCCGTTGCGGCGGACAGAAACGATAGTGGTCAAGGGGGAGTTCTCCACACAGCGGGGCGTTGATGCCCGAATGCGGAGTCATATGGGGATGAAGGATGCGGCCTTCAAGCCGGGGCGACGGACGCGCCTGCGCCGGGTTGCCCGGAGGCGATTGCGCGGGCCCGCGCCTGGCGGGCCCGCGCGGGGTTTCAGCGGGTCTGGCGCTGCTGTAACAGCAGGTTGCTGAAGCCGTTGGCCGACAGTTGTTTCTGCGCCGCCGAGACCTGGGCGCGGTCGCTGTAGGGGCCGACCATCACCCGGTACCAGGTTTCGTCGCGCACCGCGCCGGATTCCACCCGCGCGCTCTGCCCGAGCAGGATCACCTGGGCGCGCACGCGGTCGGCGTCGGACTGCTTGCGGAACGAGCCGGCCTGCAGGAAGAACTGCGTGGCGGCCACCGCCGGCGGGGCGATCGGCTTGGCGGCCGGCGCGGGCGCGGTGGTCGGCGTCGCCGCCTTGGCCGCGGCGGCCGGTGGCTGCGCCTGGGTCGCTGGCGGCGTGGCCGGCTTGACCACCGCCGGCGGTGGCGGGGTCTGGCCATTGAGCGCCGCCTGGGCGCGGGCGGTGTCGATCTTCGCCGCTTCCTCCGGGGTGCTGACCACGGTTGGCGTCTGCGGCTTCTCCGGCACGGCCTCCGGCGGCACCACCACTTCCGAGCCCGGCAGCAGGGTGTAGAAGTCGTACTTGGGCTTCACCGCCACCGCCGAGGGCTGTTGCGCCGGCGTGGCCGGCTTGGCGCCCTGGGCGATGCCCGGTTTCTGCTGTTCCGGCTTCTCCCGGCGCACTTCGTTGCGGCCCGGTTCCAGCTTCATCAGGAACATGATGAAGCCGCCGATGGCCAGGCCGGCGACCAGCCAGGCCCAGCCGGGGACCGAGGTCTTCTTGGCCGGGGCCTGGTAGCGGCTGGCGCCGCGCTTGGGAGCGGGTTTCTTCTTCGCCATGGAGGGTTACATGCGTTCCAGGGTTTCCAGGCCCAGCAGTTCCAGGCCCTGCTTGAGGGTACGGCCGGTGAGGGCGGCCAGTTTCAGACGGCTTTCCTGTTGCTCCGGGGTCTGCGCGGCGAGGATCGGGCAGTGCTCGTAGAAGCTGGAGAACAGCCCGGCCAGTTCGTACAGGTAGGCGCAGAGGATATGCGGCACGCCCTTGAGCCCGACATTGTTGAGCAGGTCGCCGAACTGCGCCAGCTGCGCGGCCAGGGCCTGCTCCTGCGGGGCTTCCAGGACGATCTTGCCGCCGACCTCGTCATAGCCCTTGCCCAGCTTGCGGAACACGCTGGCCACGCGGGTGTAGGCGTACAGCAGGTAGGGCGCGGTGTTGCCCTCGAAGCTGAGCATCTGCTCGAAGTTGAAGCTGTAGTCGCTGGTGCGGTGCTTCGACAGGTCGGCGTACTTCACCGCGCCGATGCCCACGGCGTGGGCGATCTGGCGCAGCTCGGCGTCGCCCAGTTCGGGGTTCTTGGCCTTCACCAGGGCGTAGGCGCGTTCCTCGGCTTCATCGAGCAGGTCGATGAGCTTCACGGTGCCGCCGTCGCGGGTCTTGAACGGCTTGCCGTCGGCGCCGTTCATGGTGCCGAAGCCCATGTGCTCCAGGTCCATGCTGGCCGGCACGAAGCCGGCGCGGCGGGCCACTTCGAACACCTGCTGGAAGTGCAGGGCCTGGCGCTGGTCGACGAAGTACAGCACGCGGTCGGCGTGCAGCTTGGCATGCCGGTAGCGCATCGCGGCGAGGTCGGTGGTGGCGTACAGGTAGCCGCCGCCGGCCTTCTGCACGATCACCGGCAGCGGGTTGCCCTCGGCGTTCTTGAACTCGTCGAGGAAGACGCACAGGGCGCCGTTGTCCTCGGTCAGCAGGCCCTTGGCCTTGAGCGCGTCGACCACGTTGGCGAGGTCGTCGTTGTAGGCGCTCTCGCCCATGACGTCGGCCATGGTCAGCTTCACGCCGAGCTGGTCGTAGACCTTCTGGCAGTGCGACAGGGAGATTTCGTTGAAGCGGGTCCACAGGCGCAGGCACTCGGGGTCGCCGGCCTGCAGCTTGACCACCAGCTCGCGGGCGCGGTCGGCGAACTCGGCGGACTCGTCGAAGCGCTTCTTCGCCGCGCGGTAGAAGACTTCCAGGTCGTGCAGTTCGGCCTGGGCGTCGACCGGTTGTTCTTCCAGGTAGGCCAGCAGCATGCCGAACTGGGTGCCCCAGTCGCCGACGTGGTTCTGCCGGATCACGGTGTCGCCGAGGAACTCCAGGACGCGGGCCACGGCGTCGCCGATGATGGTCGAGCGCAGGTGGCCGACGTGCATTTCCTTGGCCAGGTTCGGCGACGACAGGTCGATCACCACGCGCTGTGCGGCGCCGGCCTTGTGCACGCCCAGGTGGGCGTCGGCCAGCGCGGCTTCCAGGCTGGAGGCGAGCCAGGCCTGGTCCTGGAAGAAGTTGAGGAAGCCGGGGCCGGCGATGTCGACCTTGGCCACCTGCGGGTTGGCCGGCAGCGCGGCGACCAGCTTGGTCGCCAGGTCGCGCGGCTTCATGCCGGCGGGCTTGGCCAGCATCATCGCGATGTTGCTGGCGTAGTCGCCGTGGCTGCGATCCTTGGTGGTCTCGACCTGGATGTCCGGGGTCAGCCCGGCAGGCAGGGTGCCGTCCTCGACGAGGCTGGCGAGGGCGTGCTGGATCAGCTGGCGGATGGTGTCTTTCATGGCTTTTCTCCGTGCTCGCGCGCGACTCGGGGCGGCGACCGCATATCTGGCTCAGAACCGCGCATTATCAGGGTCTGAAGGAAAAGCTACAAGCAAGCCGCCGCAGCCGCCTTGACTTCGACCAAGGCTGGCGTCGATTGAGGCGTTCAGAACAGGTCGATTGGGTCGACGTCCAGCGACCAGCGCACCTGGCGCCCGCTAGGCATCGTTTCGAGGATCGGCAGCCAGCACGATAGCAGGCGGTGCAGCGGCACCCGCGCGCTGCTCATCAGCAGCAGCTGGGCGCGGAAGCGGCCGGCGCGGCGTTCCATCGGCGCCGGCACCGGGCCGAGCAGCTCGACGTCGCTGCCCAGCTGCGCCTGCAGGCGCTCGGCCTCGGCGCAGGCTTCGTCGAGGAAGCCTTCGGCCTGGCCCGGCTTGTGCGCCTCGGCGCGCAGCAGGGCCAGGTGGCAGAACGGCGGCAGGCCGGCGGCGCGGCGTTCCGAGAGGGCCTGCTCGGCGAAGGCGAAGTAACCCTGCTCGGTCAGCTGCACCAGCAGCGGGTGCTCGGCCAGGTGGGTCTGGATCAGCACCTTGCCCGGCTCCTCGGCGCGCCCGGCGCGGCCGGCGACCTGGACGATCTGCTGGGCCATGCGCTCGCTGGCGCGGAAGTCGGCGGAGAACAGCCCGCCGTCGGCGTCGAGGATCGCCACCAGGGTCACCCGTGGGAAGTGGTGGCCCTTGGCGAGCATCTGGGTGCCGACCAGGATGCACGGCTCACCCTTGTTGATGGTGGCGAACAGGTCGCGCATGGCGTGCTTGCGCGAGGTGCTGTCGCGGTCGATGCGCAGCACCGGGTAGTCGGGGAAGAGGATGCGCAGGCGCTCCTCGGCGCGCTCGGTGCCGGCGCCGACCGGGCGCAGGTCCAGCTGGTTGCACTTGGGGCACTGGCGCGGCGGGCGCTCGCGGTGGTCGCAATGGTGGCAGCGCAGCTCGCCGGAGCCCTGGTGCAGGGTCATGCGCGCGTCGCAGCGCGGGCACTGGCTGATCCAGCCGCAGTCGTGGCACAGCAGGGTCGGGGCGAAGCCGCGGCGGTTCAGGTACACCAGCACCTGCTGGCCGGCGCCGAGGGTCTCGCCGATGGCGCGTTGCAGCGGCATCGACAGGCCGGCGTCCAGCGGCAGGCTCTTCACGTCCAGGCGCTGGAACTTCGGGGCCTGGGCGCCGCCGGCGCGCTGGGTCAGGCGCAGCAGGCCGTAGCGGCCGCTGGCGGCGTTGTGCAGGCTTTCCAGCGAGGGCGTGGCCGAGCCGAGCAGGATCGGCACCTTCTCCATGCGCGCCCGCACCAGGGCCAGGTCGCGGGCGTGGTAGCGCAGGCCCTCCTGCTGCTTATAGGAAGCGTCGTGCTCCTCGTCGATGATGATCAGCCCCGGGTTCTTCAGCGGGGTGAACAGCGCCGAGCGGGTGCCGATGACGATGTCCGCCTCGCCGTCGCGGGCCGCCAGCCAGGCGTCCAGGCGTTCGCGGTCGGTCAGCGCCGAGTGCAGCAGGGCGATGCGCGCGTTGAAGCGGCGCTCGAAGCGGCTCAGGGTCTGCGGGCCGAGGTTGATCTCGGGGATCAGCACCAGAGCCTGCTTGCCGGCTTCCAGGGCCTCGCGGATCAGCTGCAGGTAGACCTCGGTCTTGCCGCTGCCGGTGACCCCGGCCAGCAGGTAGCTGTGGAAGCCGCCGAAGCCGGCGCGCACCGCTTCGCAGGCGGCGCGTTGTTCGGGGTTGAGCGGCAGCTCGGCCTGCGCCAGCCAGCCGCCGTGGTGTTCCAGCGGCGCGTGGCGGCGGTTTTCCTGGCGCGCCAGGCCCTTTTCCACCAGCAGGTCGAGGCTGTCCTTGTTGATGTCCAGCTGGCCGAGCAGTTCGTGGAGCACGCCGTGCGGGTGCTGTTGCAGCGTCTGCAGGGCCTGGCGCTGGCGCGGCGCGCGGGCCAGGCGCGGGTCGTCGAGGCGCGCGTCGGCGGCGGCGAGCCAGAAGCGCTGCACCCGCGTCTCGGCCGGTTCGCCCTGGCGCAGCAGGTTGGGCAGCGCCCAGGACAGCGTGTCGCCGAGGCTGTGCTGGTAGTACTGCGCGGTCCAGCGGCACAGCTCCAGCAGGTGCGCCGGCATCGGCGGCTGGCGGTCGAGCACCTCCAGCGCCGGGCGCAGCTTGTCCTCGGGCACTTCCGAGGTGTCCGCCAGTTCCACCAGCATGCCGACGATCTCGCGGCGCCCGAAGGGTACGCGCAGGCGCACGCCGGGCTGCAGCTGCCGGGGGTCGACCCCGCGTGGCGGCAGGTAGTCGAACAGGCGGCGCAGCGGCGAGGGCAGGGCGAGGCGCAGGATGCTGGCTTGGGACACGCTGGGGGCTTTCCGGGGCGTCGGGGAGCGGCGATCTTAGCATGCGCCGAGCGACGGTCGGTCGTGGCGCCGACTTGCGTTGATTCGCGTCTCTGGTATGATCCACGCCCTTAATTTGCGTGCGGTGCCCGGTAAATAGATCCCGCCTGCGGTCCTCGATGACCGTGGCTCGGCTTCTGACAGAGACTGGGTGGCGGCACACCAACCAGAGGAAGACATCATGAAACCGGAAATCCATCCCGCGTACGAAGAAATCGAAGCCACCTGCAGCTGCGGCAACGTGATCAAGACTCGTTCGACCCTGTGCAAAGGCATCCACCTGGACGTCTGCTCCGAGTGCCACCCGTTCTACACCGGCAAGCAGAAAGTTCTGGACACCGGCGGCCGTATCGATCGCTTCAACCAGCGCTTCGCCATGTTCGGTGGCAAGAAGTAAGAGCGATTTCCGGAAAAGCCCCGATGGCCTTTCCCGATTTGCTGAAAAAGGCGCCCCTGTGGGGCGCCTTTTTTGTGCTCGCGATTTGCCTGGGCGGGCCGGCCCGGGCCGCGTCCTGCCCGGCGCCCGACGACGCGGCCAGGGTGCGCGTGGCGCGGGTGGTGGATGGCGACACGCTGAAGCTGAGCGACGGGCGCAGCGTCCGCCTGATCGGGGTCAACGCGCCGGAGCTGGCGCACAACGGGCGCAGCACCGAAGCCTTCGCCGAAGCCGCGCGGCAGCGCCTGCAGGCCCTGGTGGCGGCCAACGACGGTGAATTAGGGTTGCAGCTCGGACGCCAGGCCAAGGACCATTACGGTCGTACCCTGGCGCACCTGTACGACCGCCAGGGGCGCAATATAGAGGCGCAACTGCTCGCCGATGGCCTGGGCTACCTGGTGGCGGTGGCGCCGAACACCGAGCTGACCGCCTGCCAGCAGGCCGCCGAGCGCGAGGCCCGCGCGGCCAGCCGTGGCCTGTGGAAGCGCTCGCCGGTGCAGGACGCGCAGTCCCTGCGCGAAAGCGGTTTCGCGGTGATTCGCGGGCGGGTCGCCGAGGTGCAGCGCAATCGCGGCGGCCTGTGGCTGGAGATGGACGGTTCGCTGGTGCTGCGAATCGAGCCTAGGCTTTTGAAAGCGTTCGATAAGCGCACGTTGGATGAGCTGCCCGGACGCACCCTGGAGGCGCGCGGCTGGGTCATCGATCGCGCCGCGCGCGGCGCCGTGAAACCGGGGCAGGCGCGCTGGCTGCTGCCCCTCACCGACCCGGCCATGCTGGAGCTGTTGCCATGACCACGACAAGGACGCTGTTGCTCACCTGCCTGTTCGCCCTGAGCGGCGCGCTGGGCGGCTGCGCGGTCAATCCCGCCACCGGCGAGACCGACTTCGTCACCATGAGCGAGCAGGATGAGCTCGCCCTCGGCCGTCAGGCCAGCCAGGCCGCCGCCAAGCAGTACCCGCGCTACGCCGACGAGAAGCTCCAGGCCTACGTGCAACAGGTTGGCGAGCGGGTCGCCCGCGCCGGCGACCGGCCCACCCTGCAGTACCACTTCACGGTGGTCGACACCGGCGATATCAACGCCTTCGCCTTGCCCGGCGGCTACATCTACATCCACCGCGGGCTGATGGCCTACCTCAATTCCGAGGCTGAGCTGGCCGCCGTGCTCGGCCACGAAGTCGGCCACGTCACCGCTCGCCACAGCGTGCGCCAGCAGAGCCAGGCCAGCGCCTGGAACGTGCTCGGCGCGGCGGTGGCGCTGGGCACCGGGGTCAGCGCCGCCGGCGACCTGACCAACGTCCTCGGCACCGCCGTGGTGCGCGGCTACGGCCGCGACATGGAGCTGCAGGCCGACGGCCTTGGGGCCAAGTACCTGGCTCGCGCCGGCTACGACCCGAAGGCGATGATCCAGGTCGTGCGGGTGCTGAAGAACCAGGAGGACTACGCCCGCCAGGTCGCACAGGCCAAGGGCGAGGCGGTGCAGCCGGTGGGCTACCACGGGCTGTTCGACACCCACCCGGACAACGACCGGCGCCTGCAGGAGGTGCTCGGCCCGGCCCAGGCGCTGGCCACCGGGCAGCAGGAGGTTGGCCGCGAGCGCTACCTCAAGGCCATCGACGGCCTGCCCTTCGGCGACTCCGCCGAGGCCGGCATCCGTCGCGGACAGAGCTTCTACCACGCCGAGCTGGGCTTCACCCTCAGCTACCCGCCGGGCTGGAGCCTGCTCAACCAGCCCAGCGCGCTGGTCGGCTACCCCCAGGACCAGCAAGCCCTGCTGGGCATGAAACTGGTGCCGCGCGATGCCCAGCTGACCCCGCTGGAGTACCTGCGCAAGGGCGCCGGCGGACGCCTGGCCGAGGAGCAGGAACTGAACCAGGCCGGGCTGCAGGGCGCCACCGGTGTGGTGCCGGGCACGCCCGCGCGGCGTGTGGCGGTGATCTACAAGGACCAGGGCGCCTACCTGTTCGTGGGTGCGGTCAAGGGTCGCGCTTCCCTGGAAAGCCGCGACGCCGATTTCCTCGGCGTGATCCGCAGCTTCCGCCCGCTGCGCGCCGACGAACGGAAGCTGGCCGAACCCCGGCGTCTGCAGTTGGTCCAGGTGAAGGCCGGGCAGAGTGTGGAACAGCTGGCAAAGGGTGGAAACGAGCCGGAATCTGACGCGATTTCTCGTATACGATTACTCAATGATTTGTATCCAACTGGTCAGCCAAAACCCGGCGACTTGTTGAAAATCGTGCGTTAGCAGCATTGACAGCGGGGCCCTGGGGCTATCTTGGCAGGCGCATTCTTCCCGCGTATGCTCGGTCGCCCGTCTGTCCAACAAGCAATAAAGCGGAAGTGCCAAAAATGTCTGATCTCAAGACCGCTGCCCTCGAATATCACGCGCAACCCCGCCCCGGGAAACTCAGCGTCGAGCTGACCAAGCCGACCGTCACCGCCCGCGACCTGTCGCTGGCCTACAGCCCGGGCGTGGCTGAGCCGGTCCGTGAGATCGCGCGTGACGCCGAACTGGCCTACAAGTACACCGGCAAGGGCAACCTGGTCGCGGTGATTTCCGACGGCACCGCCATTCTCGGCCTGGGCAACCTCGGCCCGCTGGCCTCCAAGCCGGTCATGGAAGGCAAGGGCGTGCTGTTCAAGCGCTTCGCCGGTGTCGACGTGTTCGACATCGAAGTCGACGCCGAGAGCCCGCAGGCCTTCATCGACACCGTCAAGCGCATTTCCATCACCTTCGGCGGCATCAACCTTGAAGACATCAAGGCGCCGGAGTGCTTCGAGATCGAGCGCGCGCTGATCGAACAGTGCGACATCCCGGTGTTCCACGATGACCAGCACGGCACTGCCATCGTCACCGCCGCCGGCATGCTCAACGCCCTGGAAATCGCTGGCAAGCAGCTCGAGACGGCGAAGATCGTCTGCCTGGGCGCCGGCGCCGCCGCCATCTCCTGCATGAAGCTGCTGGTGAGCATGGGCGCCAAGGTCGAGAACATCTACATGATCGACCGCCAGGGCGTGATCCACGCCGGCCGCAGCGACCTGAACCAGTACAAGGCGGTGTTCGCCACCGAGACCGACAAGCGCACCCTGGCCGACGCCCTGGAAGGCGCCGACGTGTTCGTCGGCCTGTCCGGCGCGAACCTGCTGAGCGCCGACGACCTCAAGCGCATGGCGCCGAACCCGATCGTCTTCGCCTGCTCCAACCCGGACCCGGAAATCAAGCCGGAGCTGGCCCACGCCACCCGCAACGACGTGATCATGGCCACCGGCCGTTCGGACTACCCGAACCAGGTGAACAACGTGCTCGGCTTCCCCTTCATCTTCCGCGGTGCCCTGGACGTTCGCGCCACCCGCATCAACGAAGAGATGAAGATCGCCGCCGCCCTGGCCCTGCGCGACCTGGCCAAGGAGCCGGTGCCCAAGGACGTGTGCGACGCCTACGGCGTGTCCTCCCTGGAATTCGGCCGTGAGTACATCATCCCGAAACCCATGGACAAGCGCCTGATCACCGTGGTCTCCGACGCCGTGGCGAAAGCCGCCATCGAGACCGGCGTGGCCACCCTGCCGTACCCGAAACACTATCCGCTGCAATCGGTGGAAGACGTGTTCAAGGGCTGATCCCGGCCGCTCGTTTCGGCCCCGGGCCGAAGCCAGGAAACGCCGTTTCTCCGTGAGGGGAAACGGCGTTTTTCATTGTCGGCTCGTCGATACGTGGCCCCAGGGAAGCACGGATGTAGGAGCGGCGCAGGAGCGGACTCCGCCCGCGATCGGCTTCGCGGGCCAGGGGCTATGCTGTAAAAAGGCGCCGTTCCTCCATTCGCCGCGACGCCGCTCGGCCACGGGCCGGGGAGGCGTGCCATGGTCACGCTGCTTCGCCGTTGCGCTCTGTTCCTGCTGCTGGTCGCGGCCGGGGCCACGGCGGGCCCGCCGGCGGTGGTGCTGAGCGTGGACGGGGCCATCGGCCCGGCGACTTCCGACTATGTTCTGCGCGGCCTGCAGCGCGCGGCGGACGAGGGCGCGCCCTTGCTGGTGCTGCGCCTGGACACGCCGGGCGGCCTGGACAGCGCCATGCGCGACATCGTCAAGGCGATCCTGCAAAGCCCGATCCCGGTGATCGGCTACGTCGCCCCCGGCGGCGCCCGCGCGGCCAGCGCCGGCACCTACATCCTCTATGCCTGCCATGTCGCGGTCATGGCGCCGGGCACCAACCTGGGCGCGGCCACGCCGGTGCAACTCGGTGGCGCGCCGCAGCCCGCCGCCGACAAGGGCAAGGCGAAGGGCGGCGAAGACGACACTCTCAAGCGCAAGCAGGTCAACGACGCGGCGGCCTACATCCGCGGCCTGGCGCAGCTGCGCGGGCGCAACGCCGAATGGGCCGAGCGGGCGGTGCGCGAGGCGGTCAGCCTGTCCGCCGAAGAAGCCGTGAAGCAGAAGGTGGTCGACCTCCAGGCCGGCGACCTTGACCAACTGCTGCGCGCCATCGACGGGCGCCGGGTGCAGGTGGCCGGGCAGCCGTCGCAGCTGCACAGCGCCGGGCTGGCCTGGGTCGAGCGTGGCGCCGACTGGCGCACCCGCCTGCTGGCGGTGATCACCGACCCTAGCGTGGCGCTGATATTGCTGATGATCGGTGTCTACGGGCTGATCTTCGAGTTCGCCAACCCCGGGCTGGCGCTGCCCGGCGTGCTCGGCGGTATCTGCCTGCTGCTCGGGCTCTACGCGCTGCAACTGCTGCCGGTGAACTTCGCCGGGGTGGCGCTGATCGTCCTCGGCCTGGCCTTCATGGCCGCCGAGGCCTTCGTGCCGGCCTACGGCAGCCTGGGCATCGGCGGCATCGCCGCCTTCGTGATCGGCGGGCTGATCCTGATGGATACCGACGCGCCGGGCTTCGGCATCCCCCTCGGGCTGATTCTCGGCGTGGCCACCCTGAGCGCGGCATTCATCGTGCTGGTGCTGGGCGTTGCGCTGAAGAGCCGGCGGCGCCAGGTGGTCAGCGGCGCCGCCGGCCTGGTGGGCAGCCGCGCCCTGGTCGAGCGGGTGGCCGGCGAGGATGCGCACGCCGGCTGGGTACAACTGCAGGGCGAACGCTGGCAAGTGCGCTCGCCCGGAATCCTGCGCGCCGGCCAGCGGGTGAAGGTGCTGGCGCGCGACGGCCTGCGCCTGGAGGTGGCGGCCGACGACGAACCGGGAGGTGACTGATGGGCATTCCCTTCGGACTGCTGGTGGCGCTGGTACTGCTGCTGGTACTGGTGCTCGGCGCCTTGCGCATCCTGCGCGAATACGAGCGCGGCGTGGTGTTCCAGCTCGGCCGCTTCTGGAAGGTCAAGGGGCCGGGGCTGGTGCTGGTGATCCCGGTGGTGCAGCAGATGGTCCGCGTCGACCTGCGCACCGTGGTGCTCGACGTGCCGCCGCAGGACGTGATCTCCCGCGACAACGTGTCGGTGAAGGTCAACGCGGTGGTGTACTTCCGCGTGCTCGAGCCGCAGAAGGCGATCATCCAGGTGGAGAACTTCCTCGCCGCCACCAGCCAGCTGGCCCAGACCACCCTGCGCGCGGTGCTCGGCAAGCACGAGCTGGACGAGATGCTGGCCGAGCGCGAGCGGCTGAACCTGGACATCCAGAAGGTGCTCGACGCGCAGACCGACGCCTGGGGCATCAAGGTGGCCAACGTCGAGATCAAGCACGTCGACCTCAACGAGTCGATGGTCCGCGCCATCGCCCGCCAGGCCGAAGCCGAGCGCGAGCGGCGGGCCAAGGTGATCCACGCCGAGGGCGAGCTGCAGGCCTCGGAGAAGCTGATGCAGGCCGCCGAGATGCTCGCCCGCCAGCCCGGCGCCATGCAACTGCGCTACATGCAGACATTGGGCAGCATCGCCGGCGACAAGAACTCCACCATCGTTTTTCCGATGCCCATCGACCTGCTCAAGGGACTGCTGGAAACCAACGGACAGCGTAAGAATTGACTGAAGGCAGGGTGTGTGGCGGCGAGGCGTCTACCCTGTAGGTTTCTCAAGCTTTGGTTACCGTCCGGTTGCGGACGGGCTGGGGGAAACCATGAACTATCACGCCCTGGTCGTGGCGACGCTGCTGTCGTCCGCCTTTTTCGCCGGCTGCGCTGGCGCTCCGCAGATGAGTTGGTCGCGGGTGGGCGATTCTGCCCAACGCGCGGTGGTCGACCCCGGCACCTGGGCGCCAGTGGCCGGCGCCGCGGTGATCGCCGCCGGCAACTGGGACCACAAGTGGCAGAAGTCCGCGGCGAACCACGAGTGGTTCTTCGGCGGCGACGCCAACCAGGCCGCCGACCGCATGCTCAACATCAGCACCGCGGTGAGCGTGGCCACCGCGCTGGTGGCGTCGCCCAAGGGCCTGGACAATGAGGAGACGTGGAGCTGGCGCGGGCGCAACCTGGCGCTGCTGACGGTCGACCGCTATGCGGTGACCGGCCTGGTGGAGGAGTGGAAGGAAATCTCCGGGCGCGATCGTCCGGACGGCATTCCCGACGATTCCTTCCCGTCCAAGCACACCGCGGTGACCGCTACCCACAACCAGTTCACCCGGCGCAACCTGGACTACATCGACATGGACCCGACCCTGCGCTTCACCGCCAAGGCCGGGCTCTATACAGTGGACGGGCTGACCGCGCTGTCGCGCGTCGAGGGCTCCAAGCACTACCCGACCGATACGCTGGTGGGTATGGCGGTGGGTAACTTCGTCGCCAACTTCACCTACAATCTGTTCCTTGAGGGATCGCCTGAGAGCGCCTACACCTTCGGCGTGATGCCGGAAGACGGTGGGATGAGCCTGCGCGTGGCGATGCTGTTCTGACCGTTCCCGCCCGCCGTGGCGAAACGGCGTCGGCTGTCCTGCGAGTATCGGCACAAGGAGATTCATGCTGCTGCGCGCCCTGTTGTTGATGCTGCTCCTGCCGTTCG
Source organism: Pseudomonas citronellolis (assembly GCF_029335315.1). Taxonomy (GTDB): domain Bacteria; phylum Pseudomonadota; class Gammaproteobacteria; order Pseudomonadales; family Pseudomonadaceae; genus Pseudomonas; species Pseudomonas citronellolis_A. The sequence continues at coordinate 14,377 of NZ_JARJLT010000414.1, forward strand.
CCGCCCGGGCCGAGGAGCCGCTGAACCTGGTGGCCGACCGCTGGCCGCCCTACGCCGACGCGCAGATGCCCGGCCGTGGTCTGGCGGTGCATTTCGTCAGCACCGCGCTGACACGCGCCGGTTACGCCATCCACTACGCCGAGGTGCCTTGGCCGCGCGCCCTGCACGGGGTGCAGAATGGCGAGTACGACGTGCTGGTGGATTCCTGGTTCAGCCCCGAGCGCGAGGAATTCGGCCACTACTCCGAACCCTACCTGGTCAACCGCCTGCGCTTCCTCAAGCGCAAGGGCTCGCCCATCGCCTTCAACCGCCTGAGTGACCTCTATCCGTACCAGATCGCCGTGGTCCGCGGTTACAGCTACACCCCCGAGTTCAACGAGGACCGCCGCCTGCACCGGGTGCCGGTGCTGTCCTTCCCCAACGCCGCGATGATGGTGGTGGCCGGCCGCGTGGAGCTGACCCTGGAAGACGAGTGGACCGCCCGCTACATCCTCGACCACGACCTCAGGAACGACCGCGACAAGCTGGAGTTCCTGCCCCAGCCGCTGGCCGAGAACCCGCTGCACATCCTGGTCAGCCGGGCCAATCCGCATCACGACCAGATCATCGAGGACTTCAACCGCGAGCTGCGGCTGATGCGCGAGGACGGCAGCTACGACGCCTTCATGAACCTGCGCCGGCCCTGAGCCTCAGGCCAGCTCTTCCTGCTCGGCGCCGATCTCCTTCTTCAGCAGGTGCGCGGCCAGGCTGCGCAGCGGCGCCAGTTCGCGGCAGATCAGCGCCAGCTGGGTCTGCACCAGGCGCTGCGGGTCTTCCAGTTCCTCCGGCACCTGCTCCAGGCGCTTGGCCAGGTCTTCCTCGGCGTCGCTGTGGACGGCCACCGCGCGGCGTTCGGCGAGGTGCGCGGCGATCTCGTCGAGGCTGGCGGTGAGGCCTTCGGCGGCTTCGCCGATGAGCGCGTTGGCCGGCGACTCCGGCAGCCGGTCGCGGTGCGCGCCGAGGGCCGACAGGTAGCTGAGCAGGGTGTGCGAGAGCACCAGGAAGCGGAACCCCAGCTCGGCGTCCTTGCGGAAGTGGCCGGGCTCCAGAAGCATGTTCGACAGGGTGGTGGAGAGGGTCGCGTCGGCGTTGTGCGCGTTGCGCCGCGCGGTGCGGTAGGCCAGGTCGTCGCGCTTGCCGCTGGCGTACTGCTGCATGATTTCGCGCAGGTAGCGGGCGTTGCAGGCCAGGGTGCTGCCGACCAGGCTGTGCAGCCTGCGGCCCTGCCAGTCGGGCAGCACCAGGAACACCGCGAGGCCGGCGATGAAGGCGCCGAGCAGGGTGTCGAACAGGCGTGGCAGGATCAGCCCGTAGCCGTTGCCGACCTGGTTGAAGCACAGCAGCACCAGCAGGGTGATGGCGGCGGTGGCCAGGGTGTAGCGGGTGCTGCGGGTGGCGAAGAACACCACCCCGGCGACCACCGCCAGCAGCGACTGCAGCAGCGGGCTGGGGAACAGGTCGATCAGCGCCCAGCCGGCCACCAGGCCGACCAGGGTGCCGAGGATGCGCTGCACCAGGCGGATGCGCGTGGCGCCGTAGTTGGGTTGGCAGACGAACACCGTGGTCAGCAGGATCCAGTAGCCCTGGGTCGGGTGGATCAGGTGCAGCACGCCGTAGCCGGCCACCAGGGTCAGGCCCAGGCGCAGCGCGTGGCGGAACAGCAGCGAGGTCGGCGTGAGCTGCAGGCGGATGCGCTCGAAGGCGTCGCGCAGCGAACGTGGCGAGCGGTCGAGCAGGGCGCTGTCCTGTTCCTCGGCGAGGGCGTCGGGGTTGCTCGCGCCGCTGAGCTTGAGGTCGAGGCTGGCGAGGTTGGCGGCGAGGGCGCCGAGCGAGCGCAGCAGCGAGCGCCAGGCCGGGTTGCCTTGCTGGCGCAGGTGTTCCAGCGAGGCCTGGAGGTCGGCCAGGGCCAGTTCGCTGTCGTTGTAGTCGAACGGCTGGCGCAGGCGGATGGCCCGCGCCAGGGCCTGGCAGGCCTTGCCCTGCTGGTTGAGCAGGCGCTGGCAGCGGAACAGCACGTCGCTGTGGAAGAAGGCCTCGGCCAGGCGGTTGTACGGGTAGTGCGAGGAACTGGCGCGCTCGTGGACGTCCTGGGCGATGAAGTACAGCTTCAGGTAGCGGCTCAGCTTGGGTCCCGGGCGGCCGTGGCTGAGGCGGCTGAGAATGGTTTCCTTGGCCTGGTTCAGGGTCACCACCAGCTTGCCGTTCTGCCGCGCCAGGGCCAGGCGCCGGCCCTCGACGTCGAGCTGGCGCAGCGGTTCGAACAGGGTCGACTTGATCTTCAGGTACTCGCCCAGCTCGAAGTAGGCGCGGGCCAGCACCTGCTGCACCGGCTGGTTGGCGAAGAGCGCGTTCCACAGCACCGAGAGCAGGCCGTACCAGGCGGCGCCGGCGACCAGCAGCAGCGGTTCCTGCCACAGGTTGCCGGGCGCGCCGCCGCGCTGGTCGACGCCGATCATGGTGTAGATGGAGAGGATCAGGGTGGCCGAGGCGATGGCCGCGTAGCGCTCGCCCAGCGCCCCCAGCAGGGTCATGCCGAAGGCCGAGAGGCCGAGGCCGGCGACGAACAGCCAGGGGTAGGGGAACAGCAGCTCCACTGCCAGCGCGGCGATCAGGAAGCACACCAGGGTCACCAGCAGCGCCTGCAGGCGGCCCAGCCAGTGGTCGTCGGTCTCGGCCAGGGCGCTGGCGATGATGCCCAGGAACAGCGGGATCACCAGCTCGGCGCGGCCCAGCAGCAGGCAGGTCAGCATGGCCCCGGCGAGGGCGATCGACACCCGCAGGCTGTAGGCGAACTTGTCCAGCGCCCAGAGGCGCCGCAGGGTCTCGAACAAGGGGGAGGAAAGCATGCGCGTCGGGGACTTCCGTGTGTCTCTGCGCTGAGACTAGCGGATCGCCTGGCGCGCGGCTATCGGAAGCGGGGGCGGCTGGGTAGGCGTAGGGCGGATAACGTTCGACGTTATCCGCCGTTTGAGCTAGAGGATGCGCACCTTGAACGAGCGCCCCTTGATCTTGCCTTCCTGCAGGCGCTTGAGCGCCGCCTTGGCCTGGTCGCGCTGCACCGCCACGTAGGCCTGGAAGTCGAAGATGGCGATCTTGCCCACCGTGCTGCCGGGCAGGCCGGACTCGCCGGTGAGGGCGCCGAGGATATCGCCCGGGCGCAGCTTGTCCTTGCGCCCGCCGGCGATGTTCAGGGTGGTCATCGGCGGCAGCAGCGGCGCCGGGTTGGCGCGCAGGAAGTCGATGCGTTCCCAGTTCAGCGGCGCGCCCTGCAGGTCTTCGATGGCCTGCGCGCGGGCGGCTTCCGACGGCGCCACCAGGGACAGCGCCAGGCCCTTCTCGCCGGCGCGGCCGCTACGGCCGATGCGGTGCACGTGGACCTGCGCGTCGCGGCTCAGCTCGATGTTGATCACCGCCTCCAGGCCTTCGATGTCCAGGCCGCGCGCCGCCACGTCGGTCGCCACCAGCACGCTGCAACTGCGGTTGGCGAACATCGCCAGCACCTGGTCGCGCTCGCGCTGCTCCAGGTCGCCGTGCAGGGCCAGGGCGGAGATCTTCTCCGCGTCCAGGCGCTGGGCCAGCTCCACGCACTGCTGGCGGGTGTGGCAGAAGGCGACCGCCGACTGCGGGCGGAAGTGCTGCAGCAGGCGCACGGCGGCGTCCATGCGCTGGCGCGGGTCGATCTCGTAGAAGTGCTGCTCGATCTGGCTGTCGTCGTGCAGCGCCTCGACCTCGACGCGCTCGGGCTGGCGCAGGAACTTCGCCGCCAGTTGCTCGATGCCGGCCGGGTAGGTGGCCGAGAACAGCAGGCTCTGCCGGCGCGCCGGGAGCTGGCCGATGATGTCGGCGATGCTGTCGTGGAAGCCCATGTCGAGCATGCGATCGGCTTCGTCGAGCACCAGGGTGTTGAGGCCGTCGAGCACCAGGCTGCCGCGCCGCAGGTGTTCCTGTACCCGGCCGGGGGTGCCGACCACCACGTGGGCGCCGTGCTCCAGCGAGCCGATCTGCGGGCCGAAGGGCACGCCGCCGCAGAGGGTCAGCACCTTGATGTTGTCGGCGGCGCGGGCCAGGCGGCGGATTTCCTTGGCCACCTGGTCGGCCAGCTCGCGGGTCGGGCACAGCACCAGCGCCTGGCAGCCGTAGTAGCGTGGGTTCAGCGGGCTGAGCAGGCCGATACCGAAGGCGGCGGTCTTGCCGCTGCCGGTCTTGGCCTGGGCGATCAGGTCGCGGCCCTTGAGGATGATCGGCAGGCTGGCGGCCTGGATCGGCGTCATCTCCCGATAGCCCAGGGCATCGAGGTTGGCGAGCAGGTCGGCCGAGAGCGGCAGGCTGGAAAAGGCGGTGGAAGTCACGAAGGAAAAACCCGACAGGCGTGTGGCCGCGCAGTGTAGCAGGATGGCCTCGGCAGGGCCCCCGAGAAGCGGTGAAAACCCGCGAATTCACTGGCTTTGACGGCCATTCGTCCGAAACCGCCGAGAACCCTTATAGTGGTTTTTTATACAGATTCGCTTTCCGAAGATTTTTATCGTAGAGTGCCCCCACTGTGTTTGCATGGGTCGCCGTCGATCGTGACCTGATGCGGTCGGTTATTCCACCCCGTCCTGCTCGACTCCTTGTAACTCCTTGCAACTCAGTTCCTGCCACTTCGCGTGGCTATTTTTACATCTACGTTCCAAGGAGATCTCCATGTCGAATCGTCAGAACGGCACCGTCAAATGGTTCAACGAAACCAAAGGCTACGGCTTCATCACCCCTGAGAGCGGCCCGGACGTATTCGTTCACTTCCGCGCCATCGAAGGCCACGGCTTCAAGACCCTGGCCGAAGGCCAGAAAGTCAGCTTCGAAGTCGTGCAAGGCCAGAAAGGCATGCAGGCCGAGCGCGTTCAGGTAGTCAACTAAGACTCCCTGGCGTCGCCGAAAACCCCGGATGGAAACATCCGGGGTTTTTTGTTGCCTGAATCCCGTAAGCGATCTGTACTGCCACTGCCCCCCGCAACTGGAGCCACCCCGATGAACCTGCGCCCCGCCGGCCTGCTGCTGGCCTTCTGCTGTCCCTCGCTGTTCGCCGCCCCGCCGGCCACCTGGGGCTGGGTCGAGCAGGCCAAGTTGATGCCGGAGAATGTGCTGCTCAAGGCGCGCCTGGACACCGGTGTGCTGACCTCGGTGATGGACGCGCGCAACCTGGTGAAGATCAAGAAGAACGAGCAGCGCTGGGTGCAGTACGACATCCTGATCACCGACCCGGCCAGCGGCCAGGTGCAGCGCTACCCCTTCGAGCGGCCGGTCGAACGCACGCTCAAGGTGCACGGCGCCAACGGCATCGAGCACCGCCCGGTGGTGAGCATGGATATCTGCCTGGGCGACAAGGTCTACCGCGAGCAGTTCGCCCTGAGCGACCGCGAGGGCGCCGACTACCCGCTGCTGCTGGGGCGCCGAAGCCTGGAGCACCTGGGCGCGGTGGACGTGTCGAAGACCCTCACCACCCCGCCCACCTGCAAGCCCTGAGCGTCCGCCCCGGCGCGGCTCAGTGCCCGTCGTCCGGCTCGAGCCGGCGCGGCGACTCGGACGAGCGCCCGTCGTCGCTGGCCAGCTGGAAGAAGATCGCCGCGGCCAGCATCGACATCAGCCCCACCGCCAGGTAGGTGGCGTGGAAGGCGCCCAGCACGTCGCCGGCGTTGGCCTCCACGTCGCTCTTGAAGCCGCCCAGCAGCGCCGCCGCGCAGGCCACGCCGAGGCCGATGGAAAGCTGCATCACCACCGACAGCAGGCTGTTGCCGGCGCTGGCGTTGTCGTCGCGCAGGTCGATCAGGGTCAGGGTGTTCATCGCCGTGAACTGCAGTGAGTTGACCGCCCCCAGCAGGCCCAGGTGGATCAGCAGCCAGAGGTAGGGCGTGTCCTGGTCGATCAGCGCGAAGCCGGCGATCAGCGCGCCCAGCAGCAGGGTGTTGCCGACCAGCAGGCGGCGGTAGCCGAACAGGTCGAGAATGCCCTTGGCCAATGGCTTGATGACCATCGCCATGGCCGCCAGCGGGATCATCGTCATGCCCGCCTTGGCCGGCGCGAAGCCCAGGCCGACCTGCAGCAGCAGCGGGGTGAGGAAGGGCAGGGCGCCGCTGCCCAGGCGCGCGAACAGGTTGCCCAGCACGCCGACGGCGAAGGTGCGGGTGCGGAACAGGCTCGGCGGGAACAGCGGCTTCTCGATGCGCAGCGCGCGTAGCCAGTAGGCGGCCAGCAGCACCAGGCCGCCGATCAGCAGCAGGACCACCCGCACATGCGGCATGTGCAGTTCGCCGAGGCCTTCCAGGGCGATGGTGATCAGCACCATGGAACCGCCGAAGAGCAGGAAGCCGGTGCCGTCGAAGCGGCTGCGCTCGGCGCCGCGCAGGTCCGGCATCAGGCGGATGGCGAAGGCGATGCCGAGCAGCCCCACCGGGATGTTGATGAGGAAGATCCAGTGCCAGCTGGCGTACTCCACCAGCCAGCCGCCGAGGGTCGGGCCGGTCAGCGGGCCGAGCAGGCCGGGGATGGTGACGAAGCTGAGCACCCGCACCAGGTCGCTGCGCGGGTACACCCGGAGGATCACCAGGCGCCCCACCGGCATCATCAGCGCACCGCCCAGCCCCTGCACCACGCGGGCCAGGATCAGCGCGCCGAGGCTCGGCGACAGGGCGCAGAACAGCGAGCCGAGGCTGAACAGGGCGATGGCGAAGAGAAACACCCGGCGCGTGCCGAAGCGGTCGGCGATCCAGCCCGAGGCGGGAATCAGCAGGGCCACCGTGAGCAGGTAGGCGATCACCACGCCCTGCATGCGCAGCGGGTCTTCGTTCAGCGAACGGGCCATGCTCGGCAGCGCGGTGTTGAGGATGGTGCCGTCCAGGGCCTGCATGAAGAAGGCCACGGCGACCAGCCAGGGGAGGATGCGGGCGATGCGCGGGGTGAGGATGTAGGGCTCGCTCATGATGGGTCCTTGTTCGGCTCCCGCAAGCTTAGGGAAAGATCGCCGGCATGGGTAACTTGACGAAGGTCGTTCGCGGGGGAGGGCGCTTTCCGAAGGGCGTCCTAAAATGATCGGCGCTGGCGGAACGATGGCACCGTGCGTCAGTCGAAATTCGATCCGGGCAACGTCCTGCGCCGGGTCTCACTGCATCAGGAGATGTCGATGATCGTCCGCTTCCGCACCGTCCGTTTCCGTAGCGCCTGCGCCGTCGCCGCGCTGCTCGCCGCGTCGTCCGCCTTCGCCTTCAACCTGGGTGACGCCGCCAAGGCGGTGTCCGGCGCCGCCGAGGGCGGTAACCCGGCCCAGGTCGCCTCCACCCCGCAGACCAGCGGCCTGCTCGGCGCCCTCACCGGGCAGCTGGGGGTCAGCGACGAACAGGCCATCGGCGGCACCGGCGCGCTGCTCGGCCTGGCCAAGAACCAGCTCAGCAACACCGACTACAGCCAGTTGGCCAAGAGCGTGCCGGGTCTCGACAAGCTCAGCGGCGCCAACGCCCTGGGCGGTCTCGGCGGCGCCCTGGGCAACCTCGGCGGCACCGGCGCCAAGGGCCTGCTGGGCAACGTCAACAGCATGGGCGACGTGAACAGCGCCTTCAGCACCCTGGGCATGGACCAGAGCATGACCGGCAAATTCGCCGGCGTGCTGCTGGATTACTTCGGCAAGCAGGGCGTGAGCAGCAACCTGCTCGGCAGCCTGGGCAGCCTCTGGGGCGTGGGCGGCTGACGCCGGCCGAGCGCTTTCCGGGAGCGTAGGGCGGATAACCGTTCGCGGTTATCCGCCGCAGGCCGGGGCATCGCTACCCGTGAATGGCGGCGGATAACGCCGTGGGCGTTATGCGCCCTACGCGATTGCTGGGAAATCCTACGGATTTAGCTGACGGACTGTTCGGAACGAAGGCCGTGGCCGCCAGTCGAAGCCAGTGACCGCCCATCCCGAGGCGGGTGCTGCCTTCTGCGGAGCCCTTCGATGTTCACCCGATCCCTGCTCGCCCTCGCCGCCTGCGCCTGGCTGGTGGCCCTTCCGGCCGCCGCCGAGACCTTCGAGGAAATCCCCAGCGCCGAATCCGGCGCCGCCGCAACGACGGCCAACGGCCTGGTGGAAACCCTCGGCCAGCGCCTGAACATCAGTGACGAGCAGGCCATCGGCGGCGCCGGCGCCCTGCTCGGGCTGGCGATGAATCGCCTCGACGACGGCCAGGGCGCGCAACTGCAGCACAGCCTGCCGGGGCTCGACCAGCTGTCCTCGGGCAACCTGGGTGGCGGTATCGGCGCGCTGCTGGGCGGCGCCGGGCAGATTCTCGGCGGCATCCAGAGCCTGCAGGACGTCGACCAGGTGTTCAACGTGCTGGGGATGAACGAAGGCATGGTCGACCAGTTCGCCGGGGTGATGCTCGACTACCTGGTGAAGCAGGGCCTGAACAGTCAGTTGCTGGGCAGCCTCGGCAAGCTCTGGAACGGCACGCCGACGCCGCTCGCGCCGAGCGCGGCGGTGGCCGGCAAACCGGTCTGACTCAGGCCTCGGCGCGCAGCGCCTCGATGCGCGCGTCCTTCTCTTCCCACAGGCGTGACACCCAGGCCTGCACGTACTGGCGGAATTGCGCGTCGCCTTCGTAGTCGCCCTGCCATAGCGCGGGGTCGATGCCGTGGGTCTGGATGTCCACCACCACGCGCGGCACCTTGCCGCAGAGCAGGTCCCAGAAGCCCGGCTTGGGCCCGTCGGGGTAGACCACGGTGACGTCGAGCATGGCGTCCAGCTGCCCGCCCAGGGCGGCGAGGACGAAGGCCACGCCGCCGGCCTTGGGCTTGAGCAGGTTGCGGTAGGGCGATTGCTGCTGGGCCTGCTTGGCCGGGGTGAAGCGGGTGCCTTCCAGGTAGTTCACCACGGTCACCGGCATGCCCTTGAACTTCTCGCAGGCGGCCCTGGTGATCTCCAGGTCCTTGCCCTTGAGCTCCGGGTGCTTGTCGAGGAAGGCCTTGCTGTAGCGCTTCATGAACGGGTAGTCCAGCGCCCAGAAGGCCAGGCCGAGGAAGGGCACCCAGATCAGTTCCTTCTTCAGGAAGAACTTGAAGTAGGGCGTCTTGCGGTTGAAGGCCTGCACCAGGGCCGGGATGTCGACCCAGGACTGGTGGTTGCTCACCACCAGGTAGGAGGTGTCGCCGCGCAGCCGTTCGCCGCCGCGGATGTCCCAGACGGTGGGGGTCATCAGGGCGAAGATGGCCTTGTCGATCTCCGCCCAGGTTTCGGCGATCCACATCACTCCGTTGGAGCAGGCGTCCTTCAGCGCCTTGCCCGGAAGCACCAGCTTGAGCAGGGCGATCAGCAGCATCGGGCCGATCAGGATCAGGGTGTTGAGCAGCAGCAGGAGGCTGGTGACTATGCCGGTCAGCGTGGCCCACATGGCGGTGCATTCCTCGTTCCGGGTGGCGCGGCCATGATACGCAGGCCGCGTGGCGATCCCAAGCCACCCCTTCCCGCCGTGGCCGCCGGCGCACTATGCTGAGGCGAGCTGTCCGCCGATGCCCTGCCATGCCCGAATCTTTCTACCTGCGCCTGCCGGTCGAGGCCGTGACCCTGGGAATGTACGTTCACGAGCTGTGCGGGTCCTGGATGGACCACCCGTTCTGGCGCAAGCGTTTCCTCCTGGAAGACCCCGAAGACCTTCGGCGCCTGCGCGAAAGCGGCGTGCGCGAAGTGCTGATCGACCCCGCGCGCGGCCTGTCGCCGAAGCCCGCGCTGGCGCCGGAAACGCCGCCGCCGGTAACCACGGCCGAGCCGCCGGCGCCGCTGGTGGAGCCGCGCCGCGCGCTGGAGGACGAACTGCGCGCCGCCCAGCGCCTGTGCGCGCGCTCCAAGCGCGTGGTGCTGGAGATGTTCCAGGATGCGCGGATGGGGCAGATGGTCGACGCCGACCAGGCCCGCGAGCTGGTGGAAGAGATCAGCGCCTCGGTGCAGCGCCACCCCAACGCGCTGATCAGCCTGGCGCGGCTCAAGCACGCCGACGAATACACCTACATGCACTCGGTGGCGGTGTGCGCGCTGATGATCGCCCTGGCGCGCCAGCTCGGCCTCGACGAGCCGCTGGTGCGCGAGGCGGGGTTGGCCGGGCTGCTCCATGACATCGGCAAGATGCAGGTGCCGATGGAGCTGCTGAACAAGCCGGGGCGCCTGGACGAGCAGGAGTTCGCCCGGGTTCGCGAACACCCGCGGCGCGGCCTGGACATCCTCATGCTCGGTCGCCAGGTCGGCGCGCTGGTGCTCGACGTCTGCCTGCACCACCACGAGAAGCTCGACGGCACGGGCTATCCGCACCGCCTGGCTGGCGAGCAGATCAGCCTGTTCGCGCGCATGGGCGCGGTCTGCGACATCTACGACGCGATCACCTCCGACCGTCCGTACAAGGCCGGCTGGGACCCCGCCGAGTCGATCCGGCGCATGGGCCAGTGGTGTGGGTCGCACCTGGACGAGGCGGTGTTCCGCGCCCTGGTCAAATGCCTGGGCATCTACCCGGTCGGCTCCCTGGTGCGCCTGGAGAGCGAGCGCCTGGCGGTGGTGGTCGAGCAGGACAGCGCGTCGCTGCTGACCCCACAGGTGAAGGTGTTCTATTCGATCCGCACGCGCGCGGCGATCCCCCAGGAAGTCCTCGACCTGGCGCGGCTCAAGGGTCGCGAGCGGATCGTCGGGCGCGAGTCGCCGGAGCAGTGGGGCTTCCGCAACCTGGAGAGCCTGTGGAGCGGGCTCGATCGCCGGCGCGGCCCGCTGTTCGACAGCTGACAGTGGCCGCTGGCGAACCCCGGGCCGCCGTGGTAGTCCTATGCGCGGCAACCCCGCCGTCCTGGAGATTTCCCGTGAAACCCGTTCTCGCCATGCTTTCGCTGCTCGTCCTGCCCGGCCTGGCCCTCGCCGCCGAGCCCAAGCTCTATGGGCGCTACGAGTGGGTCGGCCTGCCCGAGCTCGACCAGACCCTGCAGGCCAAGATGGACACCGGCGCCTACACCTCGTCGCTGTCGGCCAAGGACATCCAGCTGTTCCAGCGCGACGGCGAGCAGTGGGTGCGCTTCCGCCTGGCCACCAAGGACGGCGGCGACTCGCAATACGAGCACAAGCTGGCGCGCATCTCGAAGATCAAGAACCGCGCCGACGAAACCGGCGAGGACGAAGAGGAAGAGCGTGGCAGCAGCCTCAGCGAGCGCCCGGTGATCCTGTTGCCGGTGTGCCTGGGCGGCGACCAGCAGGAGATCGAGGTGAACCTCACCGACCGCAGCCGCTTCAACTACCCGTTCCTGATGGGCACCAAGGGCCTGCGCAAGTTCCACGCCGCGGTGGACCCGGCCGAGCGCTTCGCCGCCGGCAAGCCCACCTGCTCCGGCGGCCGCTCCGACGATTGACGGCGCGCGGGCCTTGCGGCTTGATGAAGGCCCCGCCCGCCAGGCACGGAAGCCATGCCGCACATCCTGATCGTCGAAGACGAAGCCGCCATCGCCGACACCCTGCTCTACGCCCTGCAGGCCGAAGGCTTCGCCGCCACCTGGCTGAGCCTGGCCGGCGAGGCCCTGCAACGCCTGCGCGAGGAGGCCTTCGACCTGGTCATCCTCGACGTCGGCCTGCCCGACATCAGCGGCTTCGAGGCCTGCCGGCAGTTGCGCCGCTTCTCCGAGGTGCCGGTGATCTTCCTCACCGCCCGCGACGCCGAGATCGACCGCGTGGTGGGCCTGGAAATCGGCGCCGACGACTACGTGGTCAAGCCGTTCAGCCCGCGCGAGGTGGCGGCGCGGGTCAAGGCCATCCTCCGTCGCGGCGCGCCCCGCGCCCTCGCCGAAAGCCCGGCGAGCGGGCCCTTCCAGGTGGACGAGGAACGCTTCCTGATCCACTACCGTGGCCAGGCGCTGAACCTCACCCTGCATGAATTCCGCCTGCTCCAGGCGCTGCTGGCGCGACCGGGGCGGGTGTTCAGCCGCGAGCTGCTGTTGCAGGCGCTGGGCGTGGCGGCCCAGGCCGGCTACGAGCGCAACATCGACAGCCACATCAAGAGCCTGCGCGCCAAGCTGCGCCAGGTGGCCCCGGCCGCCGAGCCGATCCAGACCCACCGCGGCCTGGGCTACAGCTACGCGGCGGAGAAGGCCTGATGCCGTTGGGCGTGCGGATCTTCCTGGCGTACTTCCTGTTCGTCGGGCTGACCGCCTACTTCGTGCTCAGCACGGTGATGGAGGAAATCCGCCCCGGGGTGCGCCAGTCCACCGAGGAAACCCTGGTGGACACCGCCAACCTGCTCGCCGAGATTCTGCGCGACGACCTGAAGCACGGCACCCTCGGCCGCAGCGACCTACCGGAACTGTTCAAGGCCTACGGCTCGCGCAGCCCGCAGGCGGACATCTGGGGCGTGCGCAAGAACGCGGTGAATCACCGCATCTACGTCACCGACGCGCGCGGGGTGGTGCTGCTCGACTCGGCCGGCGAAGCGGTGGGCCAGGACTACTCGCGCTGGAACGACGTCTACCTGACCCTGCAGGGCAAGTATGGTGCGCGCTCCAGCCGCGAGTCGGCGGACGACCCGGACTCCTCGGTGATGTACGTGGCGGCGCCGATCCGCGATGGCGAGAAGATCATCGGCGTGGTCTCGGTGTCCAAGCCCAACCGCACCCTGCAACCCTACATCGAGCGCTCGCAGCGGCGCCTGGCCTGGCTCGGCGGCGGGCTCATCGTCCTCGGCCTGCTGGTCGGCGGCCTGCTCTCCTGGTGGTTGAGCGGCGCGCTGCGCCGGCTCACCCGCTACGCCCGGGCGGTCAGCGAAGGCCGCCGCGCGGAGCTGCCGCGCTACCGCGGCGGCGAGATGGCGCAACTGGCCGAGGCCGTGGAGCGCATGCGCGTGCAGCTGGAAGGCAAGGCCTACGTCGAGCGCTACGTGCACACCCTGACCCACGAGCTGAAAAGCCCGCTGGCGGCCATTCGCGGCGCCGCCGAGCTGCTTGAGGGCGAGATGCCGGCGCCGCAGCGCGCGCGCTTCGTCGGCAACATTGCCGGCGAGAGCCAGCGCCTGCAGCAACTGGTGGAGCGCCTGCTGAATCTGGCCCAGGTGGAGCAGCGCCAGGGCCTGGAGGACAGCGAGCCGGTGCAGCTGCAGGAACTGGTGGCGGAGCTGCTGCAGGCGAACCTGGCGCGTCTGGAAGGCCTGCGGGTGGAGAACGCGGTGCCGGTGGAGGCGCTGGTGACGGGCGAGGCGTTCCTGTTGCGCCAGGCGCTGGGCAACCTGCTGGAGAACGCCCTGGACTTCACCGCGCCTGGCGGCCTGATCCGCTTCGACGCGCTGCGCGAAGGCGAGCGCTGGCGCCTGGGCGTGTTCAACCAGGGCCCGGCGATTCCCGACTACGCGCTGGAGCGGCTGACCGAGCGCTTCTACTCGCTGCCGCGTCCGGGGACCGGGCGCAAGAGCACCGGGCTGGGGCTGAACTTCGTCGCCGAAGTGGCGGCGTTGCACGGCGGGCGCCTGGGTGTGGGGAATGTCGAGGGCGGTGTGGAGGCTTGGCTGGAGTTGCCGGCTAACTAGGGAGCGAAGCGCGCCGCACACAATCCCCACAATCTCCCCATCTCCCTTCCACAACCGCTCCACTGCCGCCCAGCACACTCTCCGCCATTCACCCCCGCCCGGAGAGGCCCCATGAATCGTCCCCTGTTGTTCAAGCTCGGCGCCATCGCCGTGCTCATGCTCCTGCTGCTCGTCCCCCTGCTGATGATCGGCGGCCTGGTCGGCGAGCGGCAGGCCTACCGCGACGGCGTGCTGCAGGACATCGCCCGCAGTTCCGCCTACGCCCAGCGCCTGCGCGGCCCGCTGCTGGTGGTGCCCTATGTGCGCCAGGTGATCGCCTGGGAGCGCGACGAGGCCAGGGGCGCCCGCGTGCCGGTGCAGCGGGAGAAGCGTGGGCGCCTGTACTTCCTGCCCGAGACCTTCCTGGTCGACGGCCAGATGAGCACCGAACTGCGCCATCGCGGCATCTACGAAGCGCGCCTGTACCATCTGGACAGCCGCGTCAGCGGGCGCTTCGTGGTGCCGGCCAACTTCGGCGTGCGCGACGACCTGGGCAGCTACCGCTTCGAGCAGCCGTTCCTGGCGGTGGGCATCAGCGATGTGCGCGGCATCCAGAACGCGCTCAAGCTGAATCTCGGCGAGCGCCAGCTGGACTTCGCCCCCGGCAGCCGCTCGCGGCGCCTGGGCGAGGGCGTACATGCGCGGCTGCCGCTGGACGCCAGCGCCAGCGAGCAACGCTTCGACTACGCCTTCGACCTGGCCCTGCTGGGCAGCTCGCGGCTGGACGTGACCCCGGTCGGCCGCGACAGCCAGGTCAACCTGCGCGCCGACTGGCCGCACCCGAGCTTCGGTGGCGAGTTCCTGCCGGTCGAGCGCAGCGTCGGCGCCGACGGCTTCAACGCGCACTGGCGCACCAGCTTCTTCGCCAGCAACCTGGAGGAAGCCACCCAGGCCTGCTTCACCGGCAAGGACTGCGCCGGCTTCGAGTCGCGCAGCTTCGGTGTCAGCCTGGTGGACCCGGTGGACCAGTATCTCAAGGCCGACCGCGCGCTGAAGTACGCGCTGCTGTTCATCGGCCTGACCTTCGCCGGCTTCTTCCTATTCGAAGTGCTCAAGGGCCTGGCGCTGCACCCGGTGCAGTACGCCCTGGTCGGCCTGGCCCTGGCGTTGTTCTACCTGTTGCTGCTGTCGCTGGCCGAGCACCTGGGCTTCGAGCTGGCCTACCTGGTGTCCGCCGGCGCCTGCGTCGCGCTGATCGGCTTCTACCTGTGCACGGTGTTGCGCAGCGCGCTGCGTGGCTGCGCTTTCGCGCTCGGCCTGGCGGCGCTCTACGCCATGCTCTACGGCCTGCTGCGGGCCGAGGACTACGCCTTGCTGATGGGCTCGCTGCTGCTGTTCACGGTGCTCGCCGGGGTGATGGCGCTGACCCGTGGGCTGGACTGGTATGGCGTCGGCCGCGCCAAGGGCGAGCCAGCGTTCACCCCCGACGCAGCGCGCCAAGCTTGATGGAGGCCGCCATGCAGGTAGTCACTCGCTTCACCCTGAGTTTCTTCGTCGGCCTGCTGCTGAGCGTGATGGCGCTGCCGTTGCTGATGTTCGTCGGCCACTTCGAACTGATCGCCTGGCTCGCCGCCAGCGGCAAGCCGCTGGCCTGGCTGGCGCTGAACCTGCCGCCGGCGAGCTTCTGGGATGGCCTGACCGGCGCTCACGACGCGGCCCACAACCCGCACGTGCGGTCGTTCCTGGAACTGTGCGTGGGCTTCACCCAGCTGGGCCTGCTGCTGGCGCTGCCGCTGTACTACTGGGGCAGCCGCAAATGAGCGCCTGGCACGGGTTGCGTGAGGAGCGTCGGGAGGGGCGGCGGTTGGCGCGGCGGATCGCCGGGCTGGTTCTGCGAGCGCGTGGAAGTGGGTTCGCGAGCAAGCTCGCTCCTACGAAGAGAGGGCCCAACCTGTAGGAGCGAGCTTGCTCGCGAACGGCGGAAGGCCCATCAACCGCCGGCGCCTGGCCATGGGGCTCAGGCCGGTTGCGTGGCCTGCAGGGACGGACGCCGGGCAACCTCGGCGTACCAGCCGGCGAGTTTCGGATAGCGCTCGCGCCAGGCCCAGTCGGGGCGGCGGAAGTCGAGGTAGCCCAGGGCGCAGGCCAGGCCGATGGCGACCAGGTCGAAGCGCTCGGCAAGCGCGGCGAAGGCCTCGCCCTCGAAATGTTCCAGGGCGCGTTCGATCTTCTGCTGCTGGCCCTGCAGCCAGCCGTCCCAGCGCTTCTCCTCGGGGCGCACGAAGCTCTCGTAGCGGCTGATCACTGCGGCATCCATGACCGCGTCGGCCAGCGCCGCCAGGGTCAGGCGCTGCCAGCGCGCCGGGCCTTCGCGGGGCATCAGCGGCTCGCCGGCGTGCTGCTGGTCGAGGTATTCGACGATCACCCGGCTGTCGTACAGGGCCTGGCCGTCGGCCAGGCGCAGGCAGGGAATCTTCCCCGCCGGGTTGCAGGCGTTGACGCCGCTGTCGGGGCTCACCGGGCTGAGGCTGGCGGCCTGCAGGCGAACCTTGTCGAGCTGGCCGGTCTCGTGCAGCAGCACCATGACCTTGCGTACGAAGGGCGAAGCGGGGGCGTGGAACAGGGTGAGGGTGGCGCTCATGGGGGCTCCTGGTTACTCGCGGATGACCAGCAGGCGGTCGCCGCTGGCGTCGGCGCCCCAGACCTCGCCGGGGCGGCCGTCGAGGCGGCGCACCTGGGCGGCGGTCGAGTCGCCGGGGTAGAGGGTGAATTTCTCGCTCTGCACGTCGAAGCGCAGGATCGCGTTGCCGGCCAGGTCGCTGAGCCAGACGCGGTCCATGGCGTCGACGTAGAGCGCGCAGGGCTGCGGGTTGTCGCCGGGCAGGCGCCAGCTCTTCCACTTGCCGTCGCTGGGGTCGAAGCGGCCGAGGCTGCCGCTGCCCGGCTCGCTGACCCAGAGCCGGCCGATGGAGTCGGCGCCCAGTTGCAGCGGCTGGCTGCCGGCGGTGGGCAGCGGGATGCGGGTGACGGCTTCGCCCAGCGGGTCGATGCGGTTGATGCTGTTGTCGTCGCTGGAGGCGTACCAGACCTGCCCGTCCGGCGTCACCGCCAGGCCGTGCGGGCCCTTGCCGCCGGGCGCCGGCCAGACGTCGAGCTTGCGGCTGTCGGGGTCGAGGCGGCCGTAGAAACCGTTGGCGCCGGTGAACCAGATGTCGTGGTCGTCATCGAAGACCAGGCTGTCCAGGCCGGCGTCGGCGGCCTCCTTGGGCAGCGGCAGGGTTTCGCTGCCCAGGCGTTCCGGGTCGACCCGGACCAGGGCGTTGAGGCCGCTGTCGGCGACCCAGGCTTCGCCGTCCAGCCCGGCGATCACCGCGCGCGGCGCCGAGCCCTTGCCCAGGCTGACCGACTCGTTCTGCCCGCTCTGCGGGTCGAAGCGCACCAGCGCACCGTCGCCCTCGGCGCCGTACCAGAGCTTGCCGTCGTCGAGCAGGGCCAGGGCCGAAGGCGCGGCGCCCTTGGTCAGCGGGTAGTACTGCAGGTCGGCGGCGTGGGCGGAGGCGCTCAGCAGGACGCCGAGCAGGGCGGGCAGGAAACGCGGGCGTAGCGGCATGGGGAAAGCTCCCGGGCGTGGCCGTTGGAACGCGCACTGTAGCGCGCCACGCGCCGGGAGGGGAACGGCGCGCCAGAGACGCGCCGAGGGGGAGGGACGGGGCGGGTGGTCAGAACTTGTAGTCGAGGCTGGCGACCACGTTGCGACGGTCGCCGTAGTAGCAGTAGAAGCCGTCGCAGGTGGAGATGTATTCCTTGTCGAAGACGTTGTTCGCGTTCACCGCCACGCTCAGCCCTTTCAGGCTGTTGTCGATGCGGCCGAGGTCGTAGCGCACCGCGGCGTCGTACAGGGTGTAGGAGCCGGTGTGGCCGTCCGACTTGTCGCGCACGAAGCCCATGCTGCCGATGGCGATGTTGTTGGTCTCGCCCACGTAGCGGCTGCCGAAGCCGACGCCGAAGCCGTCGAGCAGGCCCTGGTGCCAGGTGTAGTCGGCCCACAGCGAGGCCTGGTTCTCCGGGGTCAGCGGTAGCGGGCGGTTCTTGTCCAGCGGGTTGGCGACCTTGGTCATCTTGCTGTTGGAGTAGGTGTAGGCGGCGGTGATCTTGAGGTTCTCGGTCACGTCGCCGACGGCCTCCAGCTCGAACCCGCGCACCTGCGCCTCGCCCACCGGGCTGCTGCGGCCCAGGGAGTCGGACAGCACGATGTTCTGCCGGGTCAGGTCGTAGAGGGCGGCGCTGAGCAGCAGGTTGCTGCCGGTCGGCTGGTACTTCACGCCCACTTCGTACTGCTTGCCGGTGCTCGGCTCGAAGGCCGCGCCGTTGTTGCCGCCGGCTTCGGTCTGGAACGATTCGGCGTAGGAGGCGTAGGGCGCCAGGCCGTTCTCGAACAGGTAGCTGAGCGCCGCGTTGCCGCTGAAGTGGCTGTCGCGGCGGGTGTCGGTGGCGCCACCGGCGTTGTAGAACTTCGAACCGGTGTGGGCCCAGTCCTGGCGGCCGCCGAGGGTCAGGCGCCAGTTGTCCAGGGACATCTGGTCCTGGGTGTAGAGGCCGGTGTCGCGCATCTTCTGGTCATAGTCGTTGAACGCGGTGTAGCTGACGTTGCTGAAGTCCTGACCGTAGATCGGGTGCTTGATGTTGCTGGTCGGCGCGGCGCCGTACAGCCACTGGTAGTTGGTGTTGGCGCGCTGGTGGTCGAGGCCCAGCAGCAGGGTGTGCTTGACCGGGCCGGTGGCGAAGTCGGCCTGGAAGTTGTTGTCGATGGCGAACTGGCTGATGTCCTCGTTGACCACGTTGGCGCCGCGCGCCACGGTGCCGTCGTCGCTCACCGCGGTGGCCCAGCCGCCGGCGGTGATGCCCTGGAAGGACAGGTCGCTCTTGGTGTAGCGCAGGTTCTGGCGGAACTGCCAGACGTCGTTGAAGCGGTGCTCGAAGGCGTAACCCAGGGCGTAGTAGGTCTTGTCGTAGAACTCCCAGTCCGGGTCGCCCAGGTTCTCGTGGTACTTCACGGTGCCGGCCGGGGTCGACAGCTTGGTGCCCTGCAGCGGCAGGAACTGGCTGGTGATGCCGGTATCGTCGCGGTTGAACTGCGAGAGGAAGGTCAGGCGGGTGTCTTCGTCGAAGTTCCAGGTCACGCTCGGGGCGATGTTGTAGCGCTTGCTGTCGACGTGCTCGACCTGGGTGTTGCTGTCGCGCACCACGCCGCTGACGCGGTAGAGCATCTTGCCCTGGTCGTCGATCTTGCCGGTGCTGTCGAAGGAAATCTGCTTGTGCTCGTAGCTGCCGACCTGCAGCTGCACTTCATTGCTGCTCTGCTCCTGCGGGCGCCGGCTGACCATGTCCAGCAGGCCGCCGGGCGGGGTCTGGCCGTACAGCGAGGAGGCCGGGCCGCGCAGCAGGGCGACGCGTTCCAGGTCCCAGGTTTCCAGCTTGGGCATGGTGTAGGAACCCTTGGGTAGCGGCAGGCCGTCGAGGAACTGGGTCGGTTCGAAGCCGCGCACTTTCAGCCATTCGGCGCGGGTGTCGCTGCCGTAGCTGCTGGCGATCACGCCGGGCATGTAGCGCACCGCGTCGTCGAGGTTCTGCACGTTGCGGTCCTGCATCTGCTCGCGGGTGGCCACGGAGATCGACTTGGGCGTCTCCAGCAGCGAGCTGTCGGTCTTGGTGCCGGCGCGGGTGCGCGTGGCCAGGTAGCCGATCGCCGGGCCGTCCGGGTCTTCCTGGGCGGCGCTGATGGTGGTCGCGGCCATGGCCAGGGTGTCCTTGGGCTGCGGGCGCAGGCTGAAGCTGCCGGAGCCGTTCTGCTCCAGCTCCAGGCCGGTGCCTTCCAGGGCCTGACGCAGCGCGCCGACGCCGTCGTAGCGGCCCTGCACCGCGTGGGCGTTGCGCCCGGCGGCCAGGCTCGGGTCGATGCTCAGGCTGATGCCGGCTTCCGCGGCGATGCGGTTGAGGGTGCTGGCCAGCGGCGCGGCGGGCAGCTGGTAGTCGCGCACGGTATCCGCGGCGAGGGCGGCCAGCGGGCTGGCGAGAAGGATGGCGGCGGCCAGCAGGTGCGGGCGGAAGGCCGTGGCGGCGGATGGCATTGGGACTCACTCCTGGGTGTGAATGTTTCTCGTTCGCCTCCTTGCCGGTCGAGATTTCAAAAGTGATAGGGCTGCGCGAAAAAAATTTCGCAGGGCCTGTTTCCGGGCTATCCGCCCGCCAATACCGGGGCTAAGAGATGCCAACGCAGGATGGGTTTCGCGAGCTCAACCCGTCCTGCGAAAGGCGCTCCTACAGGGAGTGGAGGGCGGGGCTCAGCCGCGCGGTACGACCTTCGCCCACCAGCCGCCATGGCGCTCGATGCGCACTGGCAGGCTCGGCGGTAGCGAGTCCAGGGCCAGGTCGGTGTCGCGCAGGGAGAAGCTGCCGCTGATGCGCAGGTCGGCCAGCGCCGGGTCCACGCCCAGGTAGCCGCTGCGGTAGCGGCCCAGTTGGTCGAGCAGGTCGCCCAGGCGCAGGTTGTCGGCCACCAGCATGCCGTGGGTCCAGGCGTCGGCGGTGGCGCTGTTGGCGACCTGCTGGCCGAGGCCGTCGGCGCGCAGCAGCACGTGGCGGCCCTGGGGCACCACGGTTTCGTCGTGGCCCTGTTGCGGCTTCGCCGCCACCGCCGACTGCAGCACGCTGAGCAGGGTGCCGTCGTCCTGGCGCTCGACCAGGAAGCGCGTGCCGAGGGCGCGCAGGCGACCGTCGCGGGTCTCGACGATGAACGGGCGGCTGTCGCCGTGGGCAGTCTGCACCATGATCTCGCCGCTGAGCAGGACGATACGCCGCTCGCTGGCGTCGAAACGGATGTCCAGGGCGGTGCGGCTATCGAGCTGCACCAGGGTGTCGTCGGGCAGGCGCAGCTCGCGCAGTTCGCCGGTGCCGGTGACCACGTCGGCCAGGGCGTAGCGCAGCGGCACGTAGCGGTTGCCGACGCCGAGGGCCAGCACGCCGGCCAGCAGCAGCGACAGGCCGGTGCCGGCCAGACGGCGCAGCTTGCGCCGCGATTCGCCCGGCGCGCGCAGCAGGGCGGCGCGTGCGCCGGGGCTGCCGGCCGCGCCCAGGCTGCGGTCGAGCATGCCCAGCTGGTGCCAGGCGCGGGCGTGTTCGCTGTGCGCGGCGTGCCAGTGGGCGAAGGCGGTTTCGTCTTCGGCGCGGGCCTCGCCCGAACCCAGGCGCAGCTGCCAGGCGATGGCTTCGTCGAGGACGCGCAGGGCTACCGGGCCGTTCATGTCGGCTCCCCATAGAGGGCGATGTAGCACTGGCGCAGGCCCTGGGCGATGTACTGGCGCACGCGCGGCACCGACACGCCCAGGCGTTCGGCGATCTCGGCGTGGCCCAGGCCGTCCAGGCGGTTGAGCAGGAAGGCGCTGCGCGCGCGGCTGGACAGCTTGCCCAGCAGGCGGTCGATTTCGCGCAGGTCGGCAAGGATCAGGAACTGCTCTTCCACCGAAGGCTGCTCGGCCTCGGGCACCAGCAGCAGCTCGTCGAGGTAGGCCTGCTCCAGCGCCTGGCGGCGCCAGTGGTCGACCAGCAGGCCCTTGGCCACGGTCACCAGGAACGCGCGCGGTTCGCGCAGGCTGGGCAGCTCGCGGCGGCCGAGGATGCGCACGAAGGTGTCCTGGCCGAGGTCCTCGGCGCGCTGCGGGCAGCCGACGCTACGGTTCAGCCAGGCGAGCAGCCAGTCGCGATGGTCGCGGTACAGCGTGCCTACGAATTCGCCATTGCCCGTCTGGATTGCCGACACCCTTTGCTCCCCCATCCCGAAACGGGATGAACAACAAAACGATAACTATTCGCAAATGATCGCAAAGTGCAACCAAGCGGGCAATTGGCATCCGTCGGTTTTCGGGAAAGTCTCGGCCCAGAACGTGAAAAACCGCCCCGGAGGGCGGCTTTTCAGTCACGCAGAAGGCAAGCCTTACAGGCCATTCTTCCTTTTGAACTCGCGACGACGGCGATGCAGCACCGGCTCGGTGTAGCCGTTGGGCTGCTTGGTGCCCTCGACGACCAGTTCCAGCGCGGCCTGGAAGGCCACGTTGTCGTCGAAGTTCGGCGCCATCGGGCGGTACAGCGGGTCGCTGGCGTTCTGCCGGTCGACCACCGCGGCCATGCGCTTGAGGCTCTCGACCACCTGCTCCTCGGTGATCACACCGTGGCGCAGCCAGTTGGCCAGCAGCTGGCTGGAGATACGCAGGGTGGCGCGGTCTTCCATCAGGCCGACATCGTTGATGTCCGGCACCTTGGAGCAGCCGACGCCCTGGTCGATCCAGCGCACCACGTAGCCGAGGATGCCCTGGGCGTTGTTGTCGATCTCGTTCTTGATCTCCTCGGCGCTCCAGTTGGTGTTCGGCGCCAGCGGGATGCTCAGGATGTCGTCGACCGAGGCCGGTGCGCGCTTGGCCAGTTCGGCCTGGCGGGCGAACACGTCGACCTTGTGGTAGTGCAGCGCGTGCAGGGTCGCCGCGGTGGGCGAGGGCACCCAGGCGGTGTTGGCGCCGGCCAGCGGGTGGCCGATCTTCTGCTCGAGCATGGCGGCCATCAGGTCAGGCATGGCCCACATGCCCTTGCCGATCTGCGCCTTGCCTTGCAGGCCGGTGGCCAGGCCGACGTCGACGTTGTTGTTCTCGTAGGCGCCGATCCACTTCTCGCTCTTCATGGCGCCCTTGCGCACGACGGCGCCGGCTTCCATGGAGGTGTGGATTTCGTCACCGGTGCGGTCGAGGAAGCCGGTGTTGATGAACACCACGCGCTCGCTGGCGGCCTTGATGCACGCCTTGAGGTTGATGGTGGTGCGGCGCTCCTCGTCCATGATGCCGACCTTCAGCGTGTTGCGCGGCAGGCCGAGGACGTCCTCGACGCGGCCGAACAGCTCGTTGGTGAAGGCGGCCTCTTCCGGGCCGTGCATCTTCGGCTTGACGATGTACACGGAGCCGGTGCGGGTGTTCTTGCGGCTGGTGTTGCCGTTGAGGTTGTGCACCGCGATCAGGCTGGTGAACAGGCCGTCCTGGATGCCCTCGGGGACTTCGTTGCCGGCCTTGTCGAGGATCGCGTCGTTGGTCATCAGGTGACCGACGTTGCGCACGAACAGCAGCGAGCGGCCGTGCAGGGTCAGCGCGGAGCCGTCGGCCTTGGTGTAGACGCGGTCTGGGTTCATGGTGCGGGTGAAGGTGCTGCCGCCCTTGCTGACTTCCTCGGCGAGGTCGCCCTTCATCAGGCCCAGCCAGTTGCGGTAGATCACCACCTTGTCGTCGGCGTCGACGGCGGCGACCGAGTCTTCGCAGTCCATGATGGTGGTCAGCGCGGACTCCATCAGCACGTCTTTCACGCCGGCGGCGTCGGTCTGGCCGATCGGGCTGGACGGGTCGATCTGGATCTCGAAGTGCAGGCCGTTGTGCTTGAGCAGCACGGCTTGCGGCTTGGCCGCTTCACCCTGGAAGGCGATGAACTGGGCGGCGTTCTTCAGGCCGGTTTCGCTGCCGTTCTTCAGGGTGACGGCGACGGCGCCGTTCTTCACCACATAGGCGGTGGCGTCGACGTGGCTGCCGGATTCCAGCGGGGCGGCTTCGTCGAGGAAGGCGCGGGCGAAGGCGATGACCTTGTCGCCACGGACCTTGTTGTAGCCCTTGCCCTTCTCGGCGCCGTTCTCTTCGCTGATGGCGTCGGTGCCGTAGAGCGCGTCGTACAGCGAGCCCCAGCGGGCGTTCGAGGCGTTCAGGGCGAAGCGCGCGTTCATCACCGGCACCACCAGCTGCGGGCCGGCCATGCGGGCGATTTCCTCGTCCACGTTCTGGGTGCTGGCCTGGAAATCGGCCGCTTCGGGCAGCAGGTAGCCGATCTCCTGCAGGAAGGCCTTGTAGGCCACGGCATCGTGGGCCTGGCCGGCGCGAGCCTGGTGCCAGCCATCGATCTTGGCCTGCAGCTCGTCGCGCTTGGCGAGCAGGGCCTTGTTCTTCGGAGCCAGGTCATTGACCACGGCTTCCACACCTGCCCAGAACTTGCCGGCGTCGACGCCGGTACCGGGAATGGCTTCGTTGTTGACGAAGTCGAACAGGACTTTGGCGACCTGCAGGCCACCGACTTGAACGCGTTCAGTCATTGCTTGCCTCACTCTGCTCAGGACCAGCTCGGGACCCAGGCAAGACGCCTTGTAGTCCGAGCCGCGGAATACTACATGATGCCGTGGGAAAAATCAGTGGGCTTGCGTCGCGGTTAGACCAAAGTACGCAGTTCAGTCACGTAGCAGCAATAATGTTCGCAAAATTTATATGGATTGTTCCAGATAAATCTTGAAACTGTACACCAGTAACCCGAATGGGGGGCTGTGGCGCCCCGTCGCAGCCGGCTACCCTGGGCCTGCCTATACTTCTGTTTCGTCCTGGAGAATCCCCATGTCCGTATCGCTCGCCACGCTTGCCGACCTTGACGACCTGGTACCGCTGTTCGCCGGTTACCTCGACTTCTACGAAGTGCCCCGGCCGCAGGCGGAAATCCGCGACTTCCTCGGCCAGCGCCTGGAGCGCGGCCAGTCGGTGATCTACCTGGCGCGCAGCAGCGATGGCGTGGGCCTGGGCTTCGTCCAGCTCTACCCGTTGTTCGCTTCGCTGGAACTGCAGGCGTCCTGGCTGCTCAGCGACCTCTACGTGATCCCGGCAGCGCGCCGCGACGGCCACGGCGAGGCGCTGATGAACGCCGCCCGCGACCACGGCCTGGCCAGCGGCGCCTGCGGCCTGCAGCTGGAAACCGCGAAGACCAACCACAGCGCCCAGGCGCTCTACGAGCGGCTAGGCTATCAGCGCGACGAGCGCTACTACACGTACTGGCTGGACCTGGCGGGCAAGCCCCGCAGCTGATCGTAGACAGGTTCTCAGGAGGCTTCATGGATCATCTCGTGCTCACGGTCATCGCCCCGGACCAGCCGGGGCTGGTGGAACGCATCGCCCAGTGCATCGCCGCCCACGGCGGCAACTGGTTGGAAAGCCGCATGTCGCGCATGGCCGGGCAGTTCGCCGGGATCCTGCGGGTGGCGGTGCCGGCCGAGGGCTACGACGAACTGGTGGAAGGCCTGCAGGAGCTGAACGCCCACGGCATCCGCGTGTTGCTGGCGGACAGCGGCATCGACCCGGTGTGCAACTGGAAGCCGATCCACCTCGACCTGGTGGGCAACGACCGCCCCGGCATTGTCCGCGACATCACCCGCCTGCTGGCGGAACACGGGGTCAACCTCGAGCGCCTGAGCACCGAGGTGCAGCCGGCGCCGATGAGCGGCGAGCCGCTGTTCCATGCCGACGCCGTGCTGGCGGTGCCGCTGACCCTGCCGCTGGAGCAGTTGCAGCAGCGCCTGGAGGCGCTGGCCGACGACCTCATGGTCGACCTGAATTTCCACAACGGGGACTAGTTCGGGTCGCGACAGGGTCCTTGCTGTGCACAAACCTGTTGATGGCTTGTGTGTAGATGCCTGAAGGCCACGTTTGACGTGGCCGCTCTTTATCCTTTGGTTGTGCATGGCAGTCTTGGCGCTTGCCCACAGCAACCGTGGGCGGAGCTGTTGGCGAGCTGTGGATAGGTGGCTGGATGGCTCGCCACTCGTGGCCTGCGCGGGATTGATCGATAAATGAGCGGGGCGCGCGCCCGGCAAGCTTATCCATGGCTTTGCACAAAATCCGTGGATCGCCCTGTGGGCAACTTCTGCATGAATGGCTGAAAGCCCCGCCAACCCTGGCTTGTAGGCGAGTGCTCAGTATTTGCCCAGCCGCCGCCGGAGCATGCACAGAAAACGCGGACAGGCCTGTGGAAAACCCCTGGACATAGCGCTGGGCGCCACACAATGCGGGGGCTCCAGGGGTTTGTTCGTTTCTTGATCAGGCTGCCGCGGGGTGTACGCGCCGCGCAGTTATCCCCGGCGGCGCTGGACGAAGCTGTGGAAAAGCTCCGGGTGGATTGCGCCAGGCCCCGGCTGGCGGGGCTTGGCGCGGGTCGCTCGAAAAATGTTCAGGCGCGCCGCAGGCGATACCAGATGTCGATGCTGTACACCACCAGGGCCGCCCAGATGCAGCCGAAGGCCACCAGCCGCGCCGGGCTCAGGTGCTCGCCGAACAGCAGCACGGCCTGCAGCAGCACCAGGGTCGGCGCGATGTACTGCAGGAAGCCCAGGGTGGCGTAGGGCAGGTGGCGCGCGGCGGCGTTGAAGCACACCAGCGGCACCAGGGTGATGGGGCCGGCGGCGGCCAGCCAGAGCGCCTGCGGGGTCGTCCAGAAGTCCAGGTGGGCGCTCGGGCCGTCGGCGAACAGCAGCAGCCAGCCGAGGGCCAGCGGCAGCAGCATCCAGGTTTCCACGACAAGGCCGGGCAGCGCGTCCACCGGCGCCTGCTTGCGGATCAGCCCGTAGAAACCGAAGGTCAGCGCCAGCACCAGCGAGACCCAGGGCAGGCTGCCCAGCTGCCAGACCTGCTGCGCCACGCCGAGCGCGGCCAGGCCCACGGCTACCCACTGCAGCGGGCGCAGGCGCTCGCGCAGCACGATCAGGCCGAGCAGCACGTTGATCAGCGGGTTGATGTAGTAGCCCAGACTGGCTTCGAGCATGTGCCCGTTGTTCACCGCCCACACGTAGACCAGCCAGTTGCTGGCGATCAGCACCCCGCTGGCGCCGAGCACGGCGATGCGCCGCGGGTTCTCGCGCAGCTCGCGCCACCAGCCGGGGTGCTTCCACACCAGCAGCAGGGCGGCGCCGAACAGCGCCGACCAGATGGCGCGGTGGGTGATGATTTCCAGGGCGGGAATGCGTTCGAGCAGCTTGAAGTAGATCGGGAAGAGTCCCCAGATGACATAGGCGGTCAGGCCCAGGGCGTAGCCCCGTTGGGGATTGGCGGTAGCCATTGGAGGTCCTTGCGGCAGAAGAAGAGAGTGGCCGGGTCATTCTAGGGCTGGCGGCCGATGTTGTCTGTTCGTTCAGCTTCCGCTGCCGTGCGCCACGGCCGACTCTTCCGTAGGAGCGAGCCATGCCCGCGAATCGCGCGCGTGGCGCGCTCCTACAGGGGCTCGGGGATAGGCTCAGAACAGCCGCAGCGGCTCCTCGTCCAGCGCCGCCAGCTGCTCGCGCAGCACCAGCACCTGCTCGCCCCAGTAACGTTCGCTGCCGAACCAGGGGAAGCTCGGCGGGAACGCCGGGTCGTCCCAGCGCCGTGCCAGCCAGGCGCTGTAGTGCATCAGGCGCAGCGCGCGCAGGCCCTCGATCAGCGGCAGCTCGCGCGGGTCGAAGTCGTGGAACTCCTGGTAGCCGTCGACCAGTTCGGACAGCTGGCCAAGGCGCTCCTGGCGCTCGCCGGCCAGCATCATCCACAGGTCCTGCACCGCCGGGCCCATGCGGCAGTCGTCGAGGTCGACCATGTGGTAGACCTCGTCGCGGCACAGCAGGTTGCCCGGGTGCAGGTCGCCGTGCAGGCGGATCGGGCTATAGCGGTTCTCGGCGAACAGCGCGTCGACGCGCTTGAGCAGGTCGCGGGCCACCGACTCGTAGGCCGGCAGCAGGCTCTTGGGCACGAAGTTGCCTTCCAGCAGCGTGGCCAGGGACTCGTGGCCGAAGTTATCCACAGTGAGTCGTTCGCGATGCTCGAACGGGCGGATGGAACCTACCGCGTGCAGGCGCCCGAGCAACTGGCCGAGGCGGTACAGCTCGTCGAGGTTGCCCGGCTCCGGGGCGCGGCCACCGCGGCGGGGGAAGAGGGCGAAGCGGAAGCCGGCGAATTCGAACAGGGTCTCGCCGTCGCGTTGCAGCGGCGCCACCACCGGCACTTCGTGCTCGGCCAGTTCGGCGGTGAAGCTGTGTTCCTCGCGGATGGCCGCGTCGGTCCAGCGGCCGGGGCGGTAGAACTTGGCGATCAGCGGCTGCTCGTCCTCGATGCCTACCTGGTAGACGCGGTTCTCATAGCTGTTGAGCGCGAGGACGCGGGCATCGCTGAGGTACCCGAGGCTCTCCACCGCGTCGAGGACCAGGTCGGGCGTTAGGGCGGAGAAGGGATGGGACATGGCGGCGATCCGGGGGCAGTTAACAGGCCCCTAGTCTACGCACACCGCCGGGGGATTGCTGGCGCCTCGCGCCACCGGGCCTGGATGCTCTTCGCAGGATGGGTATCGCTTCGCTCAACGCCATCCTACGACGTGCCGAATTGACTCAATGGTCGCAGCGCTCGAAATGGAAACCGGCCTTGGCCAGCGCTTCGGGTTGCGTCTTCAGGTAGTCGAAGAAGCGTTCCGCCAGCTCGCGCCGGGGCCCCTCCACCAGCACCTGGACGTACTGCGCCTGCGGGGCGCAGGCGTACGCCAGCGGCGCTTCGCCCCGGCCCTTGGCGTGCAGCGCCTGGACGCTGGCGGCGCCGTCGTCGGCGAAGAACAGGTCGAAGGGCATGCCGTCGCCGATGTCGCCGGCCAGCTCACGGCTGTCGCCCTCGATCAGCAGCACCTTGTTGCCGGTCTGCAGCTGGTACTGGTCGGCCAGGGCCTCCAGGGCCGCCATTGGCTGGTGGCCGCTGGCTACGCGGAGGACGTCGGGGGTGGCCTGAACGAGGGACGGCAGCAGCGCGCTGCATGACAGCAGCAGGGGAATCAGGACGCGGCGCATGGCGGGAAGCTCCGGAACGAGTGGGATCCTCCTATTGGAACCCCGCGCCCGGCGCCGGCCGTTGATACAAGGCAGGCTTTGCTCAGAGCGGCGTGCCGAGGATCACCTGGGCCGGGGAGAACTGCGCGCGCACGCTGCTGCCGGCTTGCAGGCGGAGGATTTCGACGCGTTCGCGGTCGACCAGCGCGCACAGGGTCTGCCCGCTGGGCAGCAGGATGCGTACTTCGCTGGGGCCGTCGCCAGCCTCGCGGATATCCTCGATGCGCCCTTCCAGGGCGTTGAGCCCGGCCGGGCACTCGATCTGCGGCAGGTCGACGTACAGCCAGCCGGCCTTCATCAGCGCGATCACCGGCTGGCCTTCGCGCAGTTCCAGCTTCTCGGTGCTCTCGCGGGTGATGCGCGCCTGGATGCGCGCGCCGCCGGGCAGGTCGATGCCGACCAGGTCGTTCAGGCCCTGCGCCTGCAACGTGCTGACCCGGCCATGCAACTGATTGCGCGCGCTGGTGCGCATCATCAGGCGGCCGATCAGCTCCAGGTCCTCTTCTTCGCCAAGCGATTCGAGCATGCGCTCGCGCAGCTCTTCCAGGCGCTGGTACAGCGCCAGCAGGCGTTCGCCGGCCGCGGTCAGGCGCGCGCCGCCACCGCCCTTGCCGCCGACGCTGCGTTCCACCAGGGGGCGCTCGGCGAGGTTGTTGAGTTCGTCCACCGCATCCCAGGCGGTCTTGTAGCTCATCCCGGCGGCCTTGGCGGCCTGGGTGATGGAGCCGAGCTGGGCGATCTGCGCGAGCAGGGCGATGCGCTGCGGGCGGCGGGTGACGTGCTGGGTGAGGAGGCTGAGGGTGGTCATCGGCGTAATTGTTGTAGTCGTTGGAATAGCGCGAGGCTGGTGGCTGCGGGGGCAAAACGCAAGCGCAATCCGGCGGATGCACGGGCCTCAGCCGGGTTTGCCGGTGCGCGCCAGGCAGTACACGTCGACCCTGGCCGCGCCGGCCTGGCGCAGCAGCCTGGCCAGGGCGGCGGCGGTGGCGCCGGTGGTCAGCACGTCGTCCACCAGCGCCAGGTGCAGGCCGCGCAGCGCGGTGCCCTGGTCCAGGCTGAAGGCCTGGCGCAGGTTGCGCTTGCGGGTGGCGGCGTCCAGGCCCTGCTGCGGCGGCGTCTCGCGTACCCGGCGCAGCGGCGTGCGGCAGTCCAGGCCGAGGTCGCCGGCCAGCCGCCGGGCCAGCAGCTCGGCCTGGTTGAAGCCGCGCTGGCGCTGGCGCTTCACGGCCAGGGGCACCGGCAGCAGCAGGTCGGGCGGTTGCAGCCCGGCGTCGAAGGCTTCCTCCAGATGGCGCGCCAGCAACTGTGCGCAGAGACGCCCGAGGGGGCGGTCGCCCTGGTGCTTGAAACGGGTGATCACGCCGTCCAGCGGAAAGGCGTAGCGCCAGGGCGCCAGCACCCGCTCGAAGGGCGGCAGGTGGCGCAGGCATTCACCGCAGCTCAGACCGTTGGTCGGCAACGGCAGCGCGCAGGTGGGGCAATGCCCGGCCTGCCACGGCAGGTCGGCTTCGCAGCCGCCGCACAGCGGCAGTCGCCCGGTGTCGACGCGGCCGCCACAGAGCAGGCAGGAGGGGCGGGGGAGGAGGGCGAGCAGCCTGTCGAGCGGTAGCAGGGTGGCGCCCTCCGGATGGCCGGGCGGACGCTCAGTGGATCAGCCAGCTCATCACGATCAGGCCGAGCACGGTGAGGACGATACCGCCGAAGAAGGAGCGCCGGACGAAGGCGCGGATGCCACTGTAGAGCAGCAGCAGGCCGAGGAAGAGTAGGACGAAGCTGAAGATCGATACGTCCATTCCGATGGCGCGGGCCAGGCCGTGGAGGAACTGGTCCATGGCCGCCCAGAGGGCGCCGAGCAGGCCGGAGAGAAGCTCGACGACGAAACGTATCGCCTTGCCGATTGCCTGGCCGAGCCAGTCGAAGGTGCCTTCTGTTCCCATGGGGGCGGGATTCCTTGAGGGGTTTGCGCTATTGGAGTGGCCCGGTGCCTGCAGGTTCAGCCCGGGTAACAGGGTTGGTTGAAATATAGTCAGTTGTCGACTTGTGACTCTTGCTTGGTTGACAGCGACCAAGGCTTACATATCATGCCTCGAAAGCCTGAACCGTCGCGCCATGCCCGCGACGTCCGAGAACAACGAGGCGTCAGCCCGCGTCCGAAGGAATCCCCCATGAGTGCAACCGCAACCGTCGCCACCCGCCATGACTGGTCCCTCGCCGAGGTGACGGCGCTGTTCGAGCAGCCGTTCAACGACCTCCTGTTCCAGGCGCAGACGACGCACCGCGCGCACTTCGACCCGAACCGCGTGCAGGTCTCGACCCTGCTGTCGATCAAGACCGGCGCCTGCCCGGAAGACTGCAAGTACTGCCCGCAGTCCGGCCACTACAACACCGGCCTGGACAAGGAAAAGCTGATGGAGGTGCAGAAGGTCCTGGAGGCCGCCGCCGAGGCCAAGGCCATCGGCTCGACCCGCTTCTGCATGGGCGCGGCCTGGAAGCACCCCTCCGCCAAGGACATGCCCTACGTGCTGGAAATGGTCAAGGGCGTGAAGAAGCTCGGCCTGGAAACCTGCATGACCCTCGGCCGCCTGACCCAGGAACAGACCCAGTCCCTGGCCGAGGCCGGCCTGGACTACTACAACCACAACCTCGACACCTCGCCGGAGTTCTACGGCAACATCATCACCACCCGTACCTACGGCGAGCGCCTGCAGACCCTGGCCTACGTTCGCGAGGCGGGGATGAAGATCTGCTCCGGCGGCATCCTCGGCATGGGCGAGTCGGTGGCCGACCGCGCCGGCCTGCTGATCCAGCTGGCCAACCTGCCGGAGCACCCGGAATCGGTGCCGATCAACATGCTGGTGAAGGTCAAGGGCACCCCGCTGGCCGAGGAGAAGGACGTCGACCCGTTCGACTTCATCCGCACCCTGGCCGTGGCCCGGATCATGATGCCGAAGTCCCACGTGCGCCTGTCCGCCGGCCGCGAGCAGATGAACGAGCAGATGCAGGCCCTGGCCTTCATGGCCGGCGCCAACTCGATCTTCTACGGCGAGAAGCTGCTGACCACCACCAACCCGCAGGCCGAGAAGGACATGCAACTGTTCGCCCGCCTGGGCATCAAGCCCGAGGAGCGCGAAGAGCACGCCGACGAAGTGCACCAGGCCGCCATCGAGCAGGCGCTGGTCGAGCAGCGCGATTCGCAGCTGTTCTACAACGCCGCTTCGGCCTGATCTGCTTTCCTTTGTAGGAGCGGCTCGGCTCGTGAACCCCGGCAAGAGCGGTTCGCGAGCAAGCTCGCTCCTACAGGCTGGGCCTCGGCAGAGAGGTCCGCAGCAGAGCTAAGGGGTTCTTATGTCCTTCGATCTCGCCGCCCGCCTCGCCCAGCGCCAGGCGGACGACCTCTACCGCCACCGGCCGCTGCTGGAGTCGCCCCAGGGCCCGCTGGTGCGCGTCGACGGCCGGCCGATGCTGGCCTTCTGTTCCAACGACTACCTGGGCCTGGCCAATCACCCCGAGGTGATCGCCGCGCTGCGTAGCGGCGCCGAACGCTGGGGCGTGGGCGGTGGCGCTTCGCACCTGGTCAACGGCCACTGCGGGGCGCACCACGAGCTGGAGCTGGCGCTCGCCGAATTCACCGGGCGGCCGCGCGCGCTGCTGTTCTCCACCGGCTACATGGCCAACCTGGGCGCCGTCACCGCGCTGCTGGGCAAGGGCGACAGCGTGTTCGAGGACCGCCTCAACCACGCCTCGCTGCTGGACGCCGGCCTGCTCAGCGGCGCGCGCTTCTCGCGCTACCTGCACAACGACGCCGCCAGCCTGGCCACGCGCCTGGGCAAGGCCGAGGGCAACGCCCTGGTGGTCACCGACGGCGTGTTCAGCATGGACGGCGATATCGCCGACTTGCCCAGCCTGTGCGCCGAGGCGAAGCGTGCCGGCGCCTGGATGATGGTCGACGACGCCCACGGCTTCGGCCCGCTGGGCGCCAGCGGCGGCGGCATCGTCGAGCACTTCGGCCTGGGCCTGGACGAGGTGCCGGTGCTGGTCGGCACCCTGGGCAAGGCCTTCGGCACCGCCGGCGCCTTCGTCGCCGGCAGCGAGGAACTGGTGGAAACGCTGATCCAGTTCGCCCGCCCGTACATCTACACCACCAGCCAGCCGCCGGCGGTGGCCTGCGCCACGCTGAAGAGCCTGGAGCTGCTGCGCGCCGAAAGCTGGCGTCGCGAGCACCTGGCCACCCTGATCGCGCGTTTCCGCCGGGGCGCCGAGGCCATCGGTCTGGAGCTGATGGACAGTTTCACGCCGATCCAGCCGATCCTCATCGGTGGCAGCCGCCAGGCCATGGCGCTGTCCGCCGCGCTGCGCGACCACGGCATCCTGGTCGGGGCGATCCGCCCGCCGACCGTGCCGGCCGGCAGCGCGCGGCTGCGCGTGACCTTCAGCGCCAGCCACAGCGAGGAGCAGGTCGACCGCCTGCTCGAAGCCCTGGAGCAGAGCTGGCGGCAGGTCTCAAGCAGCCTGCTGGCGGAGCTCGACGCCGAGGAGGGCGAAGATGCGTGACCAACTGATCCTGCTGCCCGGCTGGGGCCTGGGCAGCGCGCCGCTGGAGCCGCTGCGCGACGCCTTGCTGGAGCAGGCGCCGCACCTGCACGTGGCCATCGAGCCGCTGCCGCGCGAAGCCGACCCGAGCGACTGGCTCGATGAACTCGACGAGCAACTGCCCGAAGGCAGCTGGCTGGGTGGCTGGTCGCTGGGCGGCATGCTCGCCGCCGAGCTGGCCGCGCGGCGCGGCGATGCCTGTCGCGGCCTGCTGACCCTGGCCGCCAACGCCAGCTTCCGCCAGCTCGACGACTGGCCCCAGGCCATGCCCAACAGTGTCTTCGAGGACTTCTTCGAAGCCTTCCTGCTGGAACCGGAACTGACCCGCAAGCGCTTCACCCTGCTGGTCAGCCAGGGCGCCCGCGACGCCCGCACCCTGGCCCGCCAGCTGCAAGTGGCGCTGCCAGCGCTGGAGCCGGCGGCGCTGAGCGCCGGCCTGCAACTGCTGGGGCGCCTGGACACCCGCGCCGCGCTGCAACGCTACGACGGCCCGCAACTGCACCTGTTCGCCGGCAGCGACGCGCTGGTTCCGGCCCCCGCCGCCGAGGCGCTGCTGGCCTGGCTGCCGGACGTCGAGACGCAGGTATTCGCCGGCGCCAGCCACGGCCTGCCGCTGGAGCGCCCGGACGAAGTGGCCGCGGCGATCCTGGCATTCATCCATGAGGGCGACGATGTTTGATCCCCAGGGCGGCGCGCTGCCGGACAAGCGCCAGGTCGCCGCCTCCTTCTCCCGCGCGGCGGCTACCTATGACGCCGTGGCGGAACTGCAGCGTGGCGTCGGCGAGAGCCTGCTGCAACGCCTGCCGGCTGGCCTTGCGGCGCGGCGCTGGCTCGACCTGGGCTGCGGCACCGGCTACTTCAGCCGCGCCCTGGCGCGCCGCTTCCCGGACGCCGAGGCATTGGCCGTGGACATCGCCGAAGGCATGCTGCGCCATGCCCGCGAGCACGGCGGCGCGCGGCACCTGATCGGTGGCGACGCCGAGCGTCTGCCGATACGCGGCGAGTGCTGCGACCTGCTGTTCTCCAGCCTGGCCATCCAGTGGTGCGCCGACCTGCCGGCGGTGCTCGGCGAGGCGCGCCGGGTGCTGCGCGAGGGCGGCGTGTTCGCCTTCAGCAGCCTCTGCGTGGGTACCCTCGGCGAGCTGCGCGCCAGCTGGCAGGCGGTGGACGGCTTCGTCCACGTCAACCGCTTCCGCGCCTTCGACGACTACCAGCGACACTGCGCGGCCAGCGGGCTGGAAGTGCTGGAACTGGTCACCGAGGACCGCGTGCTGCACTTCCCCGACCTGCGCAGCCTGACCCACGAACTCAAGGCACTGGGCGCGCACAACCTCAACCCGGGGCGCCCCGACGGCCTGACCGGGCGGGCGCGGGTGCGTGCGCTGATCGAGGCCTACGAACACTTTCGTCAGCCCGAAGGGCTGCCGGCGACCTACAGGGTGGTTCACGCCGTCCTGCGTAA
>NZ_JARJLT010000415.1 GCF_029335315.1 Pseudomonas citronellolis
TTGGATAAGGCCTTCAACGTTTCCAGCGACGACATCAACAAAATCACCAAAGGTTTCAAGCTGGGGACCCTGGAGGGTATTGCCGGCATGACTGCCTACAACGCCCTGCAAGGTCTTGCTCAAGCGGGTATGCAAACAGCTGCGTTTGGCGGGAGCTTCGGCGACAACCTAGGTAGTGCCATGGCCGCACAGGCTGGCAATGTCGGGATGGCTGTTGGTTTCAACATGATCGGCGACTGGGCCTTGGGTAAATACCCTGACGGCAGCCCACAGAAAATCATGGCGCATGCGCTGATGGGTGGCCTGATGGCCGAAGCCACCGGCAGTGACTTCAAGACCGGCGC
>NZ_JARJLT010000416.1 GCF_029335315.1 Pseudomonas citronellolis
TTGGCTTTGGTCCGCAGGGCGAGAGTGCGCCCTGCCCTCAGGGTTGGTCGGTGGCGCGCTCGTACAGGCGGGTGGCGTCCTCGACCAGCAGTTGCGCGGCGCCCAGGGCGTTGGCCAGCACCGCTGGCGCTGGGCAGCCAAGGTCCTTCGCGCCGGCCAGCACGCGCAGCAGGTCGCGGGCGGCCACCTGACGGCTGTAGGCCGCATCGAGGAGGTCGAGGTTCGAAGCGGATTTGGAAAGCAGTGAGATAGTCATTTAGGTGAAGTCTCTGTTGGAAGAAGTACTTCGCCCTTCCTGACGCCAATCAGGGAGGACGGACCGAGCAGGTTGGCGTGCCGGAACAGAGGACCGGTGCATCCGAAGATGCCCTGCACGGCCCGTCCATAGCACAGACGCGACCATGCGAGATTTCGCTGCCAAAAGCCGAAACCTTCCACTGTTACGAGACGCCAATCCCGCACCGCCCCATTGGGCGGCGGAGCAACGGTAGGGCGTGAGGCGGGGATGTGTCAATCGACGGCGGCCCGCCTGGGTGTAGGGCGCATAACGCGCCAGCGTTATCCGCCGCATCCGCCGATGCCGGTACAGGCCCGGGGGCTCGGTAGCGGCGGATAACCGCGAACGGTTATCCGCCCTACGCTCCGTGGAAGGGGCGCACCATCCCTACGGATTATTCCGGTGCGCAAAAAAGAAAACGGGAGCCAAGGCTCCCGTTTTCGCTACCGCGAGAAAGTCACTGCGCCGGAGCCGCAGCCCCCTGCTCGCGTTGTTCGTCCTCGCGGCCCGGGTTGACGATCACCGTGGTGGTGATGCCCGCCGCCAGCAGCACGCCGTCCGGCACGTCGTCGATGTGGATGCGCACCGGCACGCGCTGGGCCAGGCGCACCCAGTTGAAGGTCGGGTTGACGTCGGCCACCAGCTCGCGGCTTTCCGGGTTGTCGCGGTCGTAGATGGCGCGGGCGATGCTTTCCACGTGGCCCTTCAGGCGCTGGCCGCTCATCAGCTGCAGCTCGGCCGGGTCGCCCACGGCGATGTGCGGCAGCTTGGTTTCCTCGAAGTAGCCGTAGACCCAGTAGGAGTTCTGGTCGACCACCGCCATCTTCGCCTCGCCCACCCGGGCGTAGTCGCCGCGGTGCACGTTGAGGTTGGTCACGTAGCCATCCACCGAGGCGCGCACCTGGGTGCGTTCCAGGTTCAGCTTGGCGGCGTCCAGCGCGGCCAGGGCCTGCTGGTAGTCGGCCTCGGAGGCGGCGGCGGTGTTGCTGGCGTCGTCCAGGCTTTCCCGCGAGACCACTTCGTTGTCCATCGCCGCGCGGCGCTTGGCGTTGAGCTGGCGCATCTTCAGGGTGGCCAGGCGCGAGGCGACCTGGGCTTCGGCCTGTTTCACGGCGATGCGGTAATGGTCGGGGTCGATCTGCATCAGCAGGTCGCCCTTCTTCACTTGCTGGTTGTCGCGCACCGGCACGTCGACCACCACGCCGGAGACGTCGGCGGCGACGTTGATGATGTCGGCGCGCACGCGGCCGTCGCGGGTCCAGGGGGTGTCCATGTAGTTCACCCAGAGGGTGCGGCCGATGAACACGGCGACCACCAGGATGATCAGGGTCGCCAGCAGGCTGAAGACGGATTTCAAGGTCATGGTAACTGGCTCGTTATCGGTAGACGGTCAGGGACAGGCCGCCGAACAGGCAGGCGAACAGGCACACGCGGAACAGCGCCGGGTGCCAGGTGAAGCGGTACAGGCCGATGGAGGCGAAGACGCGGTCGAGGCCCCAGCAGATCACCGCCGCGACCACGAAGAGCACGGTGAGGGTCGGCATGTAGACCCCGTGGAAAGCGATCTCCCGGGGCAGATCGTCAAGCAGCATGGCGGGCGTTTCCTTGGCTGGCGTCACGCAGCGGCGACTGCGGGTCGAGCAGCGTGGTGCGGATGAAGTGCAGGTAGCTGACCACCCGGCGCAGGGGCGAACTCTCGAAGTCCGGCGCGCACGGCTCCTCGGTGGCCTTGGTGGTGAGTATGGCGTGCTCGACGGCGGCCAGCGCGCGTTCGCGGTTGGCCTCGTCGGGCTGCACGAACAGGCGGATCAGCGCGCGGCCCATGCTGCGGATGGCCTGGCGCCAGGGCATGCTCTCGGCGTAGCAGGGCTCGTCGGGCAGGCGTTCCTGTTCTTCGCGCAGTTCGATGATCGAGTGGCCCACTTCCAGCACCAGGAACATCCAGCGCAGCAGGCTGCGCTGCACGTCCGGGCGCCGCGCGGCGAGGCCGTAGGCCTGGTTCATCAGGTCGCGGGTGGCGCTTTCGAAGGTCGCGCCCAGGCCGCTGAGCTTGCCGCTGATGGCCTGCACCACGCGCATCCGCAGGTCTTTCTCCAGGCGCCGCCAGAGCCAGGCGGCCGTAGGCGGCAGGAGCACGCCGACGAGCACCGCCGCCGCGCCCTGCGAGAGCACCAGGGCGATGTACTCGTTGAGGGTGCGGCCGGCGTCGTAGACGGTCATGTTGGCCGGGATGGCGCCGAAGCAGAAGAAGATCAGCAGGCCCATGCCGTAGCCGGCGTAGGCCGGTTTCACCGACAGGTAGGCGCCGATCACGAACACCGGGGCGATGGCCACGCAGAGCAGCGGGAAACCGTCCAGGTGGGGGAACACGAAGTAGGTTTCGGCAAAGCCCAGGATCGCCGCGAAGAAGGTGCCCACGGCCATCTGCGCGGCCATCTTCGACGGGTCCGGCGCGGCCGAGACCAGCGCCGCGACGGCGGCGGCGTTGAGCACGAAGGTGCTGCCGCTGGGCCAGGCGGTCTCGATCCAGAACACCCCGAACAGCAGCACCATCACCGCGGTGCGGCCGCCGGCGACCAGCGCGCCGACCAGGTTGGCCTTGGGCGAGAAACCGAATTTCCAGTTCTCCCGCTCGTGGCGGTGCTCGGCCAGCGAGGCGTGGGTCAGGGCGTAGTCGTGCAGGTCGGCGACCAGGCGGTAGATCAGCTCGCCGGCGGTGTTGAAGTCCAGCCGTTCGGCGACTTCCTGGACCTTCTCGCGCAGTTCGGCGCGGGCCTGGCGGATGCGCTGCATCATTTCCTGGCGTTGCGCCGCGAGCTGCTCGACGAGCACCGCCGCGTCGCGGTCGGTGAGCGACTTGCCCTTCCACGGCAGGAGCATGTCGCGCAGCAGGTCCAGGCACGGCTCCAGGGCCTCCAGCACGCGGCGGCTGTCCTGTACGCGCAGGCGTTCGAGCAGCTGGTGCAGGGCGTGGTAGCGGGTGGTCAGGACCATGAATTCGTTGTTCAGGCGTGCCAGGCGACCGCCACGCAGGCGCATGTGCGGGTCTTCGAACATGGTCGCGGTGCGCAGCGTTTCCAGGCCCACGGCCTGGGACGCGAAGTTCACGTTGGCCGCCTCGAAGCGCTGGCGCTGGCCGCCGCCGAGGTTGTCGAGGACGAACCAGGCGAAGGCGCCGAAACGCTGGTACAGGGCGTTGCGCATGGCCGCCGCGGAGGTCTGCGGGAGGATCACCGCGCTGACCGCCGTGGACACGAGGATGCCCAGGCTGATTTCCACCACCCGCCAGATCGCCGACATGAACGCGGCTTCGGGGTGCAGGGTGGCGGGCAGGCCGATCAGGGTCGCGGTGTAGCCGGCCAGCACGCAGGCGTAGGAGCGGAAGTCGCGGTAGCGCGCGGCGCCGGCGGTGCAGATGCCGACCCAGAGCGACACCACCAGCAGGAACAGCACCCGCTCCTGGGCGAACACGGCGATCAGCGCGACCATCACGGTCAGGCCGATGACGCTGCCGAGGATGCGGTAGAAGCTCTTGGCGAACACCTGGCCGCTCTGCGGCTGCATCACGATGAACACGGTGATGGTCGCGGTGCTCGGCTGCGGCAGTTCCAGGCGCATGGCCAGCCACAGGGTGAGCATGGCGGCCAGCAGCAGCTTGGCGATGTAGACCCAGAGCACGCCGTCGCTGCGCGCCCACTCGAAGCAGGCGCGGCGCACCTCGTCGAGCGGCGAGCGGGGCGTCAGGGCTTGGCTGGAGGCCATCTCAGCGCTCGCTCAGCGGGCGCACGGAAACGGTCTCGGGCACCATCTTCTTCTCGCCCGGCCCATCCTTCGGCGCCATCAGGCCGCCGCCCAGGGCGACCACCAGGCCGGCATGGGTTTCCAGGCGCGCGGCGCGCACCTGCTGCAGGGTCAGTTGCTGCTGGAACAGCCGGGTCTGCGCGTTGAGCACGTGCAGGTAGTCGGTCAGGCCGCCACGGAACGCCTTGCTGGCGATGTCGTAGGTCTTCTGCGCCGAGGCCACCGACTGCTCGGCCAGTTCCTGCTGCTTCTCCATGGAATGGGTGCGGATCAGCTGGTCGGAAATGCCCTTGAGCGCCTTCACCAGGGTCTGGTTGTACTGCGCCACGGCGGCGTCGTAGCCGGCCGACTCCTGGCCCAGCTCGGAACGCCGGCGGCCGCCGTCGAAGATCGGCAGGGACACCGCCGGGCCGACGCTGTAGGTGAACTTGTTGCCGGTGAGGAATTCCAGCATGCCGCCGCCGACCGCGCTGTAGCCGAGGCTGGCGACCAGGTCGACGTTGGGATAGAACTCGGCGCGGGCGACGTCCACGCCCTTGGCCTGGGCGGCGACCTTCCAGCGCATGGCGACCACGTCCGGACGCCGGCCCAGCAGTTCCAGCGGCAGCGCGCTGGGCAGGCCCGGGGTCTTCGCCAGGGTCAGCTTCGGCCGCTGGATGCCGGCGCCGGCGCCAGGGCCCTTGCCGGCCAGGGCGGCGATCTGGTTGCGCGAAAGGGCGATGGCCTCCTCGATGGCGTCGATCTTGCGCTTGGTTTCCGGCAGCGGCACTTCGGCCTCGCTGACCTCGAACTGGGTGCCCAGGCCACCGGACAGGCGCCGCTGGGCCAGGGAGAGAATCTGCTGCTGCTGTTCGAGCATGGCTTCGGCGATGTCCAGCTCGGCGTACTGCAGGGACATCTGGATGTAGGCGCTGACGAGGTTGCTCTCCAGCTCCAGCTGGGCCATGCGCGCCTCGGCGGCGGTCATGTAGGCCACGTTCATGTAGCGCTCGGTGTTGCTGCGATCACGGCCCCAGAGGTCGAGGTCGTAGGTGAAGCCCAGCGCGGCGTTGTTGTTCCACGAGGTGGTGCTGGCCAGGTCGCCCGGGCCATAGAAATAGTCGGTGGGCCAACGGTGACGCAGCAACGAGGCGTCGGCGCTGACCTGCGGCGACTCGGCGGACTCGGCCACCCCGGCCATGGACAGGGCCA
Organism: Pseudomonas citronellolis; assembly: GCF_029335315.1. GTDB lineage: Bacteria > Pseudomonadota > Gammaproteobacteria > Pseudomonadales > Pseudomonadaceae > Pseudomonas > Pseudomonas citronellolis_A. The sequence continues at coordinate 5,270 of NZ_JARJLT010000416.1, forward strand.
TGCGCACGCGCGCCTCGGCCTCGGTCAGGGTCGGGCTGCTGTCCAGGGCGGTCTGCACCCAGGTGTTCAGCTGCGGGTCGCCATAGGCGCGCCACCACTGCTCGGCCGGCCACTTCGCATCGTGGTTGGCGGACTGGATGGCGGCGTCGGTGGCCAGCTGGCTGTCGCCCAGGCGCTGTTCCTGCGGGGCGATGCCATGGGTGCTGATGCAACCGGCGATTGTTGAGAAAACGACAAAGGAGCCGACGAACGCCAGTCCTTTCACGAGGTGACGCGACACGGTTGAGGGTCCTGGGGGGTGGGCACGCAATTCAGCTTAGAGGAAGCCGGAGCGCACGGTTCCGGCGAGTTAAATTCTAGGGACGCGGGGGTCAAGCGATAAGACGGCCAATTTGTGAATCTTTATTACCGATAATGAAACAATGCGACCGCCCGCCCCATGTGACAATAGACCACGCTTTCGTGCCCGGGGGGCTCTGAATGGACACACTGCAAACCATGCGCGCCTTCGCCTGCGTGGCCGAAACCGGCAGCTTCACCGCCGCGGCCCTGCAGCTGGGCACCACCACCGCCTACGTCTCGCGGGCCGTGGCGAACCTGGAAACCCACCTGCGCGCGCGCCTGCTCAACCGCACCACCCGGCGCATCGCGCTGACCGAAGCCGGCCAGCGCTACCTGCTGCGCTGCGAACAGATCCTCGCCTACGTCGAGGAAGCCGAGGCCGAGGCCGGCGACGCCCACGCGCGCCCCGCCGGGCGCCTGCGCGTGCACTCGATGACCGGCATCGGCCAGCACTACGTGATCCGCGCCATCGCCGGCTACCGCCAGCAGCACCCGGAGGTGAGCTTCGAGCTGACCATGGCCAACCGCGTGCCGGACCTGCTCGACGAAGGCTTCGACGTGGCCATCGTGGTCGCCACCGAGCTGCCCGACTCCGGCCTGGTGTCGCAACGCATCGGCGAAACCTACAGCGTGCTCTGCGCCTCGCCGTCCTATATAGAGGCGCGCGGCGCGCCGCGCACCCCCAGCGACCTGATGGAGCACGACTGCCTGCGCCTGGTCAGCCCGGTGCTGGCCCTGGACAAGTGGCTGTTCGAAGGCCCCAACGGCCAGGAAATGATCACCGTCGGCCCGCCGACCTTCCAGGTCAACGTCGGCGACGCCATGACCGAGGCGATCCGCTGCGGCATGGGCATCGGCGCGCTGCCGGTGTATTCGGCGCTGGAAGGCCTGGAGGACGGCTCGCTGGTGCGCGTGCTGCCGCACTACAAGCTGCAGCTGCTCAACGTCTACGCCCTGTACCCGTCGCGCCAGTACCTGGACGCCAAGATCAAGACCTGGGTCGGCTACCTGCGCGAGAACCTGCCCGGCGTGCTGCAGGCCGACGAGGCCGGCATGGTCGGCCGTAACCTTTCGCCCTGAGCGGCGCCCGATAACCGCCCGCAATCCCCGCCGCCCGCCTTCCAGGCTTGCCAGGAGCGGTGGCGGGGATGCTAGGGTTGCCTTCCCGTCCGTCCGTCGTTGCCTTCAGACCATGAAAAAGAACGTCTTCGTCTTCAGCCGCCTGGCGCCCGAACACCTCGAGCGCCTGCGCGCGCAATTCAACGTCAGCGTCCTCGATCCCAAGCAGGGCGATGTCGATGCGCAACTCGCCGCCGCCCTGCCCCAGGCCCACGGTATGATCGGCGTCGGCCGCCCGCTGGGCGAGAAGCAACTGGCCCAGGCCGGCCAGCTGCAGGTGATCTCCAGCGTCTCGGTGGGCTACGACAACTACGACCTGGGCTACCTGAACCAGCGCGGCATCGCCCTGACCAACACCCCGGACGTGCTCACCGAAACCACCGCCGACCTCGGCTTCGCCCTGATCATGGCCGCCGCCCGACGCACCGCCGAGCTGGACGCCTGGACCAAGGCCGGGCAGTGGAAGCGCACCGTGGACGCCCAGCAGTTCGGCGTCGACGTGCACGGCAAGAAGCTCGGCATCCTCGGCCTCGGGCGCATCGGCGCGGCCATCGCCCAGCGCGGCCACTTCGGCTTCGGCATGGACATCCTCTACCACGGCAACAGCCGCAAGCCGGAACTGGAGCAACGCTTCGGCGCACGCTTCTGCGGCTTCGACGAGCTGCTCGGCGAGGCCGACTTCGTCTGCGTGGTGGTGCCGCTGTCCGACGCCACCCGCAAGCTGATCGGCAAGCGCGAGCTGGAACTGATGAAGCCCAGCGCCATCCTGGTGAACATCGCCCGTGGCCAGGTGGTCGACGAGGCGGCGCTGGTCGAGGCGCTGCAGGAAAAACGCATCCTCGCCGCCGGCCTGGACGTGTACGAGAAGGAACCGCTGGCCGAGTCGCCGCTGTTCGCCCTGCCCAACGCGGTGACCCTGCCGCACATCGGCTCGGCCACCCACGAGACCCGCCGCGCCATGGCCGAATGCGCGCTGGACAACTTCGAGGCGGCGCTGCGCGGCGAACGCCCGAAGAACCTGGTCAACCCGCAGGTGTGGAAGGCCTGAGGGCACTCGCTCCTACGCCGGGACATCGCTGAAATGCAGGTTCGTAGGGCGCATAACGCCTACGGCGTTATCCGCCGTCCCTGCTGGGCTTCGGTATTCCGGCCAACGGCGTATAACCGCGAACGGTTATACGCCCTACGATGGTCGCGAATCGCGAAGGGATGCACGGTCGTAGGAGCGGACTCTGTCCGCGAATCGGGCCCACCGGCCACGCCGGACATTCCCTGCACCGACGTAAATCACGCCCGCGCCACCCGCCCCACCCCAACCGCCTTCGGCTTGCGGAACACCAGCACGTTGCCGGCCATCACCAGCGCCAGCCCGGCCAGCGCCGGGGCGGTCCACTGGTAGCCCTCCATGAACGCCGAGACGTTCAGCGCCACCACCGGGAACAGCACCGTGCAGTACGCCGCGCGCTCGGCGCCCATGCGCCCGACCAGGGTCAGGTAGGCGGTGAAGCCGATCACCGAGCCGGGAATCGCCAGGTACAGCAGCGAGCCGACGTAGCGCGGGCTGGTGTCGAAGGTGAAGGGCACGCCCTGCACCAGGCAGATCGCCAGCAGGAGCAGCGCACCATAGAACATGCCCCAGGCGTTGGTGCTCAGCGGCCGCAGCCTGGCCTTCTGCTGCAGGGTGGACAGCAGGTTGCCGGCGGAGAAGCACAGCGTGCCCAGCAGCGCCAGGCCGAGGCCGTAGAGGGTCTCGCGGCTGGCCGCGCGGCCACTCAGCTCCGGCCAGAACAGCAACCCCAGGCCGAGCAGGCCGAGGGCGCCGCCGCCGGCGACATTGGCGGCGATCCGCTGGCCGAAGAACAGCCGCGCGTTCAGCGCGTTCCACAGGGTGGCGGTGGAGAACACCACGGCGATCAGCCCGCTGGGTATCCACTGGCTGGCGGTGTAGAAGCACAGGAAGTTCACGCAGAACAGGCACAAACCCTGCGCCAGGCACAGCGCCTGGCCGCGCCGGCCCAGCGCTTGCAGGCGGCGGCTGAGCAGCAGGACGGCGAACAGCAGCAGCGCCGCCAGGGCGAAGCGGTAGGCGATCGACAGCGGGATGGCCACCGTCCCCACTTGTAGCTTGATGGCGATCCAGGTGGTGCCCCAGATGAGCACGGTGAGCAGATAGAGCGAAAGGTTCATGGCGGACTCCGGTTACACCCGGCCAGTGTCCGCCGCCGCCGTCGGGCGCCGCTTGCAGATTCTTGCGCTTATTCGTCCGCCGGGGCTTCCGGGGCGCGCGGGCGCGGGTAGAGTGGTAGGCAACAGGAGTCGCCGCATGTCCGCCATCGAACAGCTACAGGTTTTCCAGTCGATGCACAGCTCGCCCAACGCCCGCCTGGAGCGTTGCGCCGAGCTGGGCGACGGGCTGTCGGCTGCGCAATGGAGCAACCGCCACGACGCCCGCGACTACTTCTCGCCCGGTCACCACACGCTGTCCTGCTACCTGGAAGGCGGCACCGGCACCTTCCGCCGTGGCGCCCCCGGCGCCAAGGGCGCGCCGGACAAGCTGTGCATCATGCCGGCCGGCGAGGAAGCCTCGTGGATCGTCAACGGCGACATCCGCCTGGCCCACCTGTACTTCAGCCCCGAGCGCTTCGCCCTCGGCTGCGTGCAGTTGCTCGATCGCGAGCCACGCGAGCTGCATCTGCGCGAGAACACCTTCCTCGACGACCCGCAGCAGGCCATGCGCTTCCGCCAGCTGGTGAGCCTGGACTGGAACGAACCGGGCGAGCGCCTGCACACCAGCAGCCTGGCCCAGGCGATCATCGACCACGCGCTGCTGACCCAGGTCGGCCGCCGCGACGGCCTGCGCCTGAAGGGCGGCCTGGCCCCGGCGCTGCGCCGGCGGCTGTGCGAGTACATCGAGCAGAATCTCGCCGACCCGCTCAGCCTGGGCCAGTTGGCGGCCTTGGCGGCCCTGTCGGAATATCATTTCGCGCGGATGTTCCGCGAAAGCTTCGGCATGCCGCCGCACCAGTACGTGCTGATCCGCCGCCTGGCCCGCGCCTGCGAGCTGCTGCGCCACGGCGCCCTGCCGCTGGGCGAGGTGGCCCTGGCCTGCGGCTTCTCCAGCGCCAGCCACTTCAGCAACCGCTTCCGCGCCGCCCTGGGCGCCACGCCCGGCGAGTACCGCGCGGCGTTTGGCGCAGCGACCGGCGCCAAGTTCGACCAAGGCTCGGCCTGATATCAGGGTCAAACGGCGGATAACGCGGAGCGTTATTCGCCCTACGTCAGGCTGCACCTTGGTGTAGGGCGTATAACCGTTCGCGGTTATACGCCGCTTATCCGCGCTTCAGCCGAAAACGGCGACCAGCCCACCCAGCAGCGGCACCCCCGCCGCCACCGGCAGCGCCAGACGCGGCAGCCAGGCCAGCAGCGCGACCAGGGCGGCGGCGGCGAGCATCAGCAGGCAGGCCCAGTAGATCAGCCCGTGCTCGACGCCCAGCAGGTGGATGCAATAGGCGAGCGCCAGCGCCCCGTCGACCAGCGCCACGCCACGCAGCAGGCGCACCCGGGCCGGGCTCGGCGCGGCGCCGAACAGTTCGCGGTGATGCCGGGCCAGGCCCAGGCAGGCGGCGGCCAGGGCCAGCAGGTTGAGTCCGAACACCAGCAGCATCAGGCGTACTCCCCTTCCACGCGCTCGCGTCGGCGCGCCTTCGCCAGCGGCGCCTGCGGGCGGCCCAGGCGCCAGGCCAGGGCGGCGCACAGCAACCCGGTGAACAGCAGGGCGAAGTCGACCCCGGCGAGCATCCAGTCGCCGCGCGCCAGGCTGTTGGTCAGCCGACCGGGCTCGGGGCCGAACAGCCCCAGCAGCGGCAAGCCGAGGGCCAGCACGGCGGCGCCGATCGCCTGTTCACGGGCCACCCGGCCGCTGCCTTGGCGCCACAGCGCGTGCAGCAGGGCCAGCAGCCAGACCGCCACGAAGCTCGTGGCTTCCCAGCGGCCGCGCTGGGCGAGGTCGACCGGCAGCAGCCGCGAGGCCGCCAGCAGGCCGAGGCTGGCCAGCGGCAGGCCGCCGCAGACCGCCGCGTTGAGCGTGCGCACCAGCGCCAGGCCGGCGCTGCCGCGGGCTTCGCGCTTGGCCACCCAGACCTGCAGGCCGCCGAGGATCATCGCGCAGCCGGACAACCCCAGCAGCAGGTACAGCACGCGCAGCAGGGGGCCGCCGAACTGCGCCATGTGCAGGCCGGTGAGCCAGGCGTAGGTCTGGTAACCGGTGGCGTAGGCCGGCTGCACGTGCAGCAGCGCGCCGCTGCCGGCGTCGAAGGAGACCGTGCGCTGGTCGTTCACCAGGCGCGAGTCCACGGCCTTGCGCACCTGCAGCATGGACGAGGCGTCGTTCGGGTGTTCGAGGTTGATCCAGCCGACCTGGCTGTCGTCGCCCCACAGCTGCCGGGCGCGCTCCAGCATCGGCGCCAGCGGCTTCGGCGGGCGCGCCGGGCGGCCCAGCTCGTCGCGGTCGAAGGCGTGCTGCACTTCGGTTTCGAAGCGCTCCATGTCGCCCTTGTAGGCGACCTTGATGCCGGCGGTCATGTACAGGGTGATGAAGATCACCAGTCCGGTGTAGGCCAGCAGCAGGTGGAACGGCAGGCCGATCACCCCGAGCACGTTGTGCGCGTCGAGCCAGGCGCGCTGCTTCGCCGCCTTCGGTCGCAGGGTGAAGAAGTCCTTGAAGATGCGCCGGTGGACGATCACCCCGCTGAACAGCGCCACCAGCATGAACATCCCGGCCACGCCGACGATGTAGATGCCCGGCATGCCGGCGTGCAGGCCATAGTGCAGGTCGAAGAAGAACTGCCCGCCGACGGTCTGCGGCAGTTGCTCGCCGGTCTGCGCGTCGAGCAGGAAGGACTTGAACTCGCTGAGGTCGCTGGGCACCCAGCCGGCGGTCCAGTAGGGCATCCGTTCGCTGGGCGGGAGCATCCAGTAGGCGTGGGCCTTGGGCGCGCGCTCGACCAGCGCGGCGTGGACCTGGTCGACGTCCACCTGCGGCGCGCCGGTTTCGTGCAGTTGCGGGAGCATCCAGCGGGTCAGTTCCTTGTCGAAGCACGACAGGCTGCCGGAGAACACCACGACGAACAGCAGCCAGCTGATCAGCAGGCCGCTCCAGGTGTGCAGCCCGGACATCGACTGGCGCAGGCTCATGGGCGCACCCCGAGGTCGTGGGGCAGGAACGCCGCCAGCGCCAGTGCGGCGCTCAGCAGCGCCGGCACCAGGCAGGCGCGCCAGGTGCTGCGCGCGGCGAACACGTAGAGGATGGCCACCACCCAGACCAGGAAGCAGGCCAGGCTGGCGAAGGCCACGCGGTCGGCGCGGGCCAGCGGCAGGTACACGCTGAGGAAGGCCGTGCTGGTGTAGGCCAGGGCGTAGCCGCCGAACAGCGCGGAGAGGATGCGCGCGCCGAGCAGCGCGCCTAGGCGGCCCTTGCCGCTCATGGTTGCCCCTGCGGGAAGCGGTGCGGGAATGCGGGTCGGCGCATGGAAGTTCTCATCGTCTGGCAGAAATCGCCCCAGAACGGGGTAGGCAAAAGCGGAAATTTATATGAAATGCGTTCGCATTTGAAAGAGATACTCAAGAACACTTGTGAATAACTGTGTCATTTCTACTGTCGACCGTGAACGCTTGTACGTCCTGCGCGCCGTGTCGCCGGGGTTCTTCGTAGGAGCGAGCTTGCTCGCGAACGGACT
>NZ_JARJLT010000417.1 GCF_029335315.1 Pseudomonas citronellolis
TTTTTGCGCCCCGCCCCGGGATCGCGGGCATGGCCCGTTCCTACGAAAAATCCACATACCTGAAATAGCTGACCAAAAGATCAGAATTTATGTTGACTTGAAAGTCAGCTTTTCCTAGATTCGCCTCCAGCGCCCCGCACAAAACAAGAATCCGCCTGGAGGCATGCCTTGATCAGGTTCCTGCTCAACCGCGAGCTGCGTGTCGAAGACCGCCTCGACCCGAATCTCACCGTGCTCAACTACCTGCGCCAGCACCTCGGCAAGACCGGCACCAAGGAGGGCTGCGCCTCCGGTGACTGCGGCGCCTGCACCGTGGTGGTCGGCGAGCTGGTCGGTGCCGACGGCGCCGAGCGCATCCGTTACCGCACCCTCAATTCCTGCCTGACCTTCGTCTCCGCCCTGCACGGCAAGCAGTTGATCGTGGTCGACGACCTCAAGCACCGCGGCGAACTGCACGGCGTGCAGCAGGCCATGGTGGATTGCCACGGTTCGCAGTGCGGCTTCTGCACCCCCGGCTTCGTCATGTCGCTGTTCGCCCTGCAGAAGAACAGCGCCGGCGAAACCCCTGAAGCGCGCAAGGCCGAGGCCTACGAAGCGCTGGCCGGCAACCTCTGCCGCTGCACCGGCTACCGGCCGATCCTCGACGCCGCCGAGCAGTCCTGCTGCCAGCAGCGCCCGGACCAGTTCGACGCCGCCGAACCCCAGACCATCGCCCAGCTGAAAGCCATCGCCCCGCGCGAAACCGCCGAGCTGAACAGCGGCGACAAGCGCTGCCTGCTGCCGCTGACCATCGGCGACCTGGCCGACCTCTACTCCGCCAACCCGCAGGCGCGCCTGCTGGCCGGCGGCACCGACCTGGCCCTGGAAGTCACCCAGTTCCACCGCGAACTGCCGGTGATGATCTACGTCGGGCATGTCGAGGAGATGAAACGCGTCGAGGTGTTCGCCGACCGCATCGAGCTGGGCGCCGCGGCCTCGCTGACCGACTGCTACGAAGCCCTGGCCCACGACTACCCGGACTTCGGCGAGCTGCTGCACCGCTTCGCCTCGCTGCAGATCCGCAACCAGGGCACCCTCGGCGGCAACATCGGCAACGCCTCGCCCATCGGCGACTCGCCGCCGCTGCTGATCGCCCTGGGCGCGCGCATCGTGCTGCGCAAGGGCGCCGAGAGCCGCGAGCTGCCGATCGAGGACTACTTCATCGACTACAAGGTCACCGCGCGCCAGGAAGGCGAGTTCATCGAGAAGGTGATAGTCCCGCGCCCGCAGGCCCACCAGGCGTTCCGCGCCTACAAGGTGTCCAAGCGCCTGGACGACGACATCTCGGCGGTCTGCGCGGCCTTCAGCATTACCGTCGAGGACTGCCGCATCAGCGCCGTGCGCAGTGGCTTCGGCGGCATGGCGGCGATCCCCAAGCGCGCCCGCGCCTGCGAGGCGGCGTTGCTCGGCCAGCCGTTCAGCGCCGCCACCTTCGAGAACGCGGCCGTCGCCCTGGGCGAGGACTTCACCCCGCTCTCGGACTTCCGCGCCAGCAAGGAATACCGCCTGCTCACCGCGCAGAACCTGCTGCGCAAATGCTTCCTCGAACTGGAAGCGCCCCAGGCCGTGACTCGGGTGACCGCATATGCATAAGCAACAGAAAAGCCAGGAAGAACTGCAGGCGCTGTTCCGCGCCGACCTGACCACCGGCGTGGGCAGGAGCGTCAAGCACGAGAGCGCGCCCAAGCACGTCAGCGGCGAGGCGGTGTACATCGACGACCGCCTGGAATTCCCCAACCAGTTGCACGTCTATGCCCGCATGAGCGACCGCGCCCACGCGCGCATCACCCGGCTCGACGTCAGCCCCTGCTATGACTTCCCCGGCGTGGCCATCGCCATCACCAAGGACGACGTGCCCGGCCAGCTGGACATCGGCCCGGTGGTCGCCGGCGACCCGCTGCTGGCCGACGGCAAGGTCGAATACCTCGGCCAGATGGTCATCGCGGTGGCCGCCGACAGCCTGGAGACCGCGCGCAAGGCGGCCATGGCGGCGATCATCGAGTACGAGGACCTGGAGCCGGTGCTCGACGTGGTCGAGGCGCTGCGCAAGAAGCATTTCGTGCTGGACAGCCACCAGCACAAGATCGGCGACTCCACCGCGCAGCTGGCCAGCGCGCCGCACCGCATCCAGGGCACCCTGCACATCGGCGGCCAGGAGCACTTCTACCTGGAGACGCAGATTTCCTCGGTGATGCCCACCGAGGACGGCGGCGTGATCGTCTACACCTCCACGCAGAACCCCACCGAGGTGCAGAAGCTGGTGGCCGAGGTGCTGGGCATCTCCTTCAACAAGGTGGTGATCGACATGCGCCGCATGGGTGGCGGCTTCGGCGGCAAGGAAACCCAGGCCGCCGCGCCCGCCTGCCTGTGCGCGGTGATCGCCACGCTCACCGGACGCCCGGCGAAGATGCGCCTGCCGCGCGTCGAAGACATGCAGATGACCGGCAAGCGTCACCCGTTCTACGTCGAGTACGACGTGGGCTTCGACGACGACGGCCTGCTGCACGGCATCCACATGGACCTGGCCGGCAACTGCGGCTACTCGCCGGACCTCTCCGGCTCCATCGTCGACCGCGCGATGTTCCACTCCGACAACGCCTACTTCCTCGGCAACGCCACCATCAACGGCCACCGCTGCAAGACCAACACCGCCTCGAACACCGCCTACCGCGGCTTCGGCGGCCCGCAGGGGATGGTCGCCATCGAGGAAGTGATGGACGCCGTGGCGCGCCACCTGGGCAAGGACCCGCTGGAGGTGCGCAAGCGCAACTACTACGGCAAGGAAGAACGCAACGTCACCCACTACCACCAGCAGGTGGAACACAACCTGCTGGAGGAAATGACCGCCGAGCTCGAAGCCAGCGCCGACTATGCCAAGCGTCGCGCCGAGATTCGCGCGTTCAACGCCGCCAGCCCGGTCCTCAAGAAAGGCCTGGCGCTGACCCCGGTGAAGTTCGGCATCAGCTTCACCGCCACCTTCCTCAACCAGGCCGGCGCGCTGATCCACATCTACACCGACGGCAGCATCCACCTGAACCACGGCGGCACCGAGATGGGCCAGGGGCTCAACACCAAGGTCGCGCAGGTGGTGGCGGAGGTCTTCCAGGTCGACATCGACCGCGTGCAGATCACCGCGACCAACACCGACAAGGTGCCGAACACCTCGCCCACCGCCGCCTCCAGCGGCGCCGACCTCAACGGCAAGGCCGCGCAGAACGCCGCCGAAACCCTCAGGCAGCGCCTGGTGGAGTTCGCCGCGCGGCACTGGAAGGTCACCGAGGAAGACGTCGAGTTCCGCAACAACCAGGTGCGCGTGCGCGACCTGATCCTGCCGTTCGAGGAACTGGTGCAGCAGGCCTACTTCGGCCAGGTGTCGCTCTCCTCCACCGGCTTCTACCGCACGCCGAAGATTTTCTACGACCGCACCAAGGCCGCCGGCCGGCCGTTCTACTACTTCGCCTTCGGCGTGTCCTGCTCCGAGGTGCTGGTGGACACCCTGACCGGCGAATACCGCATGCTGCGCACCGACATCCTGCACGACGTCGGCGACTCGCTGAACCCGGCCATCGACATCGGCCAGGTGGAGGGCGGCTTCGTCCAGGGCATGGGCTGGCTGACCATGGAAGAGCTGGTGTGGAACGCCAAGGGCAAGCTCGTGACCAACGGCCCGGCCAGCTACAAGATCCCGGCGATCGCCGACATGCCGCTGGATTTGCGGGTGAAGCTGGTGGAGAACCGCAAGAACCCGGAGCAGACGGTGTTCCACTCCAAGGCCGTCGGCGAGCCGCCGTTCATGCTCGGCATCTCGGTGTTCTGCGCGATCAAGGACGCCGTGGCGAGCCTGGCCGACTACCGCGTGCAGCCGCAGATCGACGCCCCGGCGACGCCGGAGCGGGTGCTCTGGGGCGTGGAGCAGATGCGCAAGCTCAAGCAGGCGCAGCAACAGCCCACGCCGACAGCGGTCGAGCCCGCGTGACGATCCACCGTAGGGCGCATAACGCCACAGCGTTATCCGCCGCCAACGGCGTACAACCGCGAACGGTTGTACGCCCTACGCCCCTTCCGAGGTTGAAGCCATGAACTGGATCAGCGCCCTCGCCGACCTGCAGCAACGCGGCGAAGCCGCCGTGCTGGTGACCATCATCGAGGAGCGCGGCTCCACGCCGCGCAACGCCGGCTCGAAGATGGTCGTCGGCGCCGACAAGCTGTACGACACCATCGGCGGCGGCCACCTGGAGTACAAGGCCCTGCAGATCGCCCGCGAGATGCTCCAGCAGCGCAGCCAGCAGCCGCGCCTGGAGCGCTTCAGCCTGGGCGCCAGCCTCGGCCAGTGCTGCGGCGGCGCCACCGTGCTGTTGTTCGAGCCGATGGGCCAGCCGCAGGCGCATATCGCGGTGTTCGGCGCCGGCCACGTCGGCCGCGCGCTGGTGCCGCTGCTCGCCAGCCTGCCGTGCAAGGTGCGCTGGATCGACTCGCGCGACGCCGAGTTCCCCGAGGCGATCCCCGCCGGGGTGGAGAAAATCCTGAATGACGACGTGCTCGATGAGGTCGAGAATATGCCGGCGGGCAGCTACTACATCGTCATGACCCACAACCACGCCCTGGACCTGGAGCTGACCGCGGCGATACTGGGGCGCGACGACTTCGGCTACTTCGGCCTGATCGGCTCGGACACCAAGCGCGCCAAGTTCGAACACCGCCTGCGCGACCGCGGCTTCGCCAGCGAGAGCGTGCAGCGCATGCGCTGCCCGATGGGCATCGCCGAGGTGAAGGGCAAGCTGCCGGCGGAGATCGCCGTGTCCATCGCCGGCGAAGTGATCGCCACCTACAACGCCGCCTTCGGCCAGGAAAAGGCCAGCGGCGAACACTCGGTGGCCAGGCTCCTGCCCAGCAGCCGCCGCGCCCGCACCGCCGAGAGCGGTGCCTGACGGCAGACAACAGACATTCGTAGGATGGGTTGAGCGAAGCGATACCCATCGTTCCCAGGATCGAGAGAACGACATGACCAGCAAAGCCTACCGCGCCAGCATCCTGCACAGCGTCGCCGACCCCGCCGAAGTGGGTGTCGACCAGTCCTACCAATACTTCGAAGACGGCATCCTGCTGGTGGAGGACGGCAAGGTCGCGCGCCTCGGCCACGCCGCCGAACTGCTGCCGCAACTGGGCGGCGTGGAAGTGGAGGAATACCGCGACGCGCTGATCACCCCCGGCTTCATCGACACCCACATCCACTACCCGCAGACCGGCATGATCGCCTCCTACGGCGAGCAGCTGCTGGACTGGCTGAACACCTACACCTTCCCCACCGAGAAGCAGTTCGCCGACCCGGCCCACGCCGCCGACGTCGCCGGCATCTTCCTCAAGGAACTGCTGCGCAACGGCACCACCACCGCGCTGGTGTTCGGCAGCGTGCACCCGCAGTCGGTGGACGCGCTGTTCGGCGCCGCCGAGAAGCTCGACCTGCGCCTGATCGCCGGCAAGGTGATGATGGACCGCAACGCCCCGGACTACCTGACCGACACCGCCGAGAGCAGCTACCGCGACAGCAAGGCGCTGATCGAGCGCTGGCACGGCAAGGGCCGCCTGCTCTACGCGGTGACCCCGCGCTTCGCGCCCACAAGCACCCCCGAACAGCTCGACGCCGCCGGGCGCCTGCTCAAGGAGCACCCGGGCGTGTACCTGCACACCCACCTGTCGGAGAACCGCAAGGAGATCGAATGGGTCAAGGAGCTGTTCCCCGAGCGCAGCGGCTACCTGGACGTCTACGACCACCACGGCCTGCTCGGCGCGCGCTCGGTGTTCGCCCATGGCGTGCACCTGTGCGACGGCGAATGCCAGCGCCTGGCCGAAACCGGCTCGGCGGTGGCCTTCTGCCCAACCTCGAACCTGTTCCTCGGCAGCGGCCTGTTCGACCTGGCGAAGCTGGAGAAGTACAAGGTCAAGGTCGGCCTGGGCACCGACGTCGGCGCCGGCACCAGCTTCTCCCAGCTGCAATCGCTGAACGAGGCGTACAAGGTGATGCAGCTGCAGGGCATCAAGCTCGACCCGTTCAAGTCGCTGTACCTCGCCACCCTCGGCGGCGCCCGCGCGCTGGAGCTGCAGGACAAGGTCGGCAGCTTCGCCCAGGGCAACGAGGCGGACTTCGTGGTCCTCGACTACAAGGCCACCCCGCTGCTGGACTACCGCCTGCAACAGGCGAAGAGCCTGGAAGAGAAGCTCTTCGCCCTGATCATCCTCGGCGACGACCGCGCGGTGCGCGAAACCTTCGCCCACGGCCGCCCGGTGCACCAGCGCGGCTGACCCTTACGGTCGCGCCGGCCGGGCCCTCGCTCAGGACCACCCGCCGGCGTGGCCGCTTTTCTCCCCCGAACCGTAGGGCGCATAACGCCCCAGGCGTTATCCGCCGCAAGGCCAAGGTCTGGCGGCGGATAACCGCGAACGGTTATTCGCCCTACGTATGCCGCCGAGTCGGGGTGATGCGGAAGAGCTTCGCGCTATTCCCGCACCTCGACCAACACCGGACAGGGCGCGCGCTCGATCACCCGCTGCCCCACCGACGGGTCGAGCAGCCGTTCGATCCGTCCCAGGTGGCGGTGGCCGATGACGATCAGGTCGCACGCCAGGCGCTCCGCCTCGCGCAGGATCGCCCGCGCCGGGTCGCCGGCCAGCAGGCGGCCCTCGGCGCGCCCGGCCGGCAGCTCGCGCAGCGCGGCGTCGAGCAGGCCCTGGGCTTCATGCTGCTCGTGCTCGGCCGGCGGATAATCGAGGCCGTCCTCCTGGGTCAGGGCGAAGGCCCGGTCCACCACGCAGACCACCTGCAGGCGCGACTCGCCGCCAGCGGCCAGCTCGGCGGCGGTGGCGACGATGCGCCGCGACTGCGGCGAGCCATCGATGGCGACCAGGATGCATTCGAACATGGGGTTTCCTCTTCAAGACGGCAAATGCCCGTCATTCTTCGGGCTGGCCCGGAGTGCGTAAAGGCACCGCTGGCGCATTCCAGAGTTGCGCCGCACGCACGTATCGCCGAGCATCGCTGCGAACGAACGCTCCCGGAGGCGCCATGGCCCTGCCCGACCTCAACCTGCTGGTCGCCCTCAACGTGCTGCTCGAAGAGGGCAGCGTGGTCGGCGCCGCGCGCCGCCTGCACCTGAGCCCGCCGGCCATGAGCCGCACGCTGGGGCGCATCCGCGAGGCGGTGGGCGACCCGATCATGGTCCGCGCCGGGCGCAACCTGGTGCCCACGCCACGGGCGCTGCAACTGCGCGAGGAAGTCAGCGAGCTGGTGGAACACGCCATGCGCCTGTTCAACGCCAAGGAAAACCTGCGCCTGGACCAGCTCGAACGCTGCTTCGTGCTGCGTTCCAACAACGTACTGGTGGGCGGCTTCGCCTCGCGCATGCTCGCGGTGATGCGCGACGAGGCGCCGCGTTGCAGCCTGCGCATCGCCCCCGAGGCCGACTTCGACGACGAGGCCCTGCGGCAGAACCGCATCGACCTGTACATCGGCGCCACCTCCAGCCTGGAACCGGAAATCCGCACCCAGACCCTGTTCACAACCAACTTCGTCGGCCTGGCGCGCCGCGACCACCCGATCTTCGACGGCGAGATCACCCCGCAGCGTTTCGCCGCCTACCCGCAGATCAGCGTGTCGCGGCGCGGCCGGTCCGCCGGGCCGATCGACGAGGAACTGGCCAACCTCGGGCTCAGGCGCGACATCCGCCTGATCGCACCGACTTTCCATTCCTCGATCTTCGCCCTGCTCGAATCCGACCTGCTGCTGCCGATCGCCGAGCATTCGCTGTGGCGCCTCGACCGCCTGGGCCTGTCGCTGCGCAAGTTCGACATTCCGCTGCCGCTGAAATCGGTGGTGATCCTCCAGGCCTGGCACCCGCGCTTCGACAACGACCCGGCGCACAGCTGGCTGCGGCAAACGGTGAAGCGCGTGTGCATCGAGCTGCGGGAGAGTTCGGGGCTGCTGAACTGATGCCCAACCAGTGCGCCAGGCGCACTGATTAGTTGTAATCATTTCAATTTTCACAGCAATTGGCGCTCCCTAGACTCACGGCAAAACCGCAGAGTTCCCGACGCCATGCCTTGTCCAATCCCGCCGCCCGGCCTCCCTCGCGAGGTTCGGACATGACCGCCGCGCTCACGCCGCTCGCCACCCCCGCCGCCGCCCAGCCGGCGAAACCGGCGGCCCAGCCGTTCGGCCCGCGCATCGTGGTCGGCATGCTCGGCGTGCTGGTCGCCTCGCTCAGCGCCGGGCTCAACGACAAGGTCACCGACCTGGCGATGAGCGACGTGCGCGGCGCGCTCGCCATCGGCCACGACGAAGGCACCTGGCTGCTGGCGCTGTACGCGGCCTTCCAGGTCGCCGCCATGGCCTTCGCGCCCTGGTTCTCGGTGACCTTCTCGCTGCGCCGCTTCACCCTCGGCGCCATCGCCGTGTTCGCCGTGCTCGGGCTGCTCTGCCCGTTCGCCCCCAACGTGCAGACGCTGTACCTGCTGCGCGCCCTGCAAGGGCTGGCCGGCGGCTGCATGCCGCCGATGCTGATGACCGTGGCGCTGCGCTTCCTGCCGCCGGGGATCAAGCTCTACGGCCTGGGCGCCTACGCCCTCACCGCGACCTTCGCGCCCAACCTGGGCATGCCGCTGGCGGCACTGTGGACCGAGTACGTCGGCTGGCAGTGGGTGTTCTGGCAGGTCATTCCGCTCTGCGCGCTGGCCACGGCCGCGGTGGCCTGGGGCATTCCCCAGGACCCGACGCGCCTGGAGCGTTTCCGCCAGTTCGACTGGATCGGCCTGGGCCTCGGCCTGCCAGGCATCCTCATGCTGGTGCTGGGCCTGCTGCAGGGCGAGCGCCTGGACTGGTTCGAATCCGATCTCATCTGCCTGCTGCTGGTCGGCGGCGCGGCGCTGCTGGTGGCGTTCTTCCTCAACGAATGGACCCACCCGCTGCCGTTCTTCCGCCTGGACATCCTCAAGCGGCACAACTTCAGCCATTCGCTGCTGACCCTGGCCGGCGTCCTGGTGGTGCTCGGCGCCTGCGCCGGGGTACCGGCTTCCTACCTGGCCGCGGCCCACGGCTACCGCCCGCTGCAAACCGCGCCCATGGCGCTGCTGGTGGCGCTGCCGCAGCTGCTGACGCTGCCGCTGGTGGCCGGCCTGTGCAACATCCCGCGCGTCGATTGCCGCTGGGTGCTGGCCATCGGCATCGGCCTCTGCGGCCTCTCGGCCTACGGCATGAGCCAGCTCACCAGCGACTGGACGCGGGACAACTTCTACCTGCTGCTGGCCCTGCAGATCATCGGCCAGCCGATGGCCGTGGTGCCGCTGCTGATGTCCGCCACCAGCGTGGTGGCGCCCATCGAGGGGCCCTTCGCCTCGGCCTGGTTCAACAGCGTGCGGGCCTTCGCCGGGGTCATCGGCAGCGCCGTGGTGGGCATCCTCATGACCGCCCGCGAGCACTACCACTCCAACCGCCTGGTCGACCACCTGGGCGCCGCGCCCCAGGCCCTGGACCTGCGCCTGGGGCAGCTCGACGGCAGCCTCGCGCGCCTGGCCGGGCAGGTACACGGCCAGGCCGCCGTGCTCGCCGCCGCCGACACCCTCTGGTGCATGGCCTGGCTCGCCGCCGCCCTGCTCCCGCTGATCGCCCTGATGCCGCTGCGCGTGTACCCGCCGCGCCCGGTCGCCCCCGCTCACTGAGATTCGGAACGCCATCATGACCAAGACCTCGCTCACCTCCCGCCGCGCCGGCCTGACGCTGGCCGCCGTGCTGCTGCTCGCCACGCTGGCCTGGCTGCTGCTGCGCCTGCTCGCCCCGGAACGCGCGCAGAGCACCGACGACGCCTATGTGCACGCCGACTTCACCCTGGTGGCGCCGAAGGTCGCCGGGATCGTCGACGACGTGCGGGTGGAAGACAACCAGGCGGTCAAGGCCGGCCAGGTATTGGCGCGCATCGACGCCCGCGACTACCAGGCCGCCCTGGCCGCCGCCGAGGCCGACCTGCTGTCGGCCCAGGCGCGCCTGCGCCACGTCAGCGCCGACCTCGAGCGCCAGCAGGCGGTGATCGCCCAGAACAGCGCCCAGGTCGAGGCCGACCAGGCCACCCAGCGCTTCGCCCGCCAGGAACTGGAGCGCTACCAGCACCTCGCCAGCCAGGGCGCCGGAACCCTGCAGAACGCCCAGCAGGCGCGCTCGCGCCTGGACACCAGCCAGGCCGCGCTGGACAAGGCGCGCGCCGCCACCCTCGCCTCGCGCAAGCAGCTGGACGTGCTGCTGGCCCAGCAGGCCGAGGCGCAGAGCGCGGTGAAACGCGGCGAAGCGCAGTTGCGGCAGGCGCAGCTGAACCTGTCCTATTGCGAGATTCGCGCGCCCTTCGACGGCATGGTCGGCCGCCGTGGCGTGCGCGTCGGCGCCTACGTCACCCCGGGCAGCCCGCTGCTGGCGGTGGTGCCGCTGCAGCAGGCCTACGTGGTCGGCAACTTCCAGGAAACCCAGCTCACCGAGGTGCGTCCTGGCCAGGCGGTCAGCGTGCGCGTCGACAGCTTCCCCGGCGAAGTGCTGCGCGGCCACGTCGACAGCATCGCCCCGGCCACTGGCCTGAGCTTCGCGCCCATCGCCCCGGACAACGCCACCGGCAACTTCACCAAGGTGGTGCAGCGCATTCCGGTGAAGATCGTGCTGGAACCGAACCAGGCGCTGCTTGCCCGCCTGCGCGTGGGCATGTCGGTGATCGCCAGCATCGACACCGCTTCCGCCGCCGGCGAACAGGTGGCTGCGCAATGAAGCACGCCCCGCTCCTGCTCGCCTGCCTGGCCCTGGGCGCCTGCAGCCTCGGCCCGGACTTCCGCACACCCGACGCCGCCGCGCCGGCCGCCTGGAACGCCAAGGGCGCCGACGTACCCAGCCAGCCCGCCGACGGCGCCGTGGAAAGCCGCTGGTGGCGGCTGTTCAACGACCCGCAACTGGACCGCCTGCAAGCCCGCGTGGCGGCCGGCAACCTCGACCTGCAGGCCGCCGCCGCGCGCCTGCAGCAGAGCCGCGCGATCCGCCAGGCGCTGGGCGCCGACGCCGTGCCGACGGTGGACGGCAACGCCGCCTACTCGCGCCAGCGCAACAGCGAGGTGGGCCTGTCCGACCCGTCCGGCGAGAGCGGCCGGCACAACTTCAACCAGCTCGACGCCGGCTTCACCCTGAGCTGGGAACTGGACCTGTGGGGCCGCGTGCGCCGCGAGCTGGAGGCGGCCAACGCGCAGGTCGAGGCCAGCCAGGCGAGCCGCCACGACGTGCTGGTCGCGGTGCTCGCCGAAAGCGTCCGCGACTACCTGCAGCTGCGCGGCGAGCAGCGCCGCGAGGCGATCCTGCGCGGCAACCTGGAGATCGCCCGGCACAGCCTGCAGCTGACCCAGATGCGCCGCGCCGAGGGCGTGGCCACCGAGCTCGACGTCGCCGAGGCCAAGGCCCAGGTGGCGGTGATCGAATCGCAGCTGCCCGGCAGCCAGAAGCGCCAGGCACGGCTGCTCAACGCCCTGGCCTTCCTGCTCGGCGAGCAGCCCGGCGCGCTGACCGCCGAACTGGCCCAGGCCGCTCCCCTGCCGCGCCCGCCGCGCGCGGTGCCGGTGGGCCTGCCCTCGCAACTGGCGCAACGCCGCCCGGACATCCGCCAGGCCGAGGCGCAGCTGCACGCCGCCACCGCCGGCATCGGCATGGCCCGGGCGGACTTCTACCCGCGCATCAGCCTCAACGGCGACTTCGGTTTCCAGGCCCTGCAACTGGCCAACTTCGGCGACTGGAACAGCCACACCTTCGGTATCGGCCCCAGCCTGCACCTTCCGATCTTCGAGGGCGGACGGCTCAAGGGCACCCTGGCCCTGCGCGAGGCGCAGCAACGCGAGGCGGCCATCGCCTACCGGCGCACCGTGCTCAACGCCTGGCGCGAAGTGGACGACGCACTGAGCGACTACGCCGCCGACCAGCGCGAACTGGCGGCCCTCGACGAGGCGGTGGAACACGGCCGCACGGCCCTGGCGAACGCTCGCGAGCAGTACAAGGCGGGGGCGGTGGACTTCCTCAACGTGCTCAGCGCGCAGCGCGAGCTACTGGCCAGCGAGGAACGCCAGGCGCGCAGCGGCGAGGCCGTGGCGGTGAACCTGGCGCTGCTCTACAAGGCGTTGGGTGGGGGGTGGGAAGAGGCGGCTGCGTTATAGAAGCGAAGAGCCCCTCTCCCCAGCCCTCTCCCGCAAGCGGGAGAGGGGGCTATCCGTGCCGAGAAGGGATTTGGTAGCAGCCGGCGACTCGGTGCAAGCCGGCTAACGCGAAAATAGCAGCGCACTCCGAACGGTCCCCTCTCCCGCTTGCGGGAGAGGGTTAGGGAGAGGGAGCGGAGTCACCCTGGGCACCACAGCCGCCGGGTAACTCCGTTCGCGAGCAAGCTCGCTCCTACAAAAAGCGCGCTTTAGCGCGAAGCCTTGCGGCGCAGCGCCGCCGGGCTGAACTCGGCGACGTCCGGCGCCGGTTTGCTGAAGTCCGCGGTGCCGGCCTCTTCGTTGTCCAGCCATTGCACGCTGTAACGGCGCGATTGCAGGTCGTGGAAGGTGTCCAGCGCGGTCCACACCATGGGCTGCTCGTAGAAGTTCTTCAGGTAGGCCATCGACACCCGCCACAGCTCGCCGCGGCCGTCGTACTGGTCGACCACCGCCGCGCCCCAGCTGTCCTCGTCGAGGTACAGGGTGCGCTTGCTGTAGATGTGCCGCGCGCCGGGCTTCAGCTTGCCTTCCACCACCCATACCCGGTGCAGCTCGTAGCGGGTGTATTTCGGGTTGATATGGCCGGGGGTGAGCAGGTCCTGGTACTTAACCTGGGGACTGGTGACCAGGTAGTTGTTGTAGGGGATGTAGATCTCCTTCTTGCCTACCAGGGTCCAGGTGTAGCGGTCCGGGGCACCGTTGTACATGTCGGTGTCGTCGGCGGTGCGCAGGCCGTCGGAGTCCTCGATCGGGGTGTCGTAGGCCAGCGTCGGCGCGCGCCGCACGCGGCGCTGGCCAGGGCTGTAGCCCCAGGCCTGGCGCGGTTCCTTGACCTGGTCGAGGGTCTCCTGCACCAGCGCGCCCTCGCCCGCCAGGCGCGCCGGCGCGGTGGTGAAGGTCATGTAGTAGAACAGGGTGTTGCCCAGTTGCTCGAAGCTGCCCTTGGGATCGTAGAAGCGGAACAGCGCGGCGTCCTGGGAGGTCACCAGCGAGTAGGCGCCGTTGCGCTGCACGCCGGTCTGCGCCGAGCGCCGCTCGATGTAGGTGCCACGGTAGCGGGCGATGTGGTTCCACAGCGCTTCCAGGCCGCTCTGCGGAATCGGGAACGGCACGCCGCCATAGGCGTTGGCGAAGCCGTTGCCGCCCTCCACCAGGGTCCCGGTGGTGGCGTTCCTGAAGGTGTTGTCATACACCCACTGCGGGGCCGCGCCGCTGCGCCGGGTCTGGTAGACCGGCATCTGGAAGCTGTCCGGGTAGGTGTTGAACAGGGCGATCTGGCCGGGGGTCAGGTTCGCCTTGTACTGCTCCAGGTTGGCCTTGCTGATGGTGAACTGCGGCTTGTCGCCGGCGAAGGGGTCCACGTGGTGGCTGCCCGGGCCCTTGTAGCCGGCCGGGGCCTGGGTCAGGCCGCCGGTCCAGGCGGGGATGGTGCCGGCGGCGTTGCCGGCCTTCTCCGCGCCCAGCGGGGTCAGGCTGCTCTTGAGCTGCGCGGCCTGGTCGGCGCTGACGGCGGCGCGCGCGTCGGTCGCGGCCAGGGCCGCCAGGGCCAGCAGGGCGACCAGGGGTTTCTTGATGATCATACGAGTCTCCGTGCCCAGGTTGATCAGAACGAGTACTTGCCGGTGATCGAGACGTTGTCGCGGTCACGCATGGAGTTGTCGTCCCCCGCCCCGTAGTAGTTGGTGTACTGCATGCCGACCTGGAAGGCGTTCAGGTAGGTGGCGTCGGCGCCCAGGGTGTAGGCCTTGCGGCCCTCGATGAAGTTGCCGGTGCGGTCGGAGTTGCCCTTGAAGTCGTCCTGGTAGACCACGTACGGGGTCAGCTTCACGCCGGCGAACACGTCGTTCCAGGTACCACTGAGCAACAGGGTGTAGCCATAGCTGTCGCGGGTGATCTGCTGGTCGTCGTCGGCGCCGCCGACATAGGACTTGTCCTGCGCGCCCACGTACTTGCGCGTGGTGCCGTCCCAGGCGGTGTACTCCAGGCTGCTGCCACGGATGAACTCGCCGGCCACCTCGGCCACACCGACCACCGAGTCGAAGGTCATGTGCGGGCCGAAGTTGTAGATGCCGGTCAGCGAGGCGTTGTAGGTCTCGGCGCGCTCGTAGTTCTCGAACAGGCTGCCACGGCACAGCTGCTTGCCGGACACCGCGGCGCAGGCCTGGTCGGCCGGGGTATTGCCGTCGTACAGGTTGGTCAGGCCGAGCACGCCCTGGGTCAGCAGGTCGCCGAGCAGGTCGTTGGTGGCCGAGATGCTGATCGGCATGTTCGGCCGGTAGGCCAGCTCGCCCGCCACCGAGGCGTCGCCCAGGGTGGTGTTGAAGCTGAAGCCGTACATGCGGATGTCTTCGACGTAGTCGCGACGCGCCTGGGCGTTGCTGGCCATGTCGAGGGTCGCGAGGCCGGGAATCGCGCTCGCGAAGCCCGGGCCGAGCGCCGTGTTGAGCAGGCCGAGGTCGACGCCCTGGTAGTTGCGCAGGTCGACCGCCACCTGCGGTTCCTTCGAGTGGTAGTTGACGAAGTACAGGCCGAACTCGGTGGAGTTCAGCTCCTCGGCGACGTAGCGGAAGGCCACGCCGTATTCGCCGCTGTCGCGGGCGTCGAGGTCCTTGCCGATGCTGGCGACCTTGAAGGTGCCGGTGGCCGGGTTCAGGTAGGCGTTCGGGCCGGCCGGGCCGTTGCCCAGCAGGCCGAGGCCGGCCACGGTCGGATAGGCGCCCAGCAACTGCTTGAACAGCGGGCTGTCTTCGGTGGTGTAGGCGACGTCGCCGCCGTCGGCGAACAGGTCGGTGTCGGAGAAGTAGGTGCCCACCGGGTCCAGGCGGGTCTCTTTCCACTTCCACTGGTAGTAGCTTTCCATCGACAGGTTGTCGGTCAGCCCCAGGTTGAAGCTCAGCGCCTCGACCGGCACCAGCACTTCCTTGAGTTCCGAGCCCGGCAGGTGGAAGCGCGAGGCGTCCACCGGGTTGATGGTGTTGATGCCACCGCGGTAGAAGGTGCTCTCGCCCCAGTTCAGCACCTGGCGGCCGACGCGGCTGCTCAGCGGGTGCTCGGCCACGTCCCATTCGCCGGACAGGTAGGCGTCCAGCAGCTCGGCCTTGCGGCCGCTGATGTGGCGGGTGTCCGAGGTGAAGTGGTCGTCGTTGGGGAACGACTGGCTGGGCCGCTCGACGCCGTCGGTGGTGCTCAGGTAGTCGTTGCGCTTGTCCATGATCTGCGTGTCGTAGTACGCGGTACCACGCATGAACAGGCCATAGTTCTGGTATTTGGCGGAGAGGTCCGAGGTCATCTTGAAGACCTGGGAAACCAACCCCTTGTCGAAGTTGCGGTTACCGTCATCGGTGTTGATATCGTCGATGTTCGCGGTACCGCGGCCTTGCACGCGCCACATGGCGCCGTACGACAGAGTGGTGTCCAGCGAGCCGGTGACCTGGTTGTCGGCGAAGCTGAATTCGGCGGCCTGCACGGTCCCCGCCACCAGCAACGGCAGCAGCCCCATGAGCGCGCCAGCCCGACTCGGGGCCCAGAATACCGGGCGCCCCCACCCTTTTTCGATGCGCATACGACTGATCATCGAAGCATTACCTCCATGACGGCCAAGATTTATCGCCCCGGGCATTGCGTCCGGCGCTGTTGTTATTTGTTTCTCGGCTGCTGGCCAGCACGATGGCTCAGCAGTAAATCTCCCCTTCTGGCGCTTGCCGGCGCCCGCTGACTCCTCCGGAGAACCCTGCACGCGGGATTTTGGCACTATCGTGCAGGCAAGGTAACAAACTGTTTCCCCTCTTGCCAAGGCACGGGTATGAGGCGCCCGCTCATCCCTCAATCGTACAAAGGTGCGACCCAGACGGATTGGACCTGAGCGCCAGGCGCGCAGCAATGACAGGGCGCGCCACTCAGACTCACAAATCTGTCCTCTCCCGCACCACGCCGGTGCGTCAAGCATCGTCCTGCGCGCGCGATCGTGGTCAGGGGCGCAGGCTGCCGAGGGCGCCAATGATGGCACTTGGCTTGCTAGCGGAACGACAGACCCAAGGGAGATCGCCATGCTGCAGCTGTTGCGCCAACCGGCCCGCCAGGCCGCTGAAGAACAGGGCCTGCGCGCCCTGCTGGAAGACCACGACCTGAGCACCCGCCTGCCCGAGCGGCAACCGCTGCTGGCGCGCCTGAACCGCTTCAGCGACGGCCTGCAGCAGCGCATCGGCGGCAGCCTGGCGGCGGCCGTCGACATCGCCGCACACGCGCCGCGCCTGGCGCAGATCGCCGCCGCCACCGAGAGCAGCGGGCAGTTGCTGGCGCAGTCCTCGGAGCTGATCGCCAGCGCCAGCGAGCAGGCCAGCACCAGCCTCGACGCCGAGCTGGTGCCCGGCGCCAGCCGGGTGGCGCAGCTTTCCGGCGAAGTCGCGGCGACCCTGCGCGCCTGCCAGGCCAGCGGCCAGCAGGTGCTCGGCCAGGTCGAGGCCATCGGCCACAGCGAGGCGCTGCTGGAGGCGGTGATCCAGCGCCTGCTCGGGCAACTGGAGGAAGTCAGCCAGGTGATCGGGGTGATCGCCAGCATCAGCCAGCAGACCAACCTGCTGGCGCTCAACGCCGCCATCGAGGCTGCCCGCGCCGGCGAGCACGGCCGCGGCTTCGCCGTGGTCGCCGAGGAGGTGCGGCGCCTCGCCGGGCACACCACCAGCGCCACCGGCGAGGTCAGCCGGATCATCGAGGGCTTTCGCGCCGGCATGGCCGAATTGGGCGAGGCCGGCGCGCAGATGCACCAGTCGGTGGCCGCCGGGCGCAGCGGCATGGCCAGCGTCGGCGAGGGCCTGGAGCGCACGCGCCAGGCCATGGACAGCCTCGACGAGCGGGTCAGCCATATCGCCAGCGGCACCGAGCAGATCGGCCAGGCGGTGCGGGCGATCAACGCCGACGTGCAGAACATCGCCCAGGTCGCCGGCGACCTGCTCGGCAAGGCCGGCCAGGTGCTGACCCACAGCCAGGCGGTGCGCGCCGACGCCGACCAGTTGCTCGACGGCCTGGGCGCCTTCCGCCTGCGCCTGCACCGCGAGGTGCGCGAAAGCGTCGAACGGCTGGTGAGCGATCCGCGCCTGGGCGCCGGCCTCGACGAAGCCGAACAACTGCTGCGCCAGACCCTGGCGGCCGATCCGCGCTTCGAGTTGTTCTACCTGGTGGGCGGCGATGGTATCCAGCTGTCGCAGAACCTCTTCGCCGAGGGCATCGGCGATGCCGGGGGCGCCAGCGCGCGCGGCCGCGACTGGTCGCAGCGGCCCTGGTTCCGCGCCGTGCGCGACAGCGGGCGGGCCCACGTCACCGGCGTGTATCGCTCCAGCGCCACCGACGACTATTGCTTCACCGTCTCGGTGCCGCTGTTCGCGGCGGATGGCCGGCTGCAGCGGGTGCTGGGCGCCGACGTGCGGCTTTCGGCCCTGCTCTGAGGCGGGTGGGCCGGGCGCCGAGCGGCTATCCTATTGGCCATCGCCTTCCGGAACGCCCGCCATGACCGCCACCCCCTTCGCCATCCGCCCCCACGCCGAAGACGTCGAGGGCATGCCGATCCTGCGCGCGCTGCCGTCGGCGCAGTTCCGCAGCATCGGGCCCTTCGTGTTCTTCGATCACATGCTGGCCACCGACTTCGCCCCCGGCCGCGGCATGAACATCAACCAGCACCCGCATATCGGCCTGTCCACCCTCACCTACCTGCTCGAAGGCCAGGTGCAGCACAAGGACAGCC
Source organism: Pseudomonas citronellolis (assembly GCF_029335315.1). GTDB lineage: Bacteria > Pseudomonadota > Gammaproteobacteria > Pseudomonadales > Pseudomonadaceae > Pseudomonas > Pseudomonas citronellolis_A. The sequence continues at coordinate 18,029 of NZ_JARJLT010000417.1, forward strand.
TCGGCTCCGACCAGCTGGTGCGCCCCGGCGACGTCAGCTGGATGAGCGCCGGGCGCGGCGTCGCGCATGTCGAGCGAACCCCGGCGGACCTGCGCGAGCGCGGCTCGCGCCTGCACGGCCTGCAGGTCTGGCTGGCCCATCCGCAGGCCGAGGAAGGCCGCGAGCCCAGCTACAGCCACCACCCCGTCGCCAGCCTGCCGCAGAGCGAGAGCCTCGGCGTGCGCATCCGCCTGATCGCCGGCAGCGGCTTCTGCCTCACCTCGCCGGTGCCGGTGTTGTCGCCGACGCTCTACGCCGACCTCGAGATGGTCGCCGGCAGCACCCTGAACCTGTCGCCTGAATATCCGCAAAGGGCGCTCTATCTGTTGGAAGGCGAGGCCCTGCTCGACGACAATCCCGCGCCGCTGCGCCAGCTGCTGGTCCTGCCCGAGGGCGAGAGCCCGCTGCTGAGCGCCTGCAGCGACTGCCGCGCAGTGCTCATCGGCGGCGCGGCGCTGGACGGGCCGCGGCGGATGAACTGGAACTTCGTCGCCAGCGACCCGGCCCTGATCGACCAGGCCCGCCAGCGCTGGGCCGCCGGCGACTGGCCGACGGTGCCCGGCGAGCACGAGCGCATCGAACTGCCGCGCTGAGCGCGGCGGTCCACCCTTTCCCCCGCTACCACCTCCTGGAGCTCCCATGCCAGAGCAGAACCGCCACACCAGCGCCCTCACGGTGCTCACCATTCTCTTCTTCATGTGGGGCCTGATCACCTCGCTGAACGACATCCTGGTGCCGCACCTGAAGGCGGTGTTCACCCTCAACTACGTGCAGGCCTCGCTGATCCAGTTCAGCTTCTTCACCGCCTACTTCATCATGTCCTTCCCGTCCGGGCGGCTGGTGGAGCGCCTGGGCTACAAGCGCGGGATCATCTTCGGCCTGCTCACCGCCGGCGTCGGTTGCCTGCTGTTCCTGCCGGCGGCCAGCGCGCAGTCCTACCCGGCGTTCCTCGCCGCGCTGTTCATCCTCGCCTCGGGCATCACCCTGCTGCAGGTGGCGGCCAACCCCTACGTCAACGTGCTGGGCAGCCCCGAGTCGGCGGCCAGCCGGTTGAACATGACCCAGGCCTTCAACTCCCTGGGCACCACCGTCGGCCCGCTGGTGGGTTCGGTGACCATCCTCGCCATCGGCGCCGGCGCGGTCGAAGGGCTAAGCAGCGCCGCCGCAGAAGCCGATTCGGTGAAGACCCCCTACCTGGTGCTGGCCGGCCTGCTGTTCGCCATCGCCATCGTCATCGGCCTGTTCCGCCTGCCGAAGATCACCCACGGCGAGCCCAGCGACGGCGCGGCCGCCGGCCAGCACTCGCTGTTCGCCCACCGGCACCTGGTGTTCGGGGTGATCGGCATCTTCTGCTACGTCGGCGCCGAGGTGTCGATCGGCAGCTACCTGGTCAGCCTGATGGGCCAGCCGGACATCGCCGGGCTGCCCAGCGAGCAGGCCAGCAAGTACCTCTCGCTGTACTGGGGCGGCGCCATGGTCGGCCGCTTCATCGGCAGCGTGCTGATGCGCAGCATCCGCCCGAACCGCATCCTCGCCTTCAACGCACTGACCATCGTGGCGCTGCTGGCGGTGGCGATCGGCGTGGGCGGGCACGTGGCGATGTGGGCGCTGATCCTCATCGGCCTGTTCAACTCGATCATGTTCCCGACCATCTTCTCGCTGGCCCTGGAAGGGCTGGGCAACCTGACCAGCAAGGGCTCGGGCCTGCTCTGCATGGCCATCGTCGGCGGCGCGGTGATGCCGCTGCTGCAAGGCTTCTTCGCCGATCGCGTGGGCCTGCTGCTGTCCTTCGCGGTGCCGCTGGTGTGCTACCTGTACATCACCTGGTTCGGCGCACGCGGCTATCGCGCGGATGAGAGCAAGGTGGTGCGGCAGGCGGTGGAGCCCTGACGGCGACCTGAGCGGGGCTCCAGCGACGCCCCCCTGTAGGAGCGAGCTTGCTCGCGAACGAACCCCGCCGCGAAGCTGTTCGCGAGCAAGCTCGCTCCTGCGAAAAGCCTCTCGCGAGGCTCCGGCGCCTACGCGCCCTCGGCTCCGCGACAAGAAAAAGCCCGGCGAACGCCGGGCTTTTGCATGGCGCAGGTGAAACGCCTTACTCGCCGAACTGCTCGTCCAGCAGGTCGTACATCGCCTGGAAGGCGCGGCGCGAGACTTTCGCGTCGTACTGCATCTTGCCGGGGATCTGCGCGTGCGGGTCGGTGAAGGAATGCGCCGCGCCGCCGTAGCTGGTCAGGGTCCAGTCCACCCCGGCGTCGTTCATTTCCTTGGCGAAGTCGCGCAGCTGCTCGCGCGGCACCAGCGGGTCGATGGCGCCATCCAGGACCAGCACCGCGCCCTTGATGTTCTTCGCCTCGGCCGGATCCGTCGCGTCGAGGGTGCCGTGGAAAGACACCGCGGCGGCGATCGGCGCGCCGTCGCGGGCCAGGTCCAGGGCGCAGCAACCGCCGAAGCAGAAACCGAAGGCGGCGAGCTTGGCGCCATCCAGCGGCGCCTTGCCGGCCTGGGCCTGGAGCGCCTTGAAGGCGGCCTGCAGGCGGCGGCGCAGGGCCGCGCGGTCGTTCTTCAGCGGCATCATCGCGGCGCCGGCCTGGTCCGGGCCGTTGGGGCGCACGTCCTTGCCATAGACGTCGGCCACCAGCACCACGTAACCGTGGCCGGCGACCTGGCGGGCGATATCCAGCGCGCCCTGGCTGACGCCCATCCAGTTCGGCGCCATCAGCAGGCCCGGGCGTTGCACGGTGCTGGAGGCGTCGAAGACGAGCTGGCCTTCGAAAGACACACCGTCGGCTTCATAGGCGACGGGCTGGACGCTGATCTGACTCATGGGTGGCTTCCTTGAGTGGGGTAGGAAAAGCACAAAGCCCGCTAAGGCGGGCTTTGTGGGAGGTTACTCGCTCAGGCGGAAAGTTCCACCAGCAGCTTGTTCAACCGGCGCACATAGGCGGCCGGGTCCTTCAGGCTGTCGCCGGCGGCCAGCGCGGCCTGGTCGAAGAGGATGTGCGCCAGTTCGCCGAAGCGCTCCTCGTCGGGCTCGGCGTCGAGCTTCTCGATCAGCGGGTGGGCCGGGTTGAACTCGAAGATCGGCTTCGACTCCGGCACCTTCTGCCCGCTGGCCTCGAGGATCTGGCGCATCTGCAGGCCGAGGTCGGCCTCGCCGATGGCGAGGATCGCCGGCGAGTCGGTCAGGCGGTGCGACACGCGCACTTCCGCGACTTCCTCGCCGAGAGCGGCTTTCAGGCGCTCGACCAGGCCCTCTTTGGCCTTGGCGACTTCTTCCTGGGCCTTCTTGTCCTCTTCGGAGTCCAGGCTGCCCAGGTCCAGGTCGCCACGGGCGACATCGACGAAGGCCTTGCCGTCGAAGTCCGACAGGTAGCTCATCAGCCACTCGTCGATGCGGTCGGTGAGCAGCAGCACTTCGATGCCTTTCTTGCGGAAGACTTCCAGGTGCGGGCTGCTCTTCACCTGCGCGTAACTCTCGCCGGTGAGGTAGTAGATCTTGTCCTGGCCTTCCTTCAGGCGGCCCAGGTAGTCGGCCAGGGAGACGCTCTGCTCGCCGGACTCGTCGCTGGTGGAGGAGAAGCGCAGCAGGCCGGCGATCTTCTCCTTGTTGGCGAAGTCTTCCGCCGGGCCTTCCTTGAGGACCTGGCCGAAGTTCTTCCAGAAGCCCTTGTAGGCCTCGGCGTCATTGCCCGCCAGCTTCTCCAGCATGTCCAGCACGCGCTTGGTCAGCGCCGACTTCATCGAGTCGATCACCGGGCCGGACTGGAGGATTTCGCGGGAGACGTTCAGCGACAGGTCGTTGGAGTCCACCACGCCCTTGATGAAGCGCAGGTACAGCGGCAGGAACTGCTCGGCCTGGTCCATGATGAACACGCGCTGCACGTACAGCTTCAGGCCGCGCGGGGCTTCGCGGTGGTACAGGTCGAACGGGGCGCGGCCGGGCACGTAGAGCAGCGAGGTGTATTCCAGCTTGCCTTCGACCTTGTTGTGGCTCCAGCTCAGCGGGTTCTCGAAGTCGTGGGCGATGTGCTTGTAGAACTCCTGGTATTCCTCGTCCTTGATCTCGGTACGCGGACGGGTCCAGAGGGCGCTGGCGCGGTTGACCACTTCCCACTCGACTTCCGCTGGCGCGTCTTCACCGTGCTGTTCTTTCGGCAGCTCGATGGGCAGGGCGATGTGGTCGGAGTACTTCTTGATGACGTTGCGCAGGCGCCAGCCGTCGGCGAACTCGTCCTCGCCATCCTTCAGGTGCAGGACGATGCGGGTGCCGCGCTCGGCCTTGTCGACGGTGGCGACGTCGAAGTCGCCCTCGCCTTTCGACGACCAGTGCACACCCTCGCTGGCCGGTGCGCCGGCGCGACGGCTGAACACGTCGACCTTGTCGGCGACGATGAAGGCCGAATAGAAGCCCACGCCGAACTGGCCGATCAGGTGCGAATCCTTCTTCTGGTCGCCCGACAGGTTCTTCAGGAAGTCGGCGGTGCCGGACTTGGCGATGGTGCCCAGGTGCGCGATCACTTCCTCGCGGCTCATGCCGATGCCGTTGTCTTCGAGGGTGACGGTCTTGGCGTCCTTGTCGAAGCTGACGCGGATCTTCAACTCGGCGCCGCCTTCGAGCAGCTCCGGCTTGGCCAGGGCTTCGAAGCGCAGCTTGTCGGCCGCGTCGGAGGCGTTGGAAATCAGCTCGCGGAGGAAGATTTCCTTGTTCGAATACAGGGAATGGATCATCAGGTGAAGCAGTTGCTTCACTTCGGTCTGAAAGCCCAGGGTCTCTTTCTGCGTCTCCACGCTCATTGGTTCTCGCTCCGAGGATGACAAAAGCCGCAGCGGGCGGCGGATGTCAGCGAAATGGGGTCTTCCCGAAGCTTTTCAAGGGCTTGCCCGACGAGGCGATCAATTCACCAGCAATTCGATCGCGCTGATCTCGCTCGGCCGCAGGCTGTAGCTGGCCTGCCCGGCGCCGGTGAGCAGGCGGCGGATGACCACCCGGCCGTCCTGGTCGAAGCCGGTGAAGATGCCCTCGGCCACCCGCCCGCGCTCGGTGGTCACGCGCATGCCGCGATTCACGTAGCGCTGCGGCTCGGCCTGCAGGCGCTGCAGCGACAGGGCCCCGCCGGCGCGGGAGAGCGGCGCCTGGGCCGGCTGCGCGGCGCGCGTCGGCGCGCTTTCGACCAGCGCGCGTGGCGCCAGGCGGGCGTAATGGTCGTCGCGCACCACCCAGCCGCGCTGCGCGTCGCGCTGCAATACCAGGTCCAGGTGGCGTGGCTGGCCATCGAGGTCGAAGTCCAGCGCCAGCGGCAGCTCGTGCTGGCCGGGAAGCGGCCGTGGCGCCTGCGCGAAGGCCGCCCGCTGACCGGGAAAGCGCCGCTGCAGGTAGTCACGCAGGACGTAGGCCAGGGTGTCGGCGGAGTCGTAACGGGTGTCGACCCGGCCGTCGCGGTAGCGCAGCTGATCGGTGTACAGCTCGACGCGGCCGCTGAGTGTGGTGCGGTATTCCGCCGGCAGCACCAGGTGGAAGTCGCCGACCAGGCGGTTCGACGCCTTGGGCTGCAGGTCCAGGTGCAGGCTGTAGCCGTCGCGCAGGCGCAGCGCCTGGGGCAGGTCCTGGCCCGGCTGCAGCTGGCTGATTTCCACGATCGGCCGCGCACCGCGGTCTTCGGGCAACAGGTCGAGACGCAACGGGCCGTGCGTCACGCCGGGCAGATGGATGCGCACTTCGCGGCTGGCGTAGAAGCCCTGCCCTTCGCGCAGGCTCAGCACGCCGTCGATCAGGTCCGCCTGGCGCGGTTCGAAGGCTTCGCCCTGCAGTTCGCCGCGCAGCTCGATGGCCAGCTCCGGCGCCGCCGCCGGCTCGCTGTGCAGCCACTGGAGCGCGACTATGGCCTGCAGCCGCGCCGGGTCCTGGGCGGCCAGCATGGCCAGGCCGACCACCAGCGGAATCCAGCCCAGCGCGCCGAAGATCACCGCGCGGCGGGCGAACGCCCAGTGCCGCGCGAGGAACACCGGCGCCAGCGGCGGCAGGAGGCAGGCGAGGCCCCACAGCGGGCCGCGCTCGAAGGCCAGCAGCACCAGCCAGACGTAGCCGGCCAGGATCAGCAGCAAGCCGCCGAGGATCAGCAGGGTGTCCATGGCCCGGACCTAGGCGCCGTCGACCTTGAAATGCGCACGGGCCGTGGCGATGGGCTCCGCGCGGGTGGTCTGCCAGGCGCTGATGGCGACGTTGGCCACGCGCCGGCCCTGGCGCCAGACCTGGCATTGCGCATAGGTGTCGCGGAAATGCCCGGCGCGCAGGTAGTCGACCGAGAAGTCGATGATCTTCGGCAGGTGCGGCTGGCCCATCAGCATCAGCAGGTGGAGCATGGCCGCGTGTTCCATGAAGCCGGCGATCACCCCGCCATGCAGCGCCGGCAGGGTCGGGTTGCCGATGTTGTCGCGGCTGGCCGGCAGGTGGAAGATCACGTCCTCGCCCAGGCGCAGGCAACGGATGCCGATCAACCGGGCGTAGGGAATCATGTCCAGCAGTGGGCTGAAGTCGTTGTCCTGGTGCATCTGGCGCAGCAGTTGCTGCATGTCCGGCGAGCTCATGCGCCCTCCCCCTTTCCGCCCGCGCCCTTGCCCAGGCGCATGAAGGTGCCGACCACGTGGGCGATGGGTTGCGAGGGGTCGTCCTGGTAGGCCACGCCACGGGTGAAGATCACCGTGGGGGTCACGCGGTAGCACTCGGCGAACCCGTAGACGTCCTTGTGCGGCTCGGCCGGGTGCATGTAGTCGATGCGCAGGTCCAGCGTCGGGCAGATTTCGAACTGCGGCAGCACGCAGATGGTCGAGATGCCGCAGGTGGTGTCCATCAGGGTGGTGATGGCGCCGCCGTGGATCACCCCGGTTTCCGGGTTGCCAACGATCGCTTCGCTATAAGGCAGGCGCAGGGTCAGACCTTTTTCATCCGCGGCGTGGGCGGCGATCCCCAGCACCTGGCAATGGCGCAGGACATCGAGAAAACGTTGCGCGCGCTCTAGGATGGACATTTCACTCATGCGAATCGGAGTCCTGGGCTGTTCGAAGGCGCATCATACTCCCCAGCCGAGGCGCTCTGCTGTGAATAATCGTAGTACCGACGCAAACTTGCGTTGAACTTCTGAAGGCAGGCTTAGCTCAAAGGGCTAACACTAGGAACGCCGCACATGGAGGCTCCACGATGAAAAAAACCCTTCCCTTCGCTCTGATGCTGGTTGCCGGTCTGACTCTGGCAGGCTGTGGCAAGAAAGAAGAGCCCAAGGCTCCGCCGGCCGCACCGGCCGCCGAGCAGCCGGCGACCCCGGCTCCGAGCACCCCGCCGGCCAACGAGGCCACTCCGGCGCCGACCACCCCGGCCCCGGCCACTCCGGCTCCGTCCGGCGAGGAGCAGAAGCAGCAGTAAGCTTCCGCAACAAAACACAAGGCCCGCATTCGCGGGCCTTGTCGTTTCTTCACTCCGGCTCTTTCGCCGGCTCGACGTTGGGCGTGGGGGTGAACACCATCACCTTGAGCACGTCGGAGTGGAACTCGCGCTGGTACAGCACCACCACCACGCCGGAGGTGACCAGCATGAAGATCCACGGGTTGATGAACCAGGCCAGCATGGCCAGGCCGAAGTAGTAGGAACGCAGGCCCTGGTTGAACTGGTGCGCGGCCATCGACACCACCCGCGCGGCGCGCTCGGCGAAGGCTCCGCGCTCCTGTTCGCCGACATGCCGTTCGCCGATCAGCGGCGCCGAGCCGATCAGCACCGCGGCGAAGTTGTACTGGCGCATGCACCAGCTGAAGGTGAAGAAGGCGTAGACGAACACCACGGCCAGGCACAGCAGCTTCAGCTCCGACAGCCCGCGCGTGGGCGAGGCCACGAACGGCAGGTCGGCCAGCACCGACACGGTGCGCTCGGCGGAGCCCAGCAGGGTGAGGATGCCGGCCAGGATGATCAGCGTGCTGGAAGCGAAGAACGAGGCGTTGCGCTCCAGGTTGCCGATCACGCTGGCATCGGCCACGCGGTTGTCGCGCAGCAGCAGGCGGCGCATCCAGTCCTTGCGGTACAGGTGCAGCACGCTGGCCAGGCAGGCGGTGTCGCGAGCCTTGTGGCTGGCGTAGCGGGTGTAGCCGACCCAGCAGAAGGCGAACCAGAGCATGGCCAGCAGGTTCCACAGGTACTGGATATCGAAGAGATCGACGACGTCGGTCATGGTCTTCCTTGGCGGGGCCGCAGGTGGGCCGGGCCTATGGTGGGGTGATTTGCGGAAAAACGCGGCAGATAGACGCCAGGTATTGGTGGGAAGACACGTGATCGCTGCCGATTCCCGCGGCACCCTGTAGGAGCGCGCTGCGCGCGAATCGCGGGCATGGCCCGCTCCTACGCCCCCAAAAGAAAAAGACCGCCTCGTGGGCGGCCTTTCTCGTTGCGGCGGGCCCGATCAGGCCAGCGCTTCGCTCGGTTTGCCGAGCAGGCGGTCGATCACCACCATCACGGCGAGCGTGGCCACCGAAGGGATCAGCCAGGCCAGGCCCTGCTCCGACAGCGGCAGGTGCGCCAGCCACTCGGGCATGGTGAAGCCGGCGCCCTTGAGCGCGTCGACCATGCCGAACAGCAGCGACACCACCATCACCGGCGCGACGATGCGGGTCTGCGACTTCCACAGGCCGGCGCAGAAGCTCAGCGCCACCAGCACGATGCACGGCGGGTAGATGGCGGTCAGCACCGGTACCGAGAACTGGATCAGCTTGGTCAGGCCGAGGTTGGACACCAGCAGCGAGAAGCCGGCCAGGATCACCACCAGGCTGCGGTAGGACAGCGGCAGCACCCGGCAGAAGTACTCGGCGCAGGCGCAGGTCAGGCCCACCGCGGTGACCAGGCAGGCCAGGGCGATGAGCACGGCGAGGAAGCCGCTGCCCAGCGAGCCGAAGGTGTGCTGCACGTAGGCGTGCAGGACGGCCGCGCCGTTGCTGGCGCCGGCGGCGATGTCATGGCTGCCCGCGCCCAGGCGGAACAGGCTGATGTACACCAGCGCCAGGCCGACCCCGGCGATCAGCCCGGCGATGATCGCGTAGCGGGTGATCAGGCGCGGCGACTGCACGCCGCGCGAGCGGATGGCGTTGACGATGACGATGCCGAAGACCAGGGCGCCCAGGGTGTCCATGGTCAGGTAGCCGTTGATGAAGCCCTGGGAGAAGGCAGCGTGCTCGTAGCTCGGCTCGGCCTGGCCGATGGTCCCGGCCGGCAGCATGAAGGCGGCGATGCCCAGCGCGGCCAGAGCGATGATCTTCAGCGGGGCGAGGAAGCGGCCCACGGTGTCCAGCAGCTTGCCGGGGTACAGCGAGATCACCAGGACGATGGCGAAGTACACCAGGCTGTAGATGAACAGCGGCAGCGGGCCGTCACCGGTAAGCGGCGCCAGGCCGACTTCGAACGACACGGTGGCGGTGCGCGGGGTGGCGAACAGCGGGCCCACGGAGAGGTAGCAGACCGCCGCCAGCAGACCGCCGGCGACACGCCCGATGGGGTGGCTGAGGGTGTCCATGGCGCCGCCGACCTTGGCCAGGGCGACCACGGTGATGACCGGCAGGCCGACCGCGGTGATCAGGAAGCCGAGCGCCGCCATCCACACGTGCGGGCCCGAGTGCAGGCCGACGATGGGCGGGAAGATGATGTTGCCTGCGCCGACGAACAGGGCGAAGGTCATAAAGCCAAGCGCCAGGATGTCCTGGCCTTTCAAGACGTTCATTTAGGGGAATACCACAGTGCTGAAACGGTTTCGTGGTCTCCCAAGGCACAAAAGTCGAACGGGCACGACGCTGCCGCATCGAACGGGATCGGCCGACTCGCCTGGCGAGCCTGCGCATCCTGTGACGCCGCTGTCATACCTGCACGGAGGATTTGTTCTTGGAAGTCCGATAGCAGAGGTTTTCCATGGGCTCGTGGCCCGTTTGCTCCTGCATTCTGGTTGTCCCGCCATCCATGACGGTCCGGAATCGCCGCCGTTCCGGATAAGGATTGGCGGTTAGCACGCTTTCCCTTGTGGGGAAGGCAGTACTGGGGATAGTTGCTAGCCTAACGATCTATCCGATGAACTGCACTGACGTACGTCAGCTCGTCCACAGGATGAAAGGGCGTGTCGCCTGAACGACACTTCTTGCGACGACGCAGCAATGCAAGAGGCCACCCTAAGGTGGCCTCTTGCGACGGGCGGTCAGGTAAAACCTGTCTACGATCTGCTGCGCGTCGGCATAACTGCGTTAAAAACAGGCGAGTGATGCTCATTTAGCGGACTAAACTCCGCTCCCTCGCCCGTTTTTGCCTAGTTCTGCTCTAGCTCGCGAGATCGTAAACAGATTCTAAGCGAAGCGCTTACTTGGTCGCCCAGCCGGTCAGCTCGGCCAGGGCCTTGCCGATGTCGGCCAGCGAACGCACGGTTTTCACACCGGCGTCCTGCAGGGCGGCGAACTTCTCGTCCGCGGTGCCCTTGCCACCGGAGATGATGGCGCCGGCGTGGCCCATGCGCTTGCCGGGCGGTGCGGTGACACCAGCGATGTAGGACACCACCGGCTTGGTCACGTTGGCCTTGATGTAGGCCGCGGCTTCTTCTTCAGCCGAACCACCGATCTCGCCGATCATGACGATGGCTTCGGTTTTCGGGTCTTCCTGGAACAGCTTCAGGATGTCGATGAAGTTGGAGCCCGGGATCGGGTCGCCACCGATGCCCACGCAGGTGGACTGGCCGAAGCCGGCGTCGGTGGTCTGCTTCACGGCTTCGTAGGTCAGGGTGCCGGAACGCGACACGATGCCCACTTTGCCCGGCAGGTGGATGTGACCCGGCATGATGCCGATCTTGCACTCGCCGGGAGTGATCACGCCCGGGCAGTTCGGGCCGATCAGGCGTACGCCCAGCTCGTCGCACTTGACCTTGGCGTCCAGCATGTCGAGGGTCGGGATGCCTTCGGTGATGCAGACGATCAGCTTGATGCCGCCGAAGGCGGCTTCCAGGATCGAGTCCTTGCAGAACGGAGCCGGAACGTAGATCACCGAAGCTTCGGCGCCGGTGGCTTCAACGGCTTCCTTGACGGTGTCGAACACCGGCAGGCCCAGGTGGGTGGTGCCGCCCTTGCCGGGGGTCACGCCGCCGACCATCTTGGTGCCGTAGGCGATGGCCTGTTCGCTGTGGAAGGTGCCCTGCGAACCGGTGAAGCCCTGGCAGATGACCTTGGTGTCTTTGTTGATCAGGATGCTCATTACTTACCCTCCGCGGCCTTGACGACTTGCTGGGCAGCGTCGGTCAGGCTGGTCGCAGCGATGATGTTCAGACCGCTTTCGGCCAGTACCTTGGCGCCGAGTTCAGCGTTGTTGCCTTCCAGACGGACGACAACCGGAACCTTCACGCCGACTTCCTTGACGGCACCGATGATGCCTTCGGCGATCATGTCGCAGCGAACGATGCCGCCGAAGATGTTCACCAGAACGGCAGCGACGTTGCTGTCGGAGAGGATGATCTTGAACGCTTCGGTCACGCGTTCTTTGGTCGCGCCGCCGCCAACGTCGAGGAAGTTGGCCGGCTTGCCGCCGTGCAGGTTGACGATGTCCATGGTGCCCATGGCCAGGCCAGCGCCGTTGACCATGCAGCCGATGTTGCCTTCCAGCGCGACGTAGTTCAGTTCCCACTTCTGCGCATGGGCTTCACGAGCGTCGTCCTGGGACGGGTCGTGCATGGCGCGCAGCTTGGGCTGACGGTACATGGCGTTGGCGTCGATGTTGATCTTGGCGTCCAGGCAGTGCAGGTTGCCGTCTTTCTTGATCACCAGCGGGTTGACTTCGAGCAGGGCCAGGTCGTAGTCCTGGAACAGCTTCGCCAGGCCGACGAAGATGTGTACGAACTGCTTGATCTGGTCGCCTTTCAGGCCCAGCTGGAAGGCCAGCTCGCGGCCCTGGAACGGCTGCGCGCCGACCAGCGGGTCGATGGTAGCCTTCAGAATCTTCTCGGGAGTGTCGTGAGCGACCTTCTCGATGTCCACGCCACCTTCGGTGGAAGCCATGAACACGATGCGGCGGCTGGAACGGTCGACGACGGCGCCGAGGTACAGCTCCTTGTCGATGTCGGTGCAGGATTCCACCAGGATCTTGCTGACCGGCTGGCCGTTGGCGTCAGTCTGGTAGGTCACCAGGCGCTTGCCCAGCCAGTTGGCGGCGAACGCCTTGGCGTCCTCCTTGCTCTTGACCAGCTTCACACCGCCCGCTTTACCGCGGCCACCGGCGTGCACCTGGGCTTTGACGACCCACTCGGTGCCACCGATTTTCTCACAGGCTTCTGCGGCCTCTTCGGGTGTGTCAACGGCGTAGCCCTTGGATACGGGCAGGCCGTACTCAGCGAACAGCTGCTTACCCTGATACTCGTGGAGATTCATGCTTGTCTACCGTTATTCGTCTTGGGTATTGCGCATTCGGCGCGCCGCTCGTGGCGCCGCGCCACCTGTGACTCCTGCTCCGGGGAGCGGGAATCCGGCGGGATGGTTACGACAGTCCCTCGCAAATGACTGCCGCCCTGCCCCGCCGTGGTCCTACCGCCTCAGCGCTTCTTGCGGTTGGCGATGTGGATGGCGTGGCCATTCACCGCCAGGGCCGCTTCGTGCAGCGCTTCGGACAGAGTCGGGTGGGAGAAGACCATCATGCCCAGGTCTTCGGCGCTGGTGCCGAATTCCATGGCGATCGCGCCCTGCTGAACCAGCTCGGCGGCGCTCGGGCCGATCACGTGGACGCCCAGGACGCGGTCGGTCTTGGCGTCGGCGATGACCTTGACCAGGCCGCCGGTGTCGTTGGCAGCCATGGCGCGGCCGCTGGCGGCGAACGGGAAGGTGCCGACGTTGACTTCGACGCCTTCGCCCTTGAGTTGCTGCTCGGTCTTGCCGACCCACGCGATTTCCGGGTGGGTGTAGATGACCGACGGGATCAGGTCGTAGTTCATCTGGGCCTTGTGACCGGCGATGCGCTCGGCGACCATCACGCCCTCTTCCGAGGCCTTGTGCGCCAGCATGGCGCCACGGACCACGTCACCGATGGCGAAGACGCCCGGAACGCTGGTCTTGCAGTGGTCGTCGACGAAGATGAAGCCACGCTCGTCCAGGGTCACGCCGCTGTCGGCGGCCAGCAGGTCGGTGGTCACCGGGCGACGGCCCACGGCCACGATCAGCTTGTCGAAGGTTTCCTTCTGCTCGCCGTTGGCGTCGGTGAAGGTCACGGTGACCTGCTTCTTCTTCACGTCCGAACCGGTGACGCGAGCGCCCAGGCGGATGTTCAGGCCTTGCTTGGTCAGGGTCTTCAGGGCTTCCTTGGCGATCTGCTCGTCGGCGGCCGGGAGGAACTTGTCCAGGGCTTCCAGGACGGTCACTTCGGCACCCAGGCGGGCCCAGACCGAACCCAGCTCCAGGCCGATGACGCCGGCGCCGATCACGCCCAGCTTCTTCGGTACGCTCTGGAATTCCAGGGCGCCGGTGGAGTCGACGATCACGTCGTCGGTCAGCGGGGCCGGCGGGATTTCGACCGGCTTGGAGCCCGAAGCGATGATGATGTTATCGGCTTCCAGAACCTGGGTCTTGCCGTCCAGGCCGGTCACTTCGACCTGCTTGTTGGCCAGGACCTTGCCGTGGCCTTCGAAGGAGGTCACGCCGTTGGCCTTGAACAGGGTGGCGATGCCGCCGGTCAGGTTCTTCACGATGTTGGCCTTGCGGGCAACCATCGCCGGAACGTCCATCTTCACTTCGCCAGTGGAGATACCGTGGACGTTGAAGCTCTCTTTGGCTTCCTTGTACTTCCAGGAGCTGTCCAGCAGCGCCTTGGACGGAATGCAGCCTACGTTCAGGCAGGTACCGCCGAGGGCGACCTTGCCCTCTTTACCGATGTACTTCTCGATGCAGGCGGTCTTCAGGCCGAGCTGGGCGGCACGGATGGCGGCTACGTAACCGCCGGGGCCAGCACCAATCACAACCACGTCGAATTTCTGGCTCATGTCTCAATCCTTATTCCGGTGAAGCGGACGGCCCCGCGAGGGGCCGTCGTGGTAGTACGGGGCCGTCGTATGAAATGACGAATCAGACGTCCAGCAGCAGACGAGCCGGGTCTTCCAGCAGGTCCTTCATGGCGACCAGGAAGCTGACCGCTTCCTTGCCATCGATCATGCGGTGGTCGTAGGACAGCGCCAGGTACATCATCGGCAGGATCACCACCTGGCCGTTAACGGCCATCGGGCGCTCCTGGATCTTGTGCATGCCGAGGATGGCGGTCTGCGGCGGGTTGACGATCGGAGTCGACAGCAGGGAACCGAATACGCCACCGTTGGAAATGGTGAAAGTACCACCGGTCATGTCTTCGATCGACAGCTTGCCGTCTTTGGCTTTCTTGCCGAAGGTGGCGATGCCGTTCTCGATCTCGGCCAGGCTCATGAACTCGGCGTTACGCAGTACCGGAACGACCAGACCGCGGTCGCTGGATACGGCGACACCGATGTCCTGGTAGCCGTGGTAGACGATGTCGTTGCCGTCGATCGAGGCGTTGACGCCCGGGAAGCGCTTGAGGGCTTCGGTGGCGGCCTTGACGAAGAAGGACATGAAGCCCAGGCGGACGCCGTTGTGCTTCTTCTCGAACAGGTCCTTGTACTTGTTGCGCAGGTCCATGATCGGCTTCATGTTGACTTCGTTGAAGGTAGTCAGCATGGCCATGGAGGACTGGGCCTCGACCAGACGCTCGGCGACCTTGGCGCGCAGGCGGGTCATCGGCACGCGCTTCTCGACGCGGTCACCGGCGGCGAACACCGGAGCCTCGACGGCAGCGGCGGCCGGCTTGGCGGCGGCCGGAGCGGCAGCCGGGGCGTTCTTCTTGGCTTCCACGGCGGCGACCACGTCTTCCTTGGTCACACGGCCGCCTTTGCCGGTGCCGGCGATGGCGTTCGGGTCGATGCCGTTCTCTTCGGCCAGCTTGCGGGCGGCCGGCGAGAGGATGGCGTCTTCGGCGGCGGCGGCCGGAGCGGCAGCAGCCGGGGCGGCGGCGGGAGCAGCGGCGGCGGCCGGAGCGGCGGCAGCGGCGCCGCCCTCGCTCAGGGTGCCCAGCAGTTCGTTGCTGAGTACGGTGTCGCCTTCGTTCTTGACGATGCTGGCCAGGACGCCATCAGCCTCGGCGAGAACCTCGATCACGACCTTGTCGGTTTCGATGTCGACGATCAGCTCGTCACGCTTGACGGCTTCGCCCGGCTTCTTGTGCCAGGTGGCGACGGTGCCGTCGGCGACCGATTCCGGGAAGGATGGGGCTTTGATTTCGATAGCCATTATGTGTGTTTCCTTAAATTCGGTATCAACTGCGCGTTGGCGTTAAACGGTGAAGGCGTCCTGCAGCAGTTTTTCCTGCTGCTCGGCGTGCATCGAAGCGTAGCCGCAAGCCGGGGCGGCCGAGCCATCGCGGCCGGCGTATTCCAGGTTGAGGCCTTTCTTGTGCGCGGCGATGACACGGCGCATGTGGTGCTGCGAGCAGTACCAGGCACCCTGGTTCATCGGCTCTTCCTGACACCAGACGATGTGCTTGAGGTTCTTGTACTTGGACAGAACTTCGGCCAGGTCGTCTTCGGGGAACGGATAGAGCTGCTCCAGGCGCACGATCGCGATGTTCTCGCGGCCTTCGGCACGACGCTTCTCGAGCAGGTCGTAGTACACCTTGCCGCTGCACAGTACGAGGCGGTCGACCTTCTTCGGATCCAGGCTGTCGATCTCGTCGATGACGGTCTGGAACGAGCCGTTGGCCAGGTCTTCCAGGGTCGAGATGGCCAGCTTGTGGCGCAGCAGCGACTTCGGAGTCATGACGATCAGCGGCTTGCGCAGCGGACGGATCACCTGACGGCGCAGCATGTGGTAGACCTGCGCCGGGGTGGTCGGCACGCAGACCTGGATGTTCTGCTCGGCGCACAGTTGCAGGTAACGCTCCAGACGCGCGGAGGAGTGCTCCGGACCCTGGCCTTCGTAGCCGTGCGGCAGCAGCATGGTCAGGCCGCAGAGGCGCTGCCACTTGGTCTCGCCACTGGTGATGAACTGGTCGATCACCACTTGCGCGCCGTTGGCGAAGTCGCCGAACTGCGCTTCCCAGATCACCAGGGCGTCCGGGGTGGTGGTGGCGTAGCCGTATTCGAACGCCAGAACCGCCTCTTCCGAGAGGTAGGAGTCGTACAGGCTGACGCGCGGCTGGCCGTCGAACACATGGGCCAGCGGGATGTAGACCGAGTCGTCCTTCTGGTTGTGCAGCGCCGCGTGGCGGTGCGAGAAGGTGCCGCGGCCGACGTCCTGACCGGTCATGCGCACCGGGTGGCCTTCGAACAGCAGGGTCGCGTACGCCAGGTTCTCGGCGAAGCCCCAGTTGATCGGCATGCCGCCGGCCGCCATCTTGGCGCGGTCTTCGTAGATCTTCTGCACCTGACGCTGCATGACGAAGCCGTCCGGAGTCTCCAGCAGCTTGCTGGACAGTTCCTGCAGGGTCTTCAGGTCGAAGCGGGTGTCGTGACGCGCGGTCCAGGCGTGGCCGACGTACGGACGCCAGTCGACGAACAGTTCCTTGTTCGGCTCCTTGACCAGGCTCTTCACCACGTGCAGGCCGTTGTCCAGGGCGTCGCGGTATTCGTCGACCTTCTCCTGGGCCTGTTCGGCAGTCTGCGCGCCAGCGGCGATCAGAGCGTCGGCGTACAGCTCGCGAGTGGTGCGCTGCTTGGCGATCTGCTGGTACATCAGCGGCTGGGTGCCGCTCGGCTCGTCGGCCTCGTTGTGGCCGCGACGGCGGTAGCAGACCAGGTCGATGACCACGTCACGCTTGAACTGCATGCGGTAGTCGACGGCCAGCTGGGTGACGAACAGCACCGCTTCCGGGTCGTCGCCGTTCACGTGGAAGATCGGCGCCTGGATCATCTTGGCAACGTCGGTCGCGTACTCGGTGGAGCGCGCGTCGTCCTGGCGGCTGGTGGTGAAGCCGACCTGGTTGTTGATCACGATGTGGATGGTGCCGCCGGTCTTGTAGGCACGGGTCTGGGACATCTGGAAGGTTTCCATGACCACGCCCTGCCCCGCGAAGGCGGCATCACCGTGGATGGAAATCGGCACGACCTTGTCGCCGCTGCCGTCCTTGCGACGGTCCTGACGCGCGCGGACCGAACCCTCGACCACCGGGGAGACGATCTCCAGGTGCGACGGGTTGAAGGCCAGCGCCAGGTGGACTTCGCCACCACTGGTCATGACGTTGGAAGAGAAGCCCTGGTGGTACTTCACGTCGCCGGAACCGAGCTGGACCAGCTTCTTGCCTTCGAACTCGTCGAACAGGTCGCGCGGGTTCTTGCCGAGGGTGTTGACCAGGACGTTC
Organism: Pseudomonas citronellolis; assembly: GCF_029335315.1. Taxonomy (GTDB): domain Bacteria; phylum Pseudomonadota; class Gammaproteobacteria; order Pseudomonadales; family Pseudomonadaceae; genus Pseudomonas; species Pseudomonas citronellolis_A. Next base: position 35,463 of record NZ_JARJLT010000417.1, read on the forward strand.
AGGCGGCCACGGTGGGCCATGCCGATGACGATTTCCTTGGCGCCGTAGGAACCGGAGCGCTGGATGATCTCGTCGACCATCGGAATCAGGCTTTCGCCGCCTTCAAGACCGAAACGCTTGGTGCCCGGGTACTTGGTGCCCAGGTACTTTTCCAGGCCCTCGGCCGCGGTCAGGCGCTCCAGCAGGTGCGCGCGGGCCTCGGTGGAGTACGTCGGACGACCGCGTACGCTTTCCAGGCGCTGGGCGAACCAGTGGCGCTGCTCGGAATCGACGATGTGCATGAACTCGGCGCCGATGGTGCTGCAGTAGGTCTGCTTCAGTGCATCGAGGATTTCACGCAGGGTTGCCTCTTCCTTGCCGATGTAGAGTTCACCGGTGCGGAAGGTGGTGTCGAGGTCGGCGGCAGTCAGGCCATAGTGGTCGAGCGACAGGTCGGAGGGCGCGCTGCGCACCCAGAGACCCAGCGGATCGAGCTTGGCCGCCTGATGTCCACGCAGTCGATACGCCAGGATCAGGCGCAGGACTTCTACCTGCTTCTTCTCGTGCTCGGTGCTGACGCTGCCGGCGGATACCGGTGCGGCACGACGCTGGTTCTTGGCCAGGAGTACGAAATGATCGCGGATCGAGGAATGCGAGACGTCGGGAGCGGGATTGCCGTCGGCGGGGAGCTTCTGGAAGTACGTGCGCCACTCTTCTGGCACAGCGTTCGGGTCGTGCAGGTAGAGCTCGTAGAGCTCTTCGACGTAGGCAGCGTTCCCACCGGATAGATGGGCACTGTTCCACATCCGCTGCATTACGCTTTCGTGCATGCTTGGTCACCCTCGGTAAGGGGACTCCACCTGTGGAACGCGTCGGGATACCAAGCCCTGTGCAGCGACTGGTAGCCACCAAGGTTCCCGCAGATAGTCCGGGTACCAGCCCGGATGCCCCTGCTGGTCATATATACGTTTTCAATGTCAGAACCCGGCTTTGTGAGCTGGGGCCCGTTGCAACCGCACCGCCGGACAATGTTCCGGCGGCACGGGTATTGCTCTTTAGCGCATGCGCCAGGAGTGGGATCAGGTCCCGCTCTGCAGCAGCATGTTACGCACGTGACCGATGGCCTTGGTCGGGTTCAGGCCTTTCGGGCACACGTTCACGCAGTTCATGATCCCGCGGCAGCGGAATACGCTGAACGGGTCATCCAGCGAAGCCAGACGCTCTTCGGTCTTGGTGTCGCGGCTGTCGGCCAGGAAACGATAGGCTTGCAGCAGCGCGGCGGGACCGAGGAACTTGTCGGGGTTCCACCAGAAGGACGGGCAGGAGGTCGAGCAGCAGGCGCACAGGATGCACTCGTACAGACCGTCCAGCTTCTCGCGTTCTTCCGGGGTCTGCAGACGCTCGATGGCCGGAGCCGGAGTATCGTTCTGCAGGAACGGCTTCACCTTCTCGTATTGCTTGTAGAAGATGCTCATGTCGACGACCAGGTCACGGATCACCGGCAGGCCCGGCAGCGGACGCAGCACCAGCTTGCCGCCCTTCAGGCCGGCGGCCGACAGCGGAGTGATGCAGGCCAGGCCGTTCTTGCCGTTGATGTTCATGCCATCGGAACCGCAGACGCCTTCACGGCAGGAGCGACGGTAGGAGAAACCCTCGTCCTGTTCCTTGATCAGCGCCAGTACGTCGAGGACCATCACGTCCTTACCGTCGGTGTTGACATCGAAGTCCTGCATGTAGGGTGCAGCGTCGGTGTCGGGGTTGTAGCGGTAAACACTTACTTTCAACATGGCGGGCACCCTTAGTAAGTCCGAACCTTGGGTTCGAATGCCGGTACTGTCTTCGGCGCGAAGTTGACGGCACGCTTGGCGACGCGCTTCTCACCCGGGAAGTACAGGGTGTGGCACAGCCAGTTCTCGTCGTCGCGCTCCTCGAAGTCTTCGCGGGCGTGGGCGCCGCGGGACTCTTTGCGGTGTTCGGCCGCAATGGCAGTGGCTTCGGCCACTTCGAGGAGGTTCTGCAGTTCCAGCGCTTCGATGCGCGCGGTGTTGAAAGCCTGGCTCTTGTCGTTGATCTTGACGTTGGCGATACGCTCGCGCAGGTCAGCCAGTTGAGCGATGCCCTTCTGCATGTATTCGCCGGTACGGAATACACCGAAGTAGTTCTGCATGCACTGTTGCAGCTCGCGCTTGAGCGGGGCGACTTCTTCGCCGCTGGTGCGCTCGTTCACGCCGTTGAGGCGCTTGAACGAAGCTTCCAAGTCGCTCTCGGAGGCGCCGCGGTGCTCGATGCCCTCTTTCAGGGCCTTTTCCAGGTGCAGACCGGTCGCGCGGCCGAAGACCACCAGGTCGAGCAGCGAGTTGCCGCCCAGGCGGTTGGCGCCGTGTACCGATACGCAAGCCACTTCGCCTACGGCGAACAGGCCTTCGACGATGGTGTCGTTGCCATTGGCGTCCATGGTCAGGGCCTGACCGTGGATGTTGGTGGCGACGCCGCCCATCATGTAGTGGCAGGTCGGGATGACCGGGATCGGCGCGACGACCGGGTCGACGTGCGCGAAGGTCTTGGACAGTTCGCAGATGCCGGGCAGGCGGCTGTGCAGAACTTCCTCGCCGAGGTGGTCGAGCTTCAGCAGTACGTGGTCCTTGTTCGGGCCCACGCCGTTGCCGGCGATCACTTCCTTGACCATGGAGCGGGCGACCACGTCGCGGCCAGCCAGGTCCTTGGCGTTCGGAGCGTAACGCTCCATGAAGCGCTCGCCATGGGCGTTGATCAGGTAACCGCCTTCACCGCGGCAACCTTCGGTGACCAGTACACCGGCGCCGGCGATGCCGGTCGGGTGGAACTGCCACATTTCGATGTCCTGCACCGGCACGCCAGCACGCAGGGCCATGCCCACGCCGTCACCGGTGTTGATCAGGGCGTTGGTGGTGGAGGCGTAGATACGGCCCGCACCGCCGGTCGCCAGGACCACGGCCTTGGAACGGATGTAGACGGTTTCGCCGGTCTCGATGCAGATGGCGATGATGCCGACCACGTGGCCGTCCTGGTTCTTCACCAGGTCGACGGCGTACCACTCGTTGAGGAACGAGGTGCCGTTCTTCAGGTTGGCCTGGTACAGGGTGTGCAGCAGGGCGTGACCGGTACGGTCGGCCGCGGCGCAGGTACGGGCGGCCTGGCCACCCTTGCCGAAGTCCTTGGACTGGCCACCGAACGGACGCTGGTAGATGCGGCCCTGCTCGGTACGGGAGAACGGCAGGCCCATGTGTTCCAGTTCGAACACGGCTTCCGGGCCGACGGAGCACATGTATTCGATCGCGTCCTGGTCACCGATGTAGTCGGAGCCCTTGACGGTGTCGTACATGTGCCAGCGCCAATCGTCGTTCGGGTCGGCCGAAGCGATGGCGCAGGTGATGCCGCCCTGGGCGGATACGGTGTGCGAGCGGGTCGGGAAGACCTTGGTCACGACGGCGGTCTTGTGACCGCCCTGGGCCAGTTGCAGCGCTGCGCGCATGCCGGCGCCGCCACCACCAACGATGATGGCGTCGAAGGAAAGAGTACGATTGCTAGCCATGGATCAGTTACCCCAGAGAATCTGCACACCCCAGACGAAGAATGCGAACATGGCCATGCCGCATACCGCCTGGACGAGGAAACGCACGACGGTCGCGGCTTTGCCGAGGGCCATCGGAGTCAGGTAGTCGGTGGTGATGGTCCACATGCCGACCCAGGCGTGTACGCTCAGGGCAACCAGCGTGAGAAGACTGAAGATCTTCATCAGGCTGTGGGAGAACAGACCATGCCACTCCTCGTAGGAGATGTTCGGGTGGGTAACCAGGTAACCCAGCAGGAAAAGCACGTAAGTCGCGAGAACGACCGCGGAAACGCGTTGGGCCATCCAGTCGTAGAGGCCAGAACGCGAGAAGTTAGTGACGTTAGTTACCATACCCAGACCCCCGCCAGAACGATCAGCACCACAGCGATGGCGATGACGATTTTCGAACCACGCTTACCGCCTTCCAGTGTTTCGCCGACACCTGCGTCCATGACGAGGTGACGCACACCGGCTACTAGGTGGTACAGCAGCGCAGACAGCAGGCCCCAGATCACAAGCTTGGCCAACGGATGGGCCAGACACGCCTTCACCTGCTCAAAGCTGTCTTCCGATGCGAGGGACTTGTCGAGCGCAAATAGCAGAACGGCAATGCCTACGAAAAGGATGACGCCAGAGATGCGGTGGAGAATGGACGTGTAAGCGGTGACAGGGAGTTTGATGGTCCTTAGGTCTAGGTTTACAGGTCGTTTGCTATTCACGGCTTTTTTCACACTGAGAGCCCTTTGAATTGCAGGGCTAGTTGTCGGGAGGTGCACTTGTCAGGTACCCATCACCTTCGGGAGTGACAACCGCCTGTGGAGCGAGGTCTGGAGGCCTCTGGCGGCTGGTCGCCGAGTATAGACAGTTAGGCTCCTAATGACAACGGAATCCCCTACGCCTAAGGACTTATTGCCGCACCCCCGCAAAAGGCGTAAATAGGCGATTTTTTTCGCCAAAACAGGCAGTTGGAAGGGCTGTCCGACACCGGTTCGCGCAAATTGACAATCGAATTTATCTCTCTATAGTGGTGCGGGCCCTGCGTGGGGGGTCGTACAGATGATTTCAAGCATTAATAGGAGGCCAAATCATGGCTGACAAGAAAGCGCAGTTGATCATCGAGGGCGCAGCCCCCGTCGAACTGCCCGTCCTATCCGGCACGCTGGGCCCCGATGTAGTCGATGTGCGGGGTCTCACCTCCACGGGCCACTTCACTTTCGATCCTGGCTTCATGTCGACCGCCTCCTGCGAGTCGAAGATCACCTACATCGACGGCGACAAGGGCGTGCTGCTGCACCGCGGCTACCCCATCGAGCAGCTGGCCGAGCACTCCGACTACCTGGAAACCTGCTACCTGCTGCTCAAGGGCGAACTGCCCACCGCCGAGCAGAAGGAACAGTTCGTCGGCACCATCAAGAACCACACCATGGTTCACGAGCAGCTGAAGACCTTCTTCAACGGCTTCCGCCGCGACGCTCACCCGATGGCCATCATGTGTGGCGTCATCGGTGCCCTGTCGGCCTTCTATCACGACTCCCTGGACATCAATAACCCCAAGCATCGCGAGATCTCCGCGCATCGCCTGGTCGCCAAGATGCCCACCATCGCCGCCATGGTGTACAAGTACTCCATGGGTCAGCCGATGATGTATCCGCGCAACGACCTGAGCTATGCAGAGAACTTCCTGCATATGATGTTCAACACCCCCTGCGAAACCAAGCCGATCAGCCCCGTGCTGGCCAAGGCCATGGACCGCATCTTCATCCTGCACGCCGACCACGAGCAGAACGCGTCGACCTCGACCGTACGCCTGGCCGGTTCGTCGGGCGCCAACCCGTTCGCCTGCATCGCCTCCGGCATCGCCGCCCTCTGGGGCCCGGCCCACGGTGGCGCGAACGAAGCCGTTCTGCGCATGCTGGACGAGATCGGTGACGTTTCGAACATCGAGAAGTTCGTGGCCAAGGCCAAGGACAAGAACGATCCGTTCAAGCTGATGGGCTTCGGCCACCGCGTGTACAAGAACTTCGACCCGCGCGCCAAGGTCATGAAACAGACCTGCGACGAGGTGCTCAGCGAGCTGGGCATCAACGATCCGCAGCTGGAACTGGCCATGAAGCTGGAAGAGATCGCCCGCCACGACCCCTACTTCGTGGAGCGCAACCTCTACCCGAACGTGGACTTCTACTCGGGCATCATCCTCAAGGCCATCGGCATCCCGACCAGCATGTTCACCGTGATCTTCGCCCTGGCACGTACCGTGGGCTGGATCTCGCACTGGCAGGAAATGCTCTCCGGCCCGTACAAGATCGGCCGTCCGCGCCAGCTGTACACCGGCTACACCCAGCGCAACTTCGTCGAGCTCGACGCTCGCAAGTAAGTCTCGCTGGACACGAAAAAGGCTGCCTCGGCAGCCTTTTTTTATTGCCCGCGCCCCTTGCCTCGCGCACGCCTTCACCCGCTCAAATCCCGTAGGGCGCATAACGCCTACGGCGTTATCCGCCATTGCCGCCGGCTCCGGCGCTCGGGCCGACGGCGGATAACCGCGAACGGTTATGCGCCCTACGACGCTGGACCAAGCTTCAGGTGGTCCCCCCGTAGGAGCGGCACCGCTGTCCGGCGTCGCAACGCCGAATCGCGGGCATGAAAAAGGCCGCCCGAAGGCGGCCTCGTCTCACCGGCCGGTTGCGTCTCAGCGCTTCTCGGCTGCCGAACGCAGGCCCTTCAGGGTGTTCATCGGCGCGTCCACCACGAAGCTGTTGGCCAGCCAGGACGGGATGCTGCCGCCCGGCTCGGTCTGCACCTGGTAGGTCACTTCGGTAACGCCGGCGCCCTTGGGCACCAGCTTCCACTCGCCGACCAGCTTGGGCACGCGGATCTCGCCCTTCTCTTCCGGGATGTACGCCGGGTCGGCGTTGAGGTGACGGATCAGGCCGCCGTCGGCGGTCTTCTCGGTGGTCACGTGGATCACCACGTCACGGCCGGTCACCGGCCACGGCATGTCGATCTTCGAGTAGGTCCAGGAGTTGTCGCCCTCGCTTTTCAGCAGGCGCATATCGGCGCAGGCGTGAATCCACTTGCAGGAGCCCTTCACGTCTTCCTGCAGGGCGTTGATGGCGGCCACGTCGGCCTTGATGTCCACCACGCCGCGGTAGGCCTTGTACTTGGAGCCCGGAACGCTGCTCAGGTAGACCTTGACCCCGTCCTCGTCCTTGGCCAACTGCCAGTCCTCGGCCAGGGCGTTGCCGCAGACGGCCACCATGGCGGCGCTCAACAGGGTCATACGCAGGATGCCACGCATCGTTTTTTCCTCTGGTTATTGTTGGTCTCGCGGGGCCCGCGCGCAGGCCGACCCCGTGCAAATCCGCGATCCTGAGCGGTTCGGCAGTCAGGATGGGCGCCAGTATGGGCCTTGAAAACGTGACTTCCAAGTCACTCAGGCGGCGGTGATCCGCTCCCACTCGGTGAGGATGCGATAGGCCGCTTCGTTACTGTCGCCGCAGGCCTCGGCGTCGGCGTCGAAGGCCGCGCAGACGGCCGGCCGCTCGGGCTTGCCGAACAGGCGGCAGAGGTTGCGCTCGTCGAGTTGCACGCAGCGCACGCCCGCGGGCTTGCCGGCGGGCATGCCGGGAATCGGCGAGGAGATCGACGGCGCCACGCAGCAGGCGCCACAACCGGCACGGCATTGCATCTTCAGCAGGACTCGGACGGGAATGGAGGATTCGCGCGCACGGCGGGAAGCCTTGCGCGGCGCGCAGGATAAGCCCGCCAGCGCGCGCCGCCAAGCGCTACGCGTCGGCCCTTGGCGGCGCCGGCGCGACGCTCTAGGCTGGCGAACCGTCCATCCCTGGAGCATGCGCATGCCGGTCTGGGTCCAAACCGCCACCCTCCTGGTGTTCTCCAACCTGTTCATGACCTTCGCCTGGTACGGGCACCTGAAGACCCTGAACAGCAAGCCGTGGATCATCGCCGCGCTGGTCAGCTGGGGCATCGCCCTGTTCGAGTACCTGCTGCAGGTACCGGCCAACCGCATCGGCTACACGCAGCTCTCGGTGGGCCAGCTGAAGATCATGCAGGAGGTCATCACCCTCGCGGTGTTCGTGCCCTTCAGCGTGTTCTTCATGCAGCAGCCGCTGAAGCTCGACTACCTGTGGGCCGGCCTGTGCCTGCTGGGCGCGGTCTACTTCATCTTCCGCAGCTGAATCAGTCGCGCGGCTTCAGCCGGGTGATCAGGCTCGAGGTGTCCCAGCGCCCACCACCGGCGGCCTGGACTTCCGCGTAGAACTGGTCGACCAGCGCCGTCACCGGCAGCTGCGCGCCATTGCGCCGCGCCTCGTCGAGAACGATGGCGAAGTCCTTGCGCATCCAGTCGACGGCGAAGCCGAAGTCGAAGCGCCCTTCGAGCATGCTCTTGTGGCGGTTCTCCATCTGCCAGGACTGCGCCGCGCCCTTGCTGATCACGCCCACCACGGCCTCGCCGTCGAGCCCGGCGCACTGGGCGAAGTGCAGGGCCTCGGACAGGCCCTGGACCAGGCCGCCGATGCAGATCTGGTTGACCATCTTGGTCAGCTGCCCGGCGCCGCTGTGGCCCATCAGCCGCTGCATCCGCGCGTAGGCGCCGATGAGCGGCTCGGCGCGCCGGTAGAAGGCCTCCTCGCCACCCACCATCACCGTCAGCACGCCGTTTTCGGCACCGGCCTGGCCGCCGGAAACCGGCGCATCGAGGAAGCCCAGCTCACGCTCGGCGGCTTGTACCGCCAATTCGCGGGCCACCGCCGCCGACGCCGTGGTGTGATCGACGAAGACGCTGCCCGGCTGCATGCCGGCGAAGGCGCCGTCGGGCCCCAGCACCACGCTGCGCAGGTCGTCGTCGTTGCCCACGCAGCACATCACGAATTCCGCCCCGGCGGCCGCCTCGCGCGGCGTCGGCGCGGCGCTGCCGCCATGCTCGGCGACCCATTGCGCGGCGCGTGTCGGCGTGCGGTTGTAGACCCGCACCTCGTGCCCCTTGGCCCGCAGGTGCCCGGCCATGGGATAGCCCATGACGCCCAGGCCGATGAACGCGACTTTGGCCATTGCTCGATGCTCCCCTGTTGTCGATCGGCCAAGCCTAGCAGCGGTTTGCCGAGCCCCGAAAGGCCTTCCATACTGCTTGCCAGGCGCCACGCGCGCCGCCGAACCGCCCCGACAACCCACGAGCAGGCCCTATGCCCCACTGGTTGGTCATCGATCTGGAAGCCACGACCGAGGAAGGCGGCTGGCCAGTCGAGGAAATGGAAATCATCGAGATCGGCGCCAGCCTGGTGGCCGCCGCCGACGGTCGCGAGCTGGATCACTTCCAGCGCTTCGTTCGCCCGCAACGCCGCCCGCTGCTGACCAGCTTCTGCCGCGAGCTCACCCACATCAGCCAGGCCGATGTCGACGCGGCCGCGCCGCTCAGCGCGGTCTGGCCACAGTTCGAGCGCTGGCTGGCGCAACACAGCCCGCGCCTGGCCGGCTGGGCCAGCTGGGGCGACTACGACCGCCGCCAGCTGGAGCAGGAATGGCGGCACCAGCGCATTCACAGCCAGCTGAGCCAGGTACCGCACCTGAACCTCAAGCAACGCTTCGCAGAAGCCCGCCAGCTCAAGCGCCCGGTAGGTCTGAACACCGCGCTGCAACTCGCCGGCCTGCACTTCCACGGCCAGCAGCACCGCGCCCTGGAAGATGCGCGCAATACCGCGCGGCTGCTCCCCCTGGCGCTGTGAAAACCGCGTAGTGACGCTGCCCGCCGCCTTGGGCATACTGGCGCTCCTTTTTTCCCGCCCTTCCCTTTCCAGCTGAGGAGCAGCCCATGTTCAAGGTCAACGAATACTTCGACGGCACCGTCAAATCCATCGCCTTCGGCATGGCGGAAGGCCCGGCCACCATCGGCGTGATGGCCGCCGGCGAGTACGAGTTCGGCACCAGCCAGCTGGAAATCATGCACGTCGTCGCCGGCGCCCTGACCGTCAAGCTGCCCGGCAGCGACGCCTGGGAAACCTTCGCCTCGGGCAGCCAGTTCACCGTTCCGGCGAACAGCAAGTTCCAGCTGAAGGTCGCCGTGGACACCGCCTACCTCTGCGAATACCGCTGAGTCGCGACGGCGTCTCGAAGAACCGGCCCGATGGGCCGGTTTTTTATGGCCGCCGCGCGAGGCGCTGCTGGGTGGCGCTGGGCGTCTCGCCGAACAGCTTGCGATAGTCGCCGGCGAAGCGCCCCAGGTGCGCGAAGCCCCAGTCCAGCGCCACTTCGGAGACATTGCGGGTGCCGCCGCAGGCGAGCAGGTCCTCGCGCACCCGGCGCAGGCGGTAGTGCTTCAGGTAGGTCATCGGCGCACTGCCGAAGTGCTTGCGGAAGCCTTCGAACAGCTTGCAGCGCGACACCCCGGCGACCCGCTCCAGGTCGTCCAGGCGGATCGCCTCGCGAGCCTGCGCCTGCAGGTAGTCGCGGGCGCGCAGCAGGTAGTGCGGCACCCGCCCGCCCCGGCCACCGTGCAGTTCGTCGCTGTAGTTGTTCGGCTGGGCGAGGAGCAGGCCCTTGAGCAACGCCCGCTCCAGGTCGCGGTTGAAGAAAGCCTGGCCGAACAGCTCGCTGTGCCCCAGTTCGTCGTCCAGATGGCGAACCATGCGCCACCAGGCGGCCGAGGCGCCCTCCACGGCGTCCATCTCCGGTTCGAACACCAGCGGCCGCTCGGCCGGGCGCTGGAGAATCTCCTCCAGCGCGCTGCGCAGGGCCGGCTGCGGGATCACTACTTGCAGCTTGCGGCAATCGCCGGAAATGCACAGCTCCTGGCTCTGGTTCGGCGAGACGATCACTCCGCGCCGGCTGTCCGAACGCAGGTGGCGCCCGGCCACGCTCAGCTCCTGCTCGCCGCTCAGCGGCAGGCTCAGGCTGTAACTGTTGAAACGCTCCACCTCGACGATGTCGATGGTCACTTCGGTGCCGTACTCGATGCAGCCCAGGGTGGTGGACAGGCCCTTGAGCACGCTGCCGGCATGCTGGAAGCACACCGCGCCGGGTTCGGCGGCATGCAGGCGGTGCGGCCCGCAGATGCCCGACATCCAGCTGCGGGCAGCGGCGAGGTCGAGGCGATCGGCGCGGATATCACGGAGGTGACCGGCATTCTTCGGGTTCATCGCAAGGCACTCTCGGTGGATTCGGGCGGCTCTGACGGCGGCTCCTGGCAGTGTGCAGCAAGATGCGTTCCGCCCGCCGGGGCTCACCGACGAATAGCGCACCAAGCGGATAGCCTTCGGGCATTTTCTGGATGATCGCCCCGCCTCGCCAGAGGCCTGTGCGATAACCGCCCGGGAAGTCGCACCACACTTGGGCAGCATCTACCCAGGCGGGCGCGGCGGATTGTTACCGCCGCCAACTTTGTGGATCGCCTTCGCCCACTGCGCGGATAGCCCGCGCGCCGCGCGCGCCGTGAAATGAAGGCACCGCAACGCCCGATGGGACAACAACAATGAACGCACCAAGCAAGAGCCTCGCGCAGTGGCAGGACTACATCCGTGGCTGCCTCGACTTCCGCCCCGCCGAAGGGGTGTACCGCATCGCCCGCGACATGTTCACCGAGCCGCAACTGTTCGACCTGGAGATGGAGCTGATCTTCGAGAAGCAGTGGATCTACGCCTGCCATGAGAGCGAAATCGCCAACCCCAACGACTTCATCACCCTGCGCGCCGGGCGCCAGCCGATGATCGTCACCCGCGACGCCAGCGGCCAGCTGAACGCCCTGGTCAACGCCTGCCAGCACCGCGGCGCCACCCTCACCCGGGTGTGCAAGGGCAACCAGTCCACCTTCACCTGCCCCTTCCACGCCTGGTGCTACAAGAGCGACGGGCGCCTGGTGAAGGTCAAGGCGCCCGGTGAATACCCGGCGGACTTCGACAAGGCCAGCCGCGGCCTGAAGAAGGCGCGCATCGACAGCTACAAGGGCTTCGTCTTCATCAGCCTGGACGTGACCGCCACGGACAGCCTGGAAGACTTCCTCGGCGATGCGAAAGTGTTCTTCGACATGATGGTGGCGCAGTCTCCGACCGGCGAGCTGGAAGTGCTGCCGGGCCGCTCCGCCTACACCTTCGACGGCAACTGGAAGCTGCAGAACGAGAACGGGCTGGACGGTTACCACGTCAGCACCGTGCACTACAACTACGTGGCCACCGTGCAGCACCGCCAGCAGGTCAACGTCGAGAACGGCACCGCCAGCGGCACCCTGGACTACAGCAAGCTCGGCGCCGGCGACGCGCAGACCGACGATGGCTGGTTCAGCTTCCGCAACGGCCACAGCGTGTTGTTCAGCGACATGCCCAACCCCGCCGTACGCCCCGGCTACGCCAGCGTGATGCCGCGCCTGGTAGAGGAACACGGCCAGGCCAGGGCCGAGTGGATGATGCACCGCCTGCGCAACCTGAACATCTACCCCAGCCTGTTCTTCATGGACCAGATCAGCTCGCAGCTGCGCATCGTCCGCCCCATCGCCTGGAACCGGACCGAAGTCGTCAGCCAGTGCATCGGCGTGAAAGGCGAGTCCGACCAGGACCGCGAGAATCGCATCCGCCAGTTCGAGGACTTCTTCAACGTCTCCGGCATGGGCACCCCGGACGACCTGGTGGAATTCCGCGAACAGCAGCGCGGCTTCCAGGGCCGCCTGGAGCGCTGGAGCGACATCTCCCGCGGCCACGGCAAGTGGGTCGAGGGCCCGACGCCGAACAGCCAGACGCTGGGTATCGCCCCCGTGCTCACCGGCACCGAGATCACCCACGAAGGCCTCTACGTCAACCAGCACCGGCACTGGCAGCGCTTCCTCCTCGACGGGCTGGAACGCAAGGCCCTGGCACTCAAGGAGGTGCAGGCATGAGCGCGCAACTGCAATACCGGGTGGAACAGTTCCTCTACCGCAACGCCGAGGCGTGCGACGCCCAGGACTGGGACGCCTACCTCGACATGTTCAGCGAGGACAGCGAGTTCCACGCCCCGCAATGGGATTCCGAGCACGTCTACACCACCGATCCGAAGCGTGGCATGTCGCTGATCTACTACCCCAGCCGCGCCGGCCTGGAGGACCGGGTGTTCCGCATCCGCACCGGCAAGGCCGCCTCGACCATCCCCATGCCGCGAACCCTGCACGGCATCGACAACGTGCGTATCCGCGAACTGGACGGCGGCGATCTGGAGGTGCGGGCCAACTGGCACACGCTGTTCTACCGCCTGGAGACGCCCGGGCAGTTCTTCGGCCACGCCACCTACCGCCTGCGCCCCCATGGCGAGAGCTGGCTGATCGCCCGCAAGCACGTGCTGCTGCTCAACGACCGCATCGATTCGGTGCTCGACTTCTACCACCTGTGAGGATGGCCCGATGAACCACAAGGTCGCCTTCAGCTTCGCCGACGGCAAGACGCTGTTCTTCCCCGTGCAAGGCAACGAAATCCTGCTCGACGCGGCGCTGCGCAACGGCATCAAGATCCCTCTGGACTGCCGCGAGGGCGTCTGCGGCACCTGCATGGGCCGCTGCGAGTCCGGCAGCTACGCGATGGACTACGCCGACGAGGAAACCCTCTCCGCCGAGGACCTGGCCCAGCGCAAGATCCTCAGTTGCCAGACCCGCGTGCAGTCCGACGCCGCGTTCTACTTCGACTTCGACTCCAGCCTGTGCAGCGCCGCCGGCCCGTCCAGCCATCGCGGGGTGGTCAGCGGCGTCGAGCAGGTCTCGTCGAACACCGCCATCCTGCGCCTGCAGGTCGAAGGCCCGGCGCTGGACTACCTGCCCGGCCAGTACGCGCGCCTGTGCGTACCGGGCACGGACGCGGTGCGCTCCTACTCCTTCGCCAACCGGCCCAATGCGCGGAACCAGCTGCAGTTCCTCATCCGCCTGCTGCCCGACGGCGTCATGAGCGACTACATCCGCGAGCGCTGCCGGCCGGGCGACGAAATCCGCTTCGAGGCGCCGCTGGGCGCCTTCTACCTGCGCCACGTCGACCGCCCGCTGCAGCTGGTGGCCGGCGGCACCGGTCTGTCGGCCTTCCTCGGGATGCTCGACGAACTGGCCGAGGCCGGCGGCCGCGGGCAGCCGGTGCACCTGTACTACGGCGTGCGCCAGGCGGCGGACCTTTGCGAATTGGAGCGCATCGCAACCTACGCCGAGCGCATCCCGGGCTTCACCTTCACCCCGGTGATCAGCGATGACGCCAGCTGGGACGGCAAGCGCGGCTACGTCACCGAGCACTTCGACACCGAGCCCCTGCGCGACGCGCCCTTCGACATGTACCTGTGCGGCCCGCCGCCGATGGTCGAGTCGGTGAAGGCCTGGTTGCAGGACCAGGGATTGGCGAACGGCCGGCTGTTCCTGGAGAAGTTCACCCAGAGCAACAATTGAACCCGTGAACGCTGTGGCCGGGCTGGGCGTAGGGCGAATAACGCTCCGCGTTATCCGCCGTTGGCCCGGAACAACGCTGCCCTGCATTGTTTGGCAGGAGCGGGCTTGCTCACGAACAGACTTCGCTACAGGGCCCATTCGCGAGCAAGCTCGCTCCTACGAAAAGCCGTGCTCGCCTGCAACGTAGAGTTTATCCACGACCCCGTCGGCAGGGCTAGCGCCATGCCATCGCGGACAAGGTCCGCTTGTTTTCTGGATTCCCGCGTTCGCGGGAACTCAATGAAACGTCGTCGTAGGATGGCGTTGAGCGAAGCGATACCCATCACCGCAGCTACATGGGGTTCGCAAGCTCAACCCATTCTAGGAAAGCAGCGGCAGCCTCAGCCTTCCTCGCCCAACTCCACGCTGGCAGCGCGCAGGCACTCGCGGAACAACCGAGCCGCCGGCCCCAGTTCGCGGCCGCTGGGATGGAAGCAGCCGATGTCGCCGAAGCGCAGCTCGATGTCCAGCGCGAAGGCTCGGACGCCGCCGCCATCGGCCATTTGCCGGGCGGTTTCCAGGGGCAGCAGGCCGACGGTCTGCTGGTCCTGCATCAGGGCAACGTTGGTGAGCACCGACAGCGACTCGATGACGTTGCCCGGCAGCGCCAGGCCGGCCTGTGCGAACAGGTGGTCGACCGTCTGCCGCAGCAGGGAGCCGGGCGGCGGCAGCACCCAGGGGTAGGCATGCAGCTCGGCCAGACTCACCGCGCCGCCGGCATGCAGTGGGTGGCCCCGGCCACCGACGATGCACAGGCGCTCGTCGTAGAGCACGTCCACGCCCAGCGCCCGCGCTTCGCCACGGGCCTGCCAGTCGTCCGGCACACGGCCCACCACCAGGTCCGCCTCACCGCCGATGAGGGCCGGGAACAGTTGGTCGAACTGGCCGATGCGTACTGACACCAACACCCGTGGCGCGCGACTCTTGAGCAGGCGCAGGGCGCGCGGCAGCAGCGAGGTGGAAGCGGAGATCAGGGTACCCACCACCACGTGCCCGGAGGTACCGTCGCGGAAGGCTTCCACCTCGTCGCTCAGTGCCCGCAGCTCGGCGAGCATCGAGCGCGCCCGGCGCAACACCAGCTCGCCCAGCTCGGTGACCTTCACCCCACGGTTGCTCCGTTCGAGCAACGGCGCGTCGAAGTACGACTCCAGCTCGTGGATGACCTTGGTCACCGCCGGCTGGGTCAGGTTCAGCACCTGCGCCGCGCGCAGCAGCGAACCGCTCTGCACCACCTGGTCGAGCACCACCAGTTGGTAGAACTTCAGCTTGCGCGCGACCGATACCACACTCGACTTCATGGGTTACCCCGACATCCAGCCCGGAAACGGAAAGTACCACGCATCCGCGGCAACGCAGCTCCGTGGTTGCCGCCGACCGCCCCCCCAGGCAAGGTCGGCGAGAAGACTGCGTCCCTCCGTCGTCGCCACCGACCGACCAGCGGCCGGCGTTTCAGGCAAGCTCGCCCCGCGCGGCGCCCGGTGCGTGGCGCGTGGCCATGACGAACAGCGCCAGGCTGGCCAGCAGCGCCGGCGCGGCGAGCCAGAGGAAGAACACCTGCAGGCCACCGGCGGCCTCGAACAGCCAGGCGCCGAGCAGCGAGCCGATGATCGAGCCGGCGCGCCCGGCGCTCAGCGCCCAGCTCACGCCGGTGGCGCGGGCGTGGGTCGGGTACAGGGTGGCGGCGAGGATGCTCAGGTTGTTCAGCGCGCCGGTGAGGGTGAAGCCCACGGCGAAGACCATCAGCAGCAGTGCCAGGCTGTTACCCAGCTGGGTACCGGTCAGCGCCAGGGCCGCGGCGGCGCACAGGCACAGCGGCGGCAGCAGACGCTGGGCGCCGAAGCGGTCCATCAGCAGGGCCATGACGATGCCGCCGACCACCCCGCCGAAGGGGATCATCGCGGCGATGTGCGAGGTCTCCTGGGTGCCGTAGCCGCTGCCGCGGAGGATGGTCGGCAGCCAGCTGGTCAGCAGGTAGAAGACGAACAGGCAGCAGAAGAAGGTCAGCCACAGCATCAGGGTGCGCAGCGCCCGGCCCTCGGCGAACAGGGTCGAGGCCGGCGAACGCTGTTGCGCGGCGGCGACGTCGCCGACCAGGGTCACTTCGTCCAGGTCCCGGCGAGCGCTGATGCGCCCAAGGATCGCCCGCAGCCGCTGGGCGTGCGCCGGGCTGCCGGCCATGAAGCAGGTGGACTCCGGCAGCGCCAGGACCAGCGCCGGCAACAGCACCAGCGGCGCCAGTCCGCCGCACAACAGCAGGCCCTTCCAGCCCACCAGCGGCAGCAGCAGGCCGGCCACCCAGCCGCCCAGGGCCAGGCCCAGGGTGAAGCCGGAATAGCTCAGGGTTACCAGCAGCATGCGCCGCCGCGCCGGCGAATACTCCGAGGCGAGGGTGATGGCGTTGGGCAGCACGCCGCCCAGGCCCAGGCCGGTGAAGAAGCGCAGCGCGGTGAGCACCTCGATGTTCGGCGCCAGGGCGCAGGCCAGGGTGCCCAGGGCGACGATGCCCAGGCTGAGCAGCAGGACGAATTTGCGGCCCTTGCGGTCGGCCACCGGGCCGAAGCCGACGCTGCCCACCAGCATGCCGAACAGCCCGGCGGCGAAGGCCGGGGCCAACTGGCCGCGGGTGATGCCCCAGTCACGGATCAGTTCGGGGGCGATGTAGCCGATGGCGGCGGTGTCGAAGCCGTCGAGTACCACCACCAGGAAGCACAGCAGCAGCACGCGGATCTGCAGCGCGGACAGCGGGCTGTTGTCGATCACGTCGCTGACGCGCAGGGTTTGTCTGTTCATGGCGTTCTTCTCGTTGCTAGAGGGTGGGCCGGCTCAGAAGAGCTTCCAGGTGTAACTGAGGATCAGGCGGTTCTCGTCGACGTCGGTGAGGTAGTTGGAGCGGGCCACGGCGTTGCGCAGGCGGACGTTCAGTCCGGCCAGCGGGCCGCTCTGCAGCGTGTAGGCCAGCTCCAGGTCGCGCTCGCGGTCGCGGCCCTCGAAGCCCCTGCCGGTGTCGACGTTGCTGCCACGCAGGTAGCGCAGCGTGGTGCTCAGGCCGGGGATGCCGAGGGCGGCGAAGTCGTAGTCGTGGCGCACCTGCCAGGAGCGCTCGTCGGCCGAGGCGAACTGAAAGGTAGGCACCTCGTTGCCCAGCGGCGCGACGTTGGGGAACACCCGCGGGAAGCCGTCGTCGCCGAACATGCCCTGGTAGCCGACATAGAAGGTATGTCCGCCGCGCTTTGCCGAGAGCAGCGCGTAGAAGGCGCGGTTGTCCAGCGTGCCGAGCAGGCGCTTGCCGTCCTCGTTGGCGTCGTAGTAACCGAGGTTGCCGCCCAGCACCCAGTCGCCGACGGGCTGGTTGTGCTTGAGGCCGACAAAGCCCTGGCGGTAGATGTCTTCCAACTGGCCGTACCACAGGCTGGCGCGGGTGCGCTTGGCGTTGAAGTCGTAATCGCCGCCGACGAAGTTGAAGGCGTCGCTTTTCACCTGGCGGTAGGGTGTCGTGCCGACCATCGCCTGCAGGTCGCTGGTGCCGGCCTCGTTGCGCATGCTGTAGGACTTCAGCCGGCCCGCCTGCAGGGTCAGCCCGGGAATCTCCGCGGAGGCCAGCATCGCGCCCTGGTAGGTCGGCGGCAGCAGGCGGTTGTCGCTGGCCGGCAGCACCGGCAGGTTGGGCTGCAGTTCGCCGAGCTTGAGCTCGCTGTGCGAGACCTTCGCCTTCAGCGCCACGCCCAGGCGGCTGTAGTCGTCCGGCGCGCGGCCGTCGCCGTCCACCGGCAACAGCCCGGTGTTGGCCCGGTCCGGGCTGCTGTCCAGCTTCAGGCCGAGCAGGCCGATGGCGTCCACGCCGAAGCCCACGGGCCCCGCCGTGTAGCCGGAACGGAAGTCGAGGATGAAGCCCTGGGCCCACTCCTCCGCTTTCGATTGCCGGCTGGCGCCGACGATGTCCGAATAGTCGCGGCTGAAGTAGTAGTTGCGCGCCTGCAGGGTGGCGCTGGCGCCCTCGACCAGGCCGTCGCCGGCCTCGGCCTGGGGCAGCGCCGCCAGGGTTCCGGAGGCGAGCACCGCCAGGGACAGTTTGGGGTGATTGCTCATGTTGCTTGCACTCTTCTCGTTGTTGTAGGCAAGGCGTCCCCGCCACCGGCAACCCGGCGGCAGGAATGAGTCGGTAGCGGAGTCGTCAGTTCACCGGTTCACGCTGGCGCAACGCGGCGTCGTAGGGCTCGCGCACTACACCCTTGGGCGTCAGCTCGAAGGCCATCAGGTCCTGGCCGATAACGAAGGAGCCGTCGTAGCCCTGGGCCACGCGCGAACGGATCTCCTCTTCGGAAGCGCGGCCGATGTCGCCGCGGCTGTACAGCGAGATATGCGAGAACACCGCATCGCGCGGGTGCGTTTCGCTGAGCACTTTCGCCACCGTCTCCGGGTTGGCCAGGTAGTCGTAGAAGTGCTTCACGTAGTCGGGATAGGCCTTCTCCAACTGGTGGCTGGCGATCGACAGGGAGTGCACCAGCAGGTCCACGCCCTTGGCCTGGCGGACCAGGTTGGGGGCGTAGGTGGTGTCGCCGGAGAGCACCACCGAACGCCCCGCGTAGTCGATGCGATAGCCGTAGGCCGGCTTCACGTAGCCGTGGTCCACCAGGAACGCGGTGACCTTCACGCCCTGCTGGTCGAAGACCACGCCGCCCTCCGCCGGTATGGCCTGGTCGGCGATGCGCGCGGCCTGCGCGTTGGTTTCCTTGCCGCGGATGCGGTTGTTCTCGCTGAACATCTGCTCGATGCCCCGCGCCACGCTGTCGATGCCCTTGGGCCCATAGACCGGCAGGGCCTGGGTGCGCCGGCCATCGTCGGTGGGCAGCGGCGCAGTGGCGTACAGGTCCGGCAGGCCGGTGAGGTGGTCGGAGTGCAGGTGCGTGATGAACACCGCCTCGATATCGCGCAGCGGCACCTGCAACTGATGCAGGCGGATCGCCGCGCCGCGCCCGGCGTCGAACAGCAGTTTGTGCGGGCCGGCCTCGACCAGGGTGCTCATGCCGAAGCGGTTGACGTTGAGGATCGGGGTCCCGGTGCCCAGCAGGGTCACCTTGATGCTGTCCTCCGCCGCCGCGGAGGCGGGAGCGCCATGCAGCGCCAGCAAGGCGGCGCCGACGACGCCCAGGATGCGAAGAGTTTTCATCGTGTTCTACCTTCTGTTGTTGTTATTGGCACTTGGCCGGCACCGGCCCGGCACGCCCAGCCATTAGCGGTCGCCGCAACCTGCCGGTCTATCCGAATAGTCGGCGTCGTCGATCCGCTGAATGCCGATGCGCTCGCCGCGTCGACCGGCACTCGGTTTTGCATTGAGCGGGTGAATACTTCACCCCTCACACGGCATGCGCCGCCGCGGCGAGTCCTCTCAAAGACCGAAGAAGGCCTGGGCGTTGCCGGCGCAGATGCGCGCCTTGTCCTGCTCGCTGAGCTGCGGGTGTTCCAGCACGCCGGCGCCGATGCTCTGCTCGCCCAGCGGGAAGGGCGAGTCGGAGCCGAGCATCACCCGGTCGGCGCCCATCACGTCCACCAGCAGGCGCAGCGCGCCGGGGTCGAACACCGCCGAGTCGACGAAGAAGCGCTTGACGTAGCTGGACGGCAACTGCGGGCAGTCCGCGCGGACGATGTCGCGGTGGCGCCAGGCGTTGTCCACGCGGCCGAGCAGGAAGGCGAAGCCGCCGCCGCCGTGGGCGAAGCAGATGCGCAGCGACTCGGGCAGGCGCTCGAAAGCCCCGGAGAGGATCAGCGAGAGGATGCCCAGCTGGGTTTCCGCCGGCATGGCCACCAGCCAGGGCAGCATCCACTTCTTCATGCGCTCGCGGCCCATCATGTCCCAGGGGTGCACCAGCAGCGGGATGCCCTCCTCCGCGCAGTGCCGGAGGAAGGCTTCCAGGCCGGCGTCATCCAGGTCGCGCTCGCCGACATGGTTGCCGATCTGCACGCCGACGTGGCCGCAGGCCATGGCCCGGCTGGCTTCGCGGCAGGCGGCATCGATGTCCTGCAGCGGCACCTGGGCCAGCACCTTGAGGCGGTCCGGGGCGGCGGCGGTCATCTCCAGGGCGCGGTCGTTCATCAGCTGCGCCCAGGGCAAGGCGCGTTCGATGGGCTGGTCGTAGCCGAACATCACCGGGGTGGCGCACATCACCTGGACGTCCAGGCCCTGTTCGTCCAGGTGCTCGACGCGCCGCTGGGCGTCCCAGAGCACGTCGTGCACCGGGCGGAACGGCTTGTCGCCGAGCATGATCTGGCCGTGCCGGCCCTCGGCATGCAGCCAGGGCGCGCGCTCGGGGTGCAGGCGCGCCGCCTCGGCCTGGGTGATGCGCGGGAAGAAGTGCGAGTGGATGTCGATCTTCATACGGAATGGAACTCACGCAGGGTCTGGTGCCAGGCCTGCCAGTCGCGGCCCGGGTGGATTTCGCCGCAACCGCCGCAGCGGCGCTCCTCGTCGGAGGTGGCGTAGAACTGCTCGTACACCGGCGGCAGGTCGGCGACGATGCTTTGCAGCTGCATTTCGTAGCGCTTGATCAGCCCTCCGCAGCGCGCACAGGACCACTGCAGGGCGTCGTGCTGGCCCGCCGGGCGGCGGTGCTCGATCACCAGGCACAGGCTGCCGGGCTCGGGGCGCTGCGGCGAATGGATGACGTGCGGGGCCATCAGGTAGATGTCGCCTTCCTTGAGGTCCACCCGCTCGTAGCGCCCGGCATTCCAGATGTTCAGGTAGGCGTTGCCCTTGAACTGGTAGAAGAACTCCTCCACCGGGTCGTCGTGGAAGTCGGTGCGCTGGTTGGGGCCGCCGACCACGGTGACCATGTAGTCGCTGCCCTGCCAGATCTGCTGGTTGTTCACCGGCGGCTTGAGCAGGTGGGCGTGCTCGTCGAGCCAGCGGTTGAAATTGAAAGGTGCGCTGAAGTGGTGCTTGTCCATTGTTGTTATCTCCCAGCGGTTCAACGGGTGCGGGGGGCGTAGGCCACCGCCTTGATCTCGATGCGCAGGTGCGGGTGCGGCAGTTGGTGCACGGCCACGGTGGTGCGGGTCGGGCCGTTCTCGTCGAAGTACTGGGCGTAGACCTGGTTGTAGCCGCCGAAGTCGTTCATATCGACGAGGAAGCTGCTGATCTCGACCACGTCCGACAGCCGCGCGCCCTCGCTGGCTAGGATGTCGCGGATGTTCTCGATCACCGCGCGGGTCTGGGCGCGGATGTCGAGGTTGGTGGTGCCCATGGCGTCCACCTCGACGCCGACGAAGCTGTTGTCCGGGCGCCGCGAGCTGGTGCCGGAGACGAAAAGGAAATCACCGGCGCGCTTGATGTGCGGGAAGCGCCCGCGCGGGGTGGCCTTGCCGGCGACCACGGTGGATTTGGTTTCGCTCATGCTGCTGCTCCTTGAGGGTGGCGGACGCTGAAGCTGCTCTGCCCCAGCCCCTGGACCTCGACGCTGACGTGCATGCCGGGGCGCAGCGCCTCGGCGGCGGTGGCGGCGCCGGCCATCACCAGGCTGCCGGCGGGCAGTTCGATCTGCGCCTGGTGCAGCAGGCGCGAGGCCTGCACCAGGCTGCGCAGCGGGTTGCCGAGAATGGCGGCGGTGGAGCCGGCCTGGACCACGCGGCCATCCAGGCGCAGCACCACGCCGGCATTGGCCAGTGCGCCGAAGTCCCGCGACCAGGGGCCGACGGTGAGACCGGCGGAGGAACAGTTGTCCGCCACCACGTCCTCGAGGCTGAACTTGAAGGCCTGGTAGCGCGAGTCGATGATCTCCAGCGCCGGGGCCACGGCCTCGATGTAGTCGGCGGCTTCCAGCAGGGTCAGCGGGCGGTCGATGGCGCGGCGGGTGAGGAAGCAGACTTCCGGCTCGACGCGCGGGTGGATGTAGCGGGCCAGGTCGACCAGGCCGCCGTCCTCTTCCAGCATGGTGTCGCTGAGCCAGCCCCAGATCAGGCTGTCGACGCCCATCTGGACCATCTTGGCGCGGCTGGTGAAGCCCAGTTTGACGCCGATGCTGCGCTCGCCGTCGTCGTAGCGGCGCTGCATGGACGCGCGCTGGATGCGGTAGGCGTCGTCCAGGCTGAACGGCGCATGGGCGCTGAACTGCGCCAGCGGCTCGGCATGCCGCGCGGCCTGGTCGAGGGCCTGGGCGATGCGGGGGATGTCGGTGTTCATGTGCGGTACTCCTGCGGGTTGCGCTTTTTGTAGGAGCGA
>NZ_JARJLT010000041.1 GCF_029335315.1 Pseudomonas citronellolis
AGCAGGCCGCCCTGCAGGTGCGCCCAGGACAGCCGCTCGTCGAGGAACAGCACGCCCCAGAGCACGCCGAACGGCGGGATCAGGAAAGTCACGGTCATCGTCCGCAGCGGCCCGATGTCGGCTAGCAGGCCGAAGTAGAGGATGTAGGCGAAGGAGGTGCAGAGCAGCCCGAGCCCGGCCAGCGCCAGCCATACCGACGGCTGCGCCAGCGGCGCCAGGGGCATGTCCAGGCTGGTCGCGGCGAACACCGGGAGCAGGCACAGGCAGGCGCCCAATTGGTTGCCGAAGGCGGTGACGCGGCTGTCCAGGCCGCCCTGGTCGTTGATCCAGCGCTTGGTCATGAAGCCGGCGAAGCCGTAGCAGGTGGTCGCCACCAGGCAGGCGCCGGCGCCCAGCAGCAGCTGGCCGTCGAAAGGCGCCGGCCCGGCGCCGCTGAGCACCGCCACCCCGGCCAGCCCGACCAGCACCCCGAGCGCCTTGGCCGGGCTCAGGGACTCGGCGAAGAACAGGCCGCCGACCAGCACGCCCATCAGCGGCGTGGTGGCGTTGAAGATCGCCGAATAGCCGGCCGGCAGGTAGCGCGCGGCCAGGCTGAACATCAGCACCGGGATACCCGAGCTGATTACCCCGATCAGCAGCATCTGCCGCAGCTTGCCGCGAAACGCGCAGGGCACGCGCAGCGCCAGGAGGATGGCGAACAGGCCGAAGGCGGACAGCAGCACGCGCAGGAAGGCGGTGGGCATGGCGCCGATCACCGGTACCAGCTGGCGCATGAACAGAAAGCTGGCGCCCCAGATGGCGGCAAGGCTGCAGAGGCGGAGCAGATCGACGGGGCGCATGGAGTCGTTTCGCGGCGGAGGGGAGTTCGAGCTTACCCGTCCCAGGCAGCACGGCAACCCGAAGGCGACTTTCAAAGCGGCCGGGGCCTCGAACCGCCCAGCACCAGTCCGCGAAGCAAGTAGGAAATTTCCTATTTATTTGATTTTCATGGTCACAAGGCTCGCCGCATTCAAGAAGACCATTGGAACCACGGCTCCGCCCGCTCCTACCCTTGCGCCCGGCATATCGCCAACCGCTCAAGGAAAATCAGGAATGACCGAGCACGAAATCAACTGCATCAACAAAAGCGATCGCAACAATCGTCACGAGAGCATCAGCCACATCGGCAACAGCATCCAGGGCTGGGTACTGACCAGGGACGAGGCGATCCGCCGCATCGACGACAAGAGCGAAGCCTTCTACACCCTCGACCGCGGTACCGGCCGCCGCGTCTACATCGGCGTGGTGCGCGACTACGGCAAGGCGCCCTACCTGCGCACCCACGCCGACGGCAAGTGGAACGACAACCTGCTGGCCCAGCAGGAATGCGGGGCGCACTGCCGGTTGGTGAGCTGAACGACATGCCGGGGAGCCCGCGCGAGGTTCCCCGGTTTGCCGGCGCCCCGGCGCTTTCGCCACCGGCGGAGTCTGGCTAAGCTCGCTGCACAGCATCCCCATGCGAGGCGTCCCATGCTCCACGCGCAGATCGCCCAGACCATCCTCGACGGCTTCGACGACTACCGCGAGCGCTTCCGGCAGATCACCGACGGCGCCCAGGCGCGCTTCGAGCAGGCGCACTGGCAGGAAATCCAGAGCACCTCGGCCGAGCGCATCAACCTCTACGAAGAGAAGGTCGGCGAAACCGTGGGCGGGGTGCTGGCCACCTTCGATCGCGAGCAGTTGCTGGATGTGGAGCGCTGGCCGCTGATCAAGAGCGCCTACATCGGCCTGATCGACCCGCGCAACGACGACGAGCTGGCGGAAACCTGGTTCAACTCGATCTTCTGCGGGCTGTTCAGCCACGACAACATCAGCGACGGCACCATGTTCGTGCACACCACGCGACCGTCGCTGCGCGCCCACGCCCGCGCCCCGCACACGCGCCTCTACCGGCCCCAGGGCAACCTGCGCCAGGCGCTGCAGCGAATCTTCGCCGACTACCGCTTCCAGGTGCCCTACGAGGACGCCGACGGCGACCTGGAACGCATGGATGCCCTGCTGCGCAGCAACCTGCCCGACTGGGTGTGCAAGGACCCGGAACTGAGCCTGGAACTGATCGGCTCGGTGTTCTACCGCAACAAGGGCGCCTACCTGGTGGGCCGCCTGTTCACCCCGGACGAGCAGTGGCCGCTGGTGTTCCCGCTGATCCACCGCGAGGGCCAGGGCATCCGCTTCGACACCGTGATCACCGACGAGGCGGAGGTGTCGATCATCTTCTCCTTCACCCGCTCCTACTTCATGGTCGACGCGCCGGTGCCGGCCGAGCTGGTGGCCTTTCTCAAGCGCCTGCTGCCGGGCAAGCACATCGCCGAGCTGTATACCTCGATCGGCTTCTACAAGCAGGGCAAGAGCGAGTTCTACCGTGCGCTGATCAACCACCTGGCGAACACCGACGACCGCTTCGTCATGGCGCCCGGGGTGCGCGGCATGGTGATGAGCGTGTTCACCCTGCCCGGCTTCAACACGGTGTTCAAGATCATCAAGGACAACTTCAACCCGGCCAAGACCGTGGACCACGCCACCGTGGTGCAGAAGTACCAGCTGGTGAAGAACCACGATCGCGTCGGCCGCCTGGCCGACACCCAGCAGTTCGCCGACTTCCGCTTCCCGCTGGGCAAGTTCGACCCCGAATGCCTGGCCGAGCTGCTGGAGGTGGCGCCCTCGACCGTGGTCATGGAGGGCGAGGTGGTGCTGATCCGCCACTGCTGGACCGAACGCCGCATGACCCCGCTGAACCTCTACCTGGAGCACGCCACCGAAGCCCAGGTGCACGAGGCGCTGTACGACTACGGCCTGGCCATCAAGCAGCTGGCGGCGGCGAACATCTTCCCCGGCGACATGCTGCTGAAGAACTTCGGCGTTACCCGCCACGGCCGCGTGGTGTTCTACGACTACGACGAGATCAGCTACCTCACCGAGGTGAACTTCCGGCACATCCCGCCGCCGCGCTACGAGGAGGACGAGATGTCCTCCGAGCCCTGGTATTCGGTGGGGCCGATGGACGTGTTTCCCGAGGAATTCCCGCGCTTCCTGTTCGTCGACCTGAAGCTGCGCCGGCTGTTCGCCAAGCTGCACGGCGAACTGTACGACGCCGACTACTGGAAGGGTCTGCAGGCGCAGATTCGCGCCGGCAAGGTGATCGACGTGTTCCCCTACCGGCGCAACGAGCTGCCGGAGAAGGCGCTGGAATGAACCCGAAGCACCCGTAGGGCGCATAACGCCTACGGCGTTATCCGCCGTTGTCGGCGAGCATCGGCGCTTCGGGCAACGGCGGATAACCGCGAACGGTTATTCGCCCTACGCCCCGGGCACACCATCCTACGTGCGAAACGCCTGCCGATAGGCGCTCGGCGACACCCCCAGCGCCGCGCTGAAGTGCTGGCGCAGCGCGGCCACCGAGCCGAAGCCGGACAGGCAGGCCACCTCCGGGATCGGCTGCTCGGTGGACTCCAGCAGGCGCTGCGCCAGGGCCAGGCGCTCGCCGCGCAGCCAGTCGCCCAGGGTGCTGCCGGTGAGCTGGCGGAAGTGCCGGCTGAAGCTGCGCCGGCTCATCGCCGCGCGGTCGGCCAGGCTGTCGAGGTCGTGGGGCTGGTCGAGGCGTTCGCGCACCCAGTCGAGCAGGCCGCTCAGGCGGTTGTCCCGCGCCGTCGCCGGCAGCGGCTGCTCGACGAACTGCGCCTGGCCGCCCTGGCGGTGCGGCGCCACCACCAGGCGCCGGGCCTGCTGGTTGGTCAGGCCGGCGCCGCAGCGCTGGCGCAGCAGGTGCAGGCAGCAGTCGATGCCGGCCACGGTGCCGGCGGAAGTCAGGATCGGGCCATCGTCGATGTAGAGCACGTCCGGCTCCACCCGCACCCCGGGGTAATGCTCGGCGAAGAACTCCGCCCACAGCCAGTGGGTGGTGGCGCGGCGGCCATCGAGCAGGCCGGCTTCGGCGAGGACGAAGGCCCCCAGGCACAACCCGACCATCTGCGCGCCGCGTGCATGGGCCGCCACCAGGGCGTCGAGCAGCGCCTGCGGCGGCCGCTCGGCGGGGTCGCGCCAGCTCGGCACTATCACGGTGTCGGCGGTTTCCAACGCCTCCAGGCCATGCCGCGTGTAGATGGCGAAGCCGGCGGTGGTGCTCAGCAGCCCCGGCTCGACGGCGCAGACCTGCAGGTCGAAGCGCACCCGCGCGCCGCCCGGGTCGCCCTCGCCGAATACCAGGCAGGGCACCGACAGGTGGAAGGGGCTGATCTGGTCGAAGGCCACCACGGCTACACGGTGGGTCTGCATGGGCGTCTCCCGGGCAAGGCTTTGGCCCGATTCTAGCGAAAGCTGTCGCGCGGGCCACTCACAGCGACTGCCGGCGCGCCCGCAGAATGGCCTCACTGCCCCCCACCGGAGACGCCCGCCATGAGCAACGCCCCGCAACGCGCCCTGATCGTCATCGACGTGCAGAACGAATACTTCAGCGGCAACCTGCGCATCGAATACCCGCCGGTCGGCGACTCGCTGCCGAACATCCTCGCCGCCATGGACGCCGCCCACGCCGCCGGCATCCCGGTGGTGGTGGTGCGCCACCTGGCGCCGGCCGGCGCGCCGATCTTCGCCCCCGGCAGCCATGGCGTGGAACTGCACCCGCAGGTGGCCGAACGGCCCCGCGACCTGCTCCTGGACAAGAGCAAGGCCAGTGCCCTGAGCGGCACCGGGCTGGGCGACTGGCTGCGCGAGCGCGGCGTCGACACCCTGAGCATCGTCGGCTACATGACCCACAACTGCGACGACTCCACCGCGCGCCAGGCGGCCCACGAAGGCTGGCAGGTGGAGTTCCTCGACGATGCCAGCGGCTCGCTGCCCTACGCCAACAGCGCAGGCTCCGCCAGCGCCGAGGAAATCCACCGGGCGTTCAGCGTGGTGCTGCATTCGTCGTTCGCCGCCGTGGCCAGCACCGCGCAGTGGCTGGCGGCGGTGCAAAGCGGCAAGGCGCTGGAGCGCGACAACATCTACGCGTCCAACCAGCGGGCCCTCGCGGCGCGGGGCTGAGGGAACGGCGGATAACGCCGTGGCGTTATTCGCCCTACGCGAGGGCCAGCATGGACGCAGGGCGCATAACCGTTCGCGGTTATCCGCCGCCGGGCGTCAGTTCCAGTGCCGGCGCGCGGCGCCGCGGTTGTCGCCGACACCGGCCAGGGCGCCGACCGAAACCATCAGCAGCTCGACGATCCAGGCCAGCAGCAGGCCGCCGCCAATCGCCCAGCCGATGGCCTCGGGCACCAGCACCACCTGGTAGGTGTAGCCGTCCAGGGTTTCCTGCAGCAGCTCGCGGTTCGGCGCGCTGAACAGGTGCCAGGCGCGGGCGTACCAGGGGCCCTGCAGGGCCTCCCATTCCTTGTCGAACAGCTGGGCGCGGCGCAGCAGGCGCTCGACGTTGTCGCCGTCGCGCTGGAACACCGGGTCCGGGCTGCCGCGGTAATGCGCCACCAGGGCGTCGAGGTCACCCTTGAAGTACTGGCCGGCGGTGTTGCGGTAGCCCTCCAGGGCCTGCAGGGCTTCCTGGCGATGGGCGTCGACGCGGATGCCGTAGTCCTTGATGAACCCCGGCACCTGCACCCCGACCATCAGGCCGACGGCGAACAGCACCATGCGGATGTAACTGCGCAGCATAGGACTCCCCCTGTTGTGCTGGTCAGACGCGGCCCTGGTCGAGGATTTCGCCGCGCCACCAGAGCATCCATTCGCCGCTCTGTTGCAGCGTCCAGTTCTCGTTGTCGGTCAGCGGCTCGGTGGCGACCACCGTGACCACGTCGTTGGGCGTGGTTTCGGACTGGAAGTCCACCGTCAGGTCGGCGTCCTTCAGCCGCGCCGGGCCGAAGGGCGCACGGCGGGTAATGTACGCGAGCTTGCTGGAACAGAAGGTGAACAACCAGTCACCGTCGCTCAACAGGCAGTTGAACACGCCCTTCTGCCGATACTCGGCGCAGGCCGAGACCAGGGTCGGCAACAGCACCTCCACCGGCACCGGCTCGGGGAAGGCGCGGCGCACGCGGTTGAGCAGGTCGCAGAAGGCCGCCTCGCTGTCGGTGTCGCCCACCGGCCGGTACATGCCCGGCGGCGGCGTGAAGTCGGCCAGCTGGCCGTTGTGCGCGAAGGTCCAGTAGCGCCCGCCCAGTTCGCGCACGAAGGGGTGGGTGTTGGACAGGCAGACCTTGCCGACGTTGGCCTGGCGGATATGCCCGATCACCGTCTCGCTCTTGATCGGGTAGCGCTGCACCAGGCGCGCCACTTCCGAGTCGACGCTCGCCGAGGGGTCCTGGAACAGGCGCACGCCGCGCCCCTCGTAGAAGGCGATGCCCCAGCCGTCGCGGTGCGGGCCGGTGCCACCGCCACGCTGCATCAGGCCGGTGAAGCTGAAGACGATATCGGTGGGGACGTTGGCGCTCATGCCGAGCAGTTCGCACATGGTCAGCGCTCCTGTGGCGGGCGCTGGCCCGGCACGGACTGGAAGGTGGAAAAGAAGATCAGGCGTTGGCCTGGCGCGACAATCCGCGGCTGCACCGGGCTCGTTCCGCTACGGCGTTGTCGCCATGCTGAACGCCGGGCGGGCGCCGCGCAAGGGCGCCGCCGCGTTGCCTCAGAGACGCGGCTCGATGCGCATGCGGCGGTCGCCGCCGCGTTCGTCGGCGCGGCTGTCGTCGACGTCGGGCATCAGTTGCGGCTGCATCATCTGGCGCATGGTCGGCTCGTTCTCCGCCTCGACGCGCTGGCGACGGTTGCGCGCGGCGCGCTCGATGGGCCAGCGCACGGCGACGAAGATCAGGTACACGACGAAGCCCGCCAGCAGCACCAGGGCCAGGTCGGACACGGCGCGCCAAGCGTTGTTGCCGACCTTGAACAGCACGTCCAGGGCGGTGATGGCGATGGCCGGGGCGTACTCGTTGTTGGCCGGGTCCACCGGGGTGGGGGTGAACAGCAGCACGAGCACGATCACCCGCAGGGGTTCGCGCAGCCAGCGCCACATCCAGCCGGTCATCAGGAACCAGACGACCATGAGTCCGAAAGCGGCGAACAGGTAGACGCCCCAGGCGAGTTGATAATCGTGTTCGTTCATGCGCGTGCGTGCGATGGCGGCGGAAGGGGGCTTATGATAGCCGCTTTTCCCCACGGGTGCGCAGCCGGGTGTCACCCCTGCCCCGTCCAGGAGCCAGCATGACCGACCGCCAGCCCCCCATCGCCCGCCGCGACCCCGCCGCCGACCCTTACGCCTGGCTGCAACAGCGCGACACGCCCGAAGTGCTCGACTACCTCAAGGCGGAAAACGCCTACCTGGACGCCGAGCTCGCCGAACAGGCCGAACTGCGCGAACAGCTGTTCCAGGAGATCAAGGGGCGCATCCGCGAGACCGACCTGTCGCTGCCCTCGCCCTGGGGCCCGTGGCTGTACTACCAGCGCACCACCGCTGGCGACGAGTACCCGCGGCATTACCGCTGCCCGCGCCCGGCCGACGATTCCCTGAAAGTGGATGAAAGCGCCGAACAGCTGCTGCTCGACCCCAACGAACTGGCCGCCGGCGGTTTCCTTTCGCTGGGCGCCTTCAGCGTCAGCCCGGACCACGCGCGCCTGGCCTACAGCCTCGACACCAGTGGCGACGAAATCTACCGCCTGTACGTCAAGGACCTGGCCAGCGGCGCCATCGAGGAACTGCCGTTCGACGACTGCGACGGCAGCATGACCTGGGCCAACGACAGCCGCACCCTGTTCTTCGGCGAGCTGGACGACACCCACCGCCCGCACAAGCTGTATCGCCACACGCTCGGCGAAGCCGGTGCCGAACTGGTGTTCGAGGAACCCGACGGGCGCTTCTTCCTGCACTGCTACCGCGCCAGCTCCGAACGCCAGCTGGTGCTGCTGCTGGGCAGCAAGACCACCAGCGAGGCCTGGGTGCTCGACGCCGAACGGCCGCGCGAGGCGTTCCGCTGTGTCGCCCCGCGCCAGGAAGAGCACGAATACCACGTCGACCACGGCCTGCTGGATGGCGCCTGGACCTGGTTCGTGCGCAGCAACCAGAGCGGCATCAACTTCGCCCTCTACAGCGCCGCCGAGGCGACGCCGGGCCGCGAGCACTGGCGCGAGCTGATCGGCCACCGCGACAGCGTGATGCTGGAAGACATCACCCTCAACCGGGACGCCTTCACCCTGAGCCTGCGCGAGGGCGGCCTGCCGATCGTCGAAGTCCACGCCGCCGGCCAGGCGCCGCGCCGCGTCGAGCTGCCGGACGCGGCCTACAACCTGTACGTGCAGGACAGCCTGGAATTCCACAGCACCGCCATCCGCCTGCGCTACGAGGCGCTCAACCGCCCGGCGCAGATCCGCCAGCTGGGCCTGCTCGACGGCGCCCAGCAGGTGCTCAAGGAAACCCCGGTGGAAGGCCCGTTCGACGCCGACGCCTACGAAAGCCGCCGACTCTGGGCCAGCAGCGTGGACGGCGTGCAGGTGCCGATCAGCCTGGTGGCGCGCCGCGAGGTGCTCGACGCCGTCGCCGCCGGCCAGCCGGCGCCGCTCTACCTGTACGGCTACGGCGCCTACGGGGCGAGCCTCGATCCCTGGTTCTCCCACGCCCGCCTGAGCCTGCTGGAGCGCGGCTTCGTCTTCGCCATCGCCCATGTGCGCGGTGGCGGCGAACTGGGCGAAGCCTGGTACCGCGCCGGCAAGCTGGCGCACAAGCAGAACAGCTTCAGCGACTTCATCGCCTGCGCCGAACACCTCTGCGCCGAGGGCTACAGCACCCCGGCGCAAACCGTGATCAGCGGCGGCAGCGCCGGCGGCCTGCTGATGGGCGCGGTGCTCAACCAGCGCCCGCAGCAGTTCGCCGCGTGCATCGCCGAAGTACCCTTCGTCGATGTGCTCAACACCATGCTCGACCCCGACCTGCCGCTGACCGTCACCGAGTACGACGAGTGGGGCAACCCGCAGGAACCGGAGGTGTACGAACGCATCCGCGCCTACGCGCCCTACGAGAACGTCTGCGCCCAGGACTACCCGGCGATGCTGGTGGTGGCTGGCTACAACGACAGCCGCGTGCAGTACTGGGAGGCGGCCAAGTGGGTGGCCAAGCTGCGCGCCAGCAAGACCGACGAGCGCCTGCTGCTGCTCAAGACCGACCTGGGCGCCGGCCACGGCGGCATGAGCGGGCGCTACCAGGGGTTGAAGGACGTCGCCCTGGAATACGCCTTCCTGCTCAAGGTGCTGCGCCTGGCGGAAGCGGCCTGATGCTCTACACCTGCCCCTGCTGCGGCCATTTCAGCTTCGCCGACGCGCCGGGCTCGTACGAGATCTGCCCGATCTGCTTCTGGGAAGACGACCTGCTGCAACTGTGCTTCCCCGACGCGCGCGGCGGGGCGAACGCGGTCAGCCTGATCGAGGCGCAGGTGAACTACGTGCAATGGGGCGCCTGCGAACGGCGCTTCATCGGTCAGGTGCGGCCGGCGACCATCGAGGATGAGAAGGACGAGCGCTGGTTCGCCCTGTGGCAACGCCGCGCCGACTACCCGAGCCTGGACCAGGACCAGGGTGGACCGCTGGTGGCCGGCGAGGAAGCCTGCTACTGGCTGCGCCCGGCGCCAACACGGGGCTGAGACTGCGTAACACCGGCTTCACCCTGTAGGAGCGAGCTTGCTCGCGAACGGAGCTACCCAGAAATTTCGGCGTACCAGACTGCCTCCACACCCTCTCCCCAGCCCTCTCCCGCAAGCGGGAGAGGGGACCGTCCGGTGTGCGCACAAACACCAGTACCTCCCTGTAGGAGCGCGCCACGCGCGCGATTCGCGGGCACCGCCCGCTCCTCGGCGGATAACGCCCGAGGCGTTATGCGCCCTACAAACCCGCGAGCACTGGCGTTCGACGTAGGGCGAATAACCGTTCGCGGTTATCCGCCGATGACTCGACCGCCCCAGGGGTTCGGGTGGAGGATCAGCCGGCGCGGAAAATCAGGTGCTCTTCCCAGTCGTCCTCGGGCACCGAGCCCTCGCTGAGCATCCGTCCGGACTGCGAGATGCGCTCGTGGTGCACCGCGTCCGGGTCGCCGCAGACCAGGTGGTGCCACAGCGGCAGGTCCTTGCCCTCGGCCACCAGGCGGTAGCCGCAGGTCG
Source organism: Pseudomonas citronellolis (assembly GCF_029335315.1). Taxonomy (GTDB): domain Bacteria; phylum Pseudomonadota; class Gammaproteobacteria; order Pseudomonadales; family Pseudomonadaceae; genus Pseudomonas; species Pseudomonas citronellolis_A. Next base: position 10,164 of record NZ_JARJLT010000041.1, read on the forward strand.
GCGGCAGCCAGCGGAACTCGTCGGCCTGCGCCGGGGTGAGCTGGATGCAGTCCGGCACGCTGGCGCGGCGGTTGGCGTAGTCGGTGCAGCGGCAGGTCTTCAGGTCCAGCAGCTTGCAGGCGATGCGCGTGTAGTAGACGGCGCCGTCGTCCTCGTCCTCGAGCTTCTGCAGGCAGCACAGGCCGCAGCCGTCGCACAGCGACTCCCACTCCTGCTGGTCGAGTTGTTCGAGGGTCTTGCGTTTCCAGAAGGGTTCGACTTTCGCGGCCATCTTGCTTGCTTTCTAGGTAAGGCGTTTCACGGGGCGCCAAGTCTATGCCCAGGCGCCGCGCCGGCCAAGCGCAAGCGACCGCCGGAGCGCCGCACCAGGCTTGCCAGGCGGCCGCCGGCTGGGTAGTTTTCCCGCACCGACGGGCCCGCGCCGGGCCGTTCCGCCTTTCCCTTCCGCGATGCCCAGCCGTCCACGGCACCATCCCACTCCGAGGAGCCTCCATGAGCGCCAATCCCCGCGTTGCCGATCACCCCATCGACCCGCAGTTCATCAATCGCTGGTCGCCGCGCGCCTTCAGCGGCGAAAGCATCCCCGAGGAAACCCTGCTCGGCTTCCTCGAAGCCGCGCGCTGGGCGCCCTCCTCGTTCAACTCGCAGCCCTGGCGCTTCCTCTTCGCCCGCCGCGACACGCCGAACTGGCAGCGCTACCTGAACCTGCTGGGCGAGTTCAACCGTGGCTGGGCGCAGCACGCCGCGGCGCTGGTGGTGGTGCTGTCGAAGACCACCTTCGCCCCGCCCGGCTCCAGCGAAGAGAAGCCGGCCCTCTGGCACACCTTCGACACCGGCGCCGCCTGGGGCTTCCTGGCCCTGCAAACCAGCCTGGCCGGCTGGCACAGCCACGGCATGGCCGGCTTCGATCGCGAAGCCACCCGTGTCGAACTGAAGGTGCCGGCGGAGTACGAGATCCACGCCGTGATCGCCATCGGCAAGCAGGGCGACAAGGCGATCCTCGCGGAAAGCCTGCAGGCGCGCGAAATCCCCAGCCCGCGCAAGCCGCTGGAGCAATTGGTCGCCGAGGGCGATTTCAACCTCTGAGGCAAACGGCGCCCCGGCTCGCGGGGCGCCGGTTTTTCAATAGCCGCGGGTGAAATCCACCTCGCCGCGCATGGCCTGTCCGGCCCAGAAACGCGAGAGGTTGTCGCGGAACAGCTCCACCATCGGCCCCGGCAGCGTCGGCGCCGCGGTATGGCCGGTGAGCAGCAGGCGCGGGCTGTGCCAGAAGGCGTGCTCGCGGGGCAACGGCTCATGGCGGCAGACGTCGATGACCGCGCCGGCCAGGCGGTTGTTTTCCAGGGCGCTGACCAGGTCGGCGTCGACCACCGCGTTGCCGCGCCCGGCGTTGATGAACAGCGCCGAGGGCTTCATCCGCTGGAACAGCGCCAGGTTGTAGATGTCGTGGGTATCCGGGGTGTCCGGCAGCAGGTTGACCACGTAGTCGGCGTTGGACACCAGGCGTGGCAGCTCGTCCAGCGCGCCCATCTTGTGGAACGGCTGCAGCGGCCGCGGCGTGCGCGCCACGCCGGTCAGCTCGACACCGAACGGCGCCAGCATGTGCGCCACCGCCTGGCCGATCTCGCCGGCGCCGACCAACACCACCTGGCGGCCACGCAGGCTGCCCGGCGCGCGGTCGTCCCACTGGCTGCCGACCTGGCTGGCCAGGCGGCCGAGGAACTGGCGCTCGTGGGCCAGCATGTAGGTCAGCAGGTATTCGCTCATGACCTGGCCGAAGATGCCCACGGCGCGGGTCAGGGCGTAGTCCTTGGGCAGGTCGTCGGCCAGCAGCGGGGTGATCCCGGCCCAGGTCGACTGCACCCATACCGGGTGCACGCCACGGCGCAGCAGCTGCGCCACCAGGTCCGGCTCGCCGAGCCACACCGGGCATTCGGCGGCGGCGTCGACCAGGCTTTCCGGCTTGTCGCCGGCAACCACGCTCAGGCCCGGCTCGGCGGCCATGGTCAGCGCGGCATAGAGGTTGTGTTCACGATCGAGGATAAGCAGGCGCATGGTCTAGATCGCACCCGGGAGGCAAGGCATGGGCAGGCTGATTGGCATTGTCGGTATCGTCCCTGCGTGCAGCGGCGATCTCTTGTGCGGGTTTACGGAAGGCCTGTAGACAGGCCGGAGGCCCAGGCGTTCCGCGCCATCAGGCAATATTCCCGCCAATAATGCGCCAGTACCCACAACTTGCCCAGCCTTTTCGCGACGTTTCGCCGCAGGCGCCGGAATTCCGGCGCCTGCTTTCATCGCCTCAGAGCGGATCGTTCATCCGCAGCAGCTCCTCGGGCAGGTGTTCGATGTACTCCTCCTCGCCCGGCGGCATCTGCAGGTGGTAGCCCTGCTTCTCGATGTTCTCGAGAACCTTGTGGATATCTTCGCGGGCCAGCTGGCGCTCCGGGCTGAGCACCAGGTCGAAGGCATGGCGCGGCGCGCCGAAGGCCGCCAGCAGGCCCTCGGGTACGCGGCTCAAGGCCTCGCGCTTGTCGACGTAGAGATACATCTCGTTCTTGCGCGGGCTCTTGTAGATGGAGCAGATGCGTTTCATGGGGTCTCCGGGGCGGCCAGGCTGTCGAGCAGCGCCTGGCCCATCAGTTCGCGGCGCCAGCCCTGCAGGGAATCGGGCAGGCGGTAGGGGCCGTCGGGGTAGCCGGTCTTGAGCAGCGCCTCGAGGAATTTCTTGCGCAGCATCAGTTCCGGGGCCATGCCCTGGCGCTCGGCTTCAGCCTGGCCGACCTCGCGCAGCTTCTTCAGCAGCGGCGTGGCTTCACGCGGCAGCGGCTCGGGCGGGGTCTGCGGCCAGTCGCTGGCGGGCAGCGCGGCGGCATGGGCCATCAGCGCCAGCAGGGTATCGCCGTCCTGGCGCACGGTGCGCGGGTGCATCTCCTCGATACGCGACAGCGCCACCTTGTCCTTGGGCTGCAGCCGCGCCAGCGGCCACAGCGTGTGTTCGCGCAGGATGCGGCTGCGCGGCTGGTTGCGCAGCCGCGCCTGCTCCTCGCGCCAGACGCAGATCTCGCGCAAGACCGCGAGCTGCTGCGGCGCCAGCTTCCACGCCAGCTTGACGTCGCGCCAGGCTTCGCGTGGGTCGCTGACGCGGGACTGGTTGGCGACCAGATCGGCGCCGTCGGCCAGCAGCCAGGCCAGCTTGTGCTCGGGCAGGCGCGGCGCCAGCTTCACGTAGACCTCGGCCAGGTGCTGCACGTCCTCGGCGGCGTAGCGCACCTGCATCTCGGTCAGCGGGCGCTGCAGCCAGTCGGAGCGGGTTTCGTCCTTGGGCAGGTCGAGGCCGAGCATTTCCAGCACCAGCTTGGAATAGCCCATCGAGTGCGGCAGGCCCAGGTAGGCGGCGGCCAGCTGGGTGTCGAACAGCGGCTGCGGCAGGCTGCCGGTCAGGCGCTGGAACACCTCCAGGTCCTCGCCGCAGGCGTGGAACACCTTGACCACCGAGGGCGCTTCGAGCACCGCGGCGAACGGCGACCAGTCGCGGATCAGCAGCGGGTCGATCAGCCACGCGCACTCGCCGTCGCCGACCTGCACCAGGCCGGCTTCGGGGTAAAAGGTATCGACGCGCATGAACTCGGTATCGAGTGCCAGGTACGGCCTTTGTTTCCAGTCCCGGCATTGCTGCGCCAGGCTGGCATCGTCGCGGATCCACCGAATATCGAGGGTGCTCACGAACATCTCCTTGCTTCACGTGGAGCGCAGTATATCGGGGAGGATGATGTACGAGCATTCCGCATTTGCAGGAAAGGCTGTACAGCGCGCGGCGAATGCCTATCTTTCCTGCCCCAGGATCAACAACAAGAAGCCTTCACGATGAAGACACTGCTCAGCCTCCTGGCACTGGTGGTCGCCGCCCCGGCGGCCTATCTCGCCCTCACCCCCAGCCCCATCGACCCGCTGGCCTGGAACCCGCCGGCGGCACCGGCGCTGACCGGCGCGCTGGAACCCAACGACACCCTGATGAAAGCCGAGCTGCTCGGCCTGGGCCAGGTGAAGGGCCCGGAAGACACCGCCGTGGACGCCCAGGGCCGGGTCTACGCCGGCCTCGACGACGGCCGCGTGGTGCGCCTGGAGAACGGCCAGGTCACGACCTTCGCCGAAACCGGTGGCCGCCCGCTGGGCATGGACTTCGACGCCCAGGGCAACCTGATCGTCGCCGACGCCTGGAAAGGCCTGCTGAAGATCGACCCGCAGGGCAAGATCACGGTGCTCAGCACCGAGGCCGACGGCCTGCCCTTCGGCTTCACCGACGACCTGGACATCGCCAGCGACGGGCGCATCTACTTCAGCGATGCCTCCAGCCGCTTCCACCAGCCGGACTACCTGCTCGACTACCTCGAAGCGCGTCCCCACGGCCGCCTGCTGCGCTACGACCCGACCAGCGGCAAGACCGAGGTGCTGCTCAAGGACCTGTACTTCGCCAACGGCGTGGCGCTCTCGGCCAACGAGGACTTCGTGCTGGTCAACGAGACCTACCGCTACCGCATCGCCCGCTACTGGCTCAAAGGCCCCAAGGCCGGCCAGCACGATCTGTTCATCGACAACCTGCCGGGCCTGCCGGACAACCTCCAGGGCGACCGCAAGGGCACGTTCTGGGTGGCCCTGCCGACCCCGCGCAAGGCCGACGCCGACTTCCTCCTCGGCCAGCCCTGGCTGAAGCGCCAGCTGGCCAAGCTGCCCAAGTCGATGCTGCCCAAGCCCAAGCGCTACGGCCTGGTCATCGCCTTGGACGAGAACGGCAAGGTGGTGCGCAGCCTGCACGACACCAGCGGCGAGCACCTGCGCATGATCACCTCGGCCAAGCCGGTGGGCGACTACCTGTACTTCGGCAGCCTGGAGAACGACCGCATCGGTCGCCTGCAGGTCCGCTGAGGCCGGCTCAGCCCAGCGCCAGCGGCTCCTCGCGGGCCGCTTCCGGCGCCTTCGCCGGCGTGGGCTCAAGCAGTTCCTGCAAACGCCCGCGCACTTCCTCCAGCAAAGCGTCGACACCACGTTCGCGGAACGCCGCGGCGTCCACCGGCGCACCCACCAGCAGGTCCACCGGCTGGCCCAGGTTGAGGTCGAAGGTGCGCGCCGGCAGCACCCGGTGGATGCCACGGATGGCCACCGGGATGATCACCGCCTCGGTGTCCAGGGCCAGGCGGAAGCAGCCCTTCTTGAACGGCAGCAGGCGGCCGTCGTCCGAACGCGTGCCCTCCGGCGCCGCCCACAGCACGATGCCACTCTCCATCATCTGCCGCGCGCGGCGCAGGTCGTCGCGGGCGCGCTGGCTGTTGTGCCGGTCGATCGAAGGGAACTCGGCGGCACGCATGGCACGGCCCAGCACCGGGATGCGATACAGCTCGCGCTTGGCCAGCATGCGGATCGAACCGGGCAGCGCGGCGAAGCTGGCGGGAATGTCGTAATGGCTGGAATGGTTGCACAGCACCATGTAGCGCCGGCCGTCGTTGAAGCTCGGCACCGGGCCGTGCACGCTCAGGCGCATGCGCACCAGGCGCAGCAGGCGGCCCGACCATTCGCGGGTATAGCGGTCGACGCGCTCGCGGGACAGGCGGCCGATGGCGGCGTGGGACAGGACCAGCAGGCTGTAGTACAGGGTGATCAGGCCGGTAGCCAGGGCGATGACCCCGACCCGCAGGCGGGAAGCCGTCTGGGTCGCCGGTTGCAGGCTGAACATGGGCGAAGACTCCAATGAATCGAAGAAAGCCGCCGAGAGCCGGCGCTTTCCATTGCACAAGCCTTATGATGCCCGTGGACTCCGTCACGACACAGGAAAGCGCACCATGTCACTCGCCCGCCTGCTCAGCCCCCAGCAACTGGCAGCCCGCCTGGACGAACCCGGCCTGCTGATCCTCGACTGCCGTTTCGCCCTCGACGACGCGGGCTACGGCGCCCGCGTGTTCGCCGAGAACCACATTCCCGGAGCGCAGTACGCCGACCTCGAACGCGACCTCTCGGCCCCGGTGGTCAAGGGCGTCACCGGACGCCACCCGCTGCCCGATCCGGCGGAGCTGGTGCAGCGTCTGCGCGCCTGGGGCCTGGACAACAGCGACGAAGTGGTGCTCTACGACGACGGCCCCGGCGCCTTCGCCGCCCGCGCCTGGTGGCTGCTGCTGTGGCTGGGCAAGCGCGACGGCGTGTACCTGCTCGACGGCGGCCTGAACGCCTGGCGCGCCGCCGGCCTGCCGCTGACCACCGCCGAGCCCGCGGTGCAGCCGGGCGGCTTCCAGGGCGCGGCGGACAACGGCCTGCTGATCGACGCCGGCGAGCTCTCGGCGCAACTGGCCGACCCACAGCTGCCGCTGATCGACGCCCGCGCTGAAGCGCGCTTTCGCGGCGAGGTGGAGCCCATCGACCCGGTCGCCGGGCACATTCCCGGCGCCCAGTGCGCGGCCTTCACCGACAACCTCGGCAGCGACGGCCGCTTCCTGCCGCCGGCCCAGCTGCACCAGCGCTTCGCCCACCTGCTGCGCGGCCGCCCGTCCCAGGAGCTGGTGGCCTACTGCGGCTCCGGCGTCACCGCCTGCCACAACCTGTTCGCCCTGAGCCTGGCCGGCTACCCGTTGGGCCGCCTGTACGCCGGTTCCTGGAGCGAGTGGATCACCGACCCGCGGCACCCGGTCGCCACCGGCGCCTGAACCGCCCCCTGTAACGCCCGCACCGTTTAAGCACGGTGAGGAATATATGCGCGCGCCTGAAAGTCAAAACAATTTAAAAACAGGCCTTTACAGAGGAAATGTCGCACTACACTTCAAATCGAGCGGCTAAGTCCGCTTACGGCGGGGCCCAGGAGAACATCAGAAGCTGCCAAGTCGCCCAGCCCCGCCGTCCAACGAGGGGATAAAGGGACAAGACCATGGGAATCGCCGCCTGCGACCTGCAACAGCACGTCATCCGGCCCACCCTGCTGTACCTGGAACGTCACAGCGGGGAAGCCGAGGCGCTGTTGCTGGGAGCGGCGGCCTGCCAATCGGGACTGGGGAGCAACCTCGACAGCGGCCTGGGCCACGGCCTGTTCCGTATCGACGAACACCGCCACCAGCAGTTGTGGGACTGCTACCTGGCGCGCGACCCCGACCTCGCCAGCCGCGTCCGCGGCCTGGCCAGCCAGCACGCCTTCCTCGACGCCCCGCACCTGGAGCTGACCGTCAACCTGCGCTACAGCGCCGCCATCGCCTGGATGCTGGTGGAAGCCGAGCGTCTGCCGCTGCCGTCGGCGGACGATCATATCGGCCAGGCGCGCGTCTGGCGCCGGGTATTCCAGCCCCACGGACACCTCCGCGACTTCCTCGCCGCCTGGCAGCTGCACATCGGCAATTCGCAGCTCGCCGCCTGACCGTGATCAATGACCGATCAGTCAACTTTCACTTACATACATTAACGAAGGGAAAACCCCGCACAAGGACGGCACTTTACGCGCAAATGCCCGACGTAGAGCCCCCAAGGGTACTACCAAAGCCCCGGGAATCTTGGTAGCTTGCGCGCCGTTGACCACAGGAGTTGCTCTTACAATGAAAACAACATGGCTCAAAACCACTCTCGCTCTGACCATCGGCGCTGCCTCTGCCCAAGCGCTGGCCAACGGCATTGCGATCAACGAACAAAGCGCCAGCGGCGCCGGCACCGCCTACGCGGGCCGCGCTTCCTCCGCTGACAACGCCAGCGTTCTCTACGGCAACCCGGCAGGCCTGACCAAGCTCAAGCGCGCCGAAGTCAGCGGCGGTATCGCCCTGATCGACGCCAAGGACGACATCAGCCAGGCCCAGGGCGGCACCCCCGGCGGCAGCAACAAGGGTGACTCGGTTCCCTTCAGCGCCGTTCCGTTCGCCTACTACGCCACCCCGATCAACGACCAGTTCGCCGCCGGTATCGGCATGTACGTGCCCTACGGCCTGGTGAACGACTACGAGAGCAACTTCGCCGGTCGCTCCCTGGGTTCGTACAGCAAGGTCCAGGTCATTACCTTCCAGCCGACCATTGCCTACAAGATCAACGATAGGGTTTCCGTCGGCTTCGGTCCGACCATCAACCAGATCAAGGGCAAGCTGCAGAACGAACTGAACACCGGCGGCATTCCCGCCGTCGTCGGCGGCAACGGCCAGGACACCAGCGTCAAGATCAAGGGTGACGACGTCGCCCTGGGCTACAACATCGGCGTGATGGTCGACCTCGATGACGCCACCACCTGGGGTCTGACCTACCACTCCAAGGTCGACTACCACCTGGACGGCCACACCTCCATCAGCAACGCCCCGAACGTTCCGCTGTCGCTCATCACCGGCGCCCCGATCCCGGGCACCCTGGGCCAAGCGCTGAACGGCAAGTACGACGCCAAGCTGGACATCACCCTGCCGGAGTCGGTGGATACCTCCATCACCCACAAGTTCGACGACAAGTGGACCGGCTACCTGGGCGCCACCTGGACCCGCTGGAGCCGCCTGGACGCCATCAACGTCGAGAACAGTGGCATGTCCGCCATCGGTTCGGGCCTGGGCTTCAACACCATCAGCGAAGAGCTGAAGTGGAAGGACACCTGGTCCATGGCCGTCGGCGCTTCCTACCAACTGGACCCGCAATGGGTACTGCGCGCCGGCTACGCCTACGACCCGTCGCCGACCGACAACGAGCACCGCAACGTGCGCATCCCGGTGGGCGATCGCCAGATCCTGACCCTGGGCGCCGGCTGGTCGCCGACCCCGGACATGACCATCGACGTCGCCTACGCCTACCTGTGGGAAGACACCGCCGGCGTGAACCAGAAGGGCGAGACCCTGAACACCGGTCTGGGCCCGGTCGCCCTGCAACCCGGCTACAGCGCCAAGTACGACAACAGCGCCCACGGCCTGACCGCGCAGATGACCTATCGCTTCTGATAGCCATACGCGTGTCTAGTCCTGAAATAGGTTTACACCTATCCGGATAAGATCCAGACCTCAAAACGCCCGATGCACCGCATCGGGCGTTTTGTATTTCAGGGCCTGGTGAGGGCGCTCGCAGTTATAGATATCGACGGCTTCGCGCACCATCCGGCGCGCCTGAGGCAGGTCGGCTGGAGGCAGGGGCAATAGCTCGTTCTTCAAGATGCCGTTGACTCGCTCGGCCAGCGCGTTCTGGTAGCAGTCATA
>NZ_JARJLT010000042.1 GCF_029335315.1 Pseudomonas citronellolis
AGCAGGCGGCCGCTGAGGATGTCGCGGGTGTCGTAGGCCTGCGGCAGCACCCCGCGTCGCGCCAGTTCTTCCTCCAGCCCCAGCGCGCGGAGCACCCGCGTGCCGTTGGCGGCGATCTGGATGCCGGCGCCGATTTCGGTGAGGGCGGCGGCCTGCTCCAGCAGGGTGACGTCGATGCCCTTGCGGCGCAGCGCGATGGCCGCGGTCAGCCCGGCGATGCCGGCGCCGCTGATCAGGATATGCATGGATTACCTCTCGCTCGTGGTGTGGAGGGTTCAGCGGTTCATGCGGCAGAACGCCAGAACCTGCTCGGTCATGCTGCGCAACTGTTGTTCGACGCGCGGGTCGGCGCAGCGGCCGTCCTCGTCGAAGGCGGTTTCCGTGGAGTTGATCACCACCCCCAGAGGCGTCGGCCAGCCGCGCAGGGCGTGGACGATGCCGCGCAGCCCGCTCAGGGTCGCCGCGCCGGCCTGCCAGCCGGCGGCCAGGCCGATGCAGCCGACCGCGCGCTGGCTCAGGTAGGGGCGCTCGTCGTCGCGGGCTTCCTCCAGGTAGTCGAGGGCGTTCTTCATCAGCCCGGAGAGGGCGCCGTGGTAGCCGGGCGAGGCGAGGATGACCCCTTGGGCGCGGCGCACTTCGCCGAGGAAGGCCCGCGCCAGCGGGTGCTCGCCGGTGCCGGCGGCGTAGTGCGGCAATTGCAGGCTGTCGCCGCCGAGCAGGCGCACCTCGGCGCCGGCCGCGCGGGCGTGGCCCAAGGCGTGGCGCAGCACCCGCTCGGTCAGTGAACCTTCTCGCGTGGTGCCACCGATGGCCAGGATGTAGGGCGCGGCGCTCATCGTCCGCGCTCCGCCAGGCCGTTGAAGGCGGGCTGGCGCACCGCCGCCCAGTATTCCTCGGCGAGGCCGGCGATCAGCTCGCGGGCCGGCTCCGAGCGGCGGATCGCGCCGACCCCGTGGCCGGCCGACCAGACCTGGGTCCAGCGCCGCGCCGCGCCCTTGGGGTCGGTGAAGTCGATGGCGGTTTCCGCCGCCAGTTCCTGCGCGCCGATACCGGCCAGTTCCAGGCTGGGCTTCAGCCAGTTGGCGTCGACCCCGGTGATGCGGTTGCTCAGCACCAGGTCCTCGTAGCCCGAATCCACCAGCATCTGCCGGTAGGGTTCGCTGGCCTGGCTCTCCAGGGTCGGGATGAAGCGCGTGCCCATGGACGCCAGGTCGGCGCCGAGCAGTTCCGCCGCGCGGATCGAGGCGCCGCTCATCAGGCCGCCGCCGAGCACCAGCAGGCCGTCGAAGAATTCGCGCACCGCGCTGACCATGGCGAAGCCGTTCATCTTGCCGGTGTGCCCGCCGGCCCCGGCGCTGACCAGGATCAGCCCGTCCACCCCGGCGCGCGCCGCCTCGCGGGCGTAGTGCAGCGAGTTGACGTCGGCCAGCACGCGGCCGCCGTAGGCCTGCACCCGCTCGATCACCGCGCGCGGGCTGCCCAGGGCGGTGATCACCAGCGGCGGGCGGTACTTCTCCACCAGCGCCAGGTCCAGCGGCAGGCGGTCATTGGTGCGGTGCACCACCAGGTTCACCGCCCAGGGCGCGTCGGCCTCGCTGAGCGAGCCGGCGATCTGGCGCAGCCAGTCCTCGAGGATTTCCGGCGTGCGCGCGTTGGGCGTGGGGAAGCTGCCGATGACCCCGTTGCGGCAGCATTCGATGACCATCCGCGGGCCGGAGATGAGGAACATCGGCGCGGCGATCAGTGGCAGGGACAGGCGCGCCGGCCAGTCGAGTGGAAGCGTCATGGGGTTCTCCTCAGAGCATCGAGACGTTGGTGTCGAGCCCCAGGAACAGGCGGCCGGTCAGTTCGTAGGTGGCGTCGCTGACCATGAAGTGCTGGTTGACCACATGGATGTCGCGCAGGCAGCGCTGCAGCGCCGAGCTGTCGAAGATCGCCGCGCCGCCGCCGAGCTGGAACATCGCGCTGACCACGTCGCGGGCGCTGTGCACCGCGTGGGTGGTGGCCAGGCGGATGTCGCGGCGCTGCTCCAGGGGAATCGCGCCGTCGCGTTCGGCGTGCTCCCAGGCGCTGGCCAGGCTTTCCATCAGCAGCGCCCGCGCCGCACGCAGCGAGGCTTCGGCCCGCGCCACCGCCTGCTGGGTGGTGGCGTGCAGGGCCAGGGGCTTGGCGCTGAACTGCGGGGTGCGTTCCCGGGCCAGGGCCAGCAGCTCGTCGAGGGCGTGGCGGGCGATGCCCAGGGCCACCGCGCCGATGCCGATGCCGAGCAGGCCGAACACCGGGAAGCGGTAGAGCGGGCGGGGCAACGGCTGGTCGGCCAACAGCGAGGCGCTGTGGCGCTCGGCGACGAAGGCGTCGCGCACTTCGAACTCGCCGCTGCCGCTGCCGCGCAGACCGAAGGCGTCCCAGTTCTCCAGGTTGCGCACCTGGTCGCGGCGAAAGGCCATCGACTGCACGCGCGGCGAGCCGTCGGCGAGGGTTTCCGGCTGGCCATTGGCGTCCAGCACCAGGCAGCCGCCGAGGATCAGGTCGGCGTTGCGGCTCGCCGAGCCCCAGGCCCAGCGCCCGCTGACGCGGTAGCCGGGAACGCCGTCGAGCACCTCGCGCACGGCCTTGCCGCGCGGGGCGAACACCCCGGCGGCCTTGAGCTCGGCGGCGCCGTACAGCTCGCGGGCGCCGTCCTCCGGCAGGTAGGCGGCGAGCACGCAGGAGGTGCAGGCGATGAAGGTGCACCAGGCGATGGAGGCGTCGGTGCGCGCCAGGCGTTCGATCACTTCGACGAAGGTGTCCACCGGCACTTCGTAGCCGCCGTACTCGCGTGGGGTGAGCAGCCGGTAGAGGCCGGCGCCGGCCAGCGCCTCGGCCATGTCCTGGGGCAGGCAGCGGCCGGCCTCCAGTTCGTCCAGGCGCGGGGCGAAGCGCTGCCGCAGGTCATCGGCGATGGCCAGCAGTTCCTCGCGCCGGGCGTCGTGCGCACACGTCTTGGTCATTGTTGTTCTCCTTGGGCTCGGGGCATCCCTCGGAGACGATTTATCCGAGTGGATAAATTAGTTTTTATCCAAGTGGATAAAAATGTCAATAGCCCGCAGGGCGCGGGCCTCACGGGCAAATTGACAGGGGCGGGGGTTGTCTTTAAGGTCCGCTGATGAACGAAAAAACACTGGAAAAACAAGCGCTACGCGGCGACGACAGGCACTCGGCGAAGGGCGAGCAGCGGCGTCTGTCGCTGATCGAGGCGGCGCTGCGGATCATCGTCCGCGACGGCCACCACAGCCTGAGCCTGCGCAGCGTGGCCAAGGAGGCCGAGTGCGGGCATGGCTCGGTGGCCTATTACTTCGGCTCGAAGGGCGCGCTGATGGGCGCGGCCATCGACCACGCCTGCGAGCGCATCGCCACCACCTTCGCCGCCATAGTGCCGGCCCTGGAGGCCAGCGCCGACGACCCGGCGAAGTTCTCCGCGATCATCGCCGAGTACAACACCCGCCTGCTGGTCGAGGACCGCAGCATGGGCATCGCCGTCTACGAGCTGAACCTGGCCGGCGCCCACGACCCGGAGCTGCGGCCGACGCTGTACAAATGGGGCAGGGCGCACGCGGCGCTGTGCCGCGAGGCCTTCATCAAGCTGGGCTCGAAGGACCCGGACGCGGATTACGCGTTCATCCTGCACGCCATCGGCGGGCTGGTGATCGCCCAGCTGTCGCTGCCGCGCAAGGACTTCGAGCAGCGGGTGTTCCTGCCGGCGGTGCAACGCCTGGTGTACAGCGTCGCCGGCCTGCCACCGCCGGATTGAGGCGCGCTCAACTGCTGGTAATGGCGCAGGCGATGAAGACGGGTGCTGGGCTACTACTGGCGAGATATGGCTTCGGCCATCCCTGTGCGCGACTGAGCGTCAGCTCAGCGCCCGAGCTCAAGGTGCCGCGCGGTAGCCGCCGCCCAGCGCCTTGATCAGCAGCACTTCGGTCTCCAGACGCTGCCCGTTCAGCAGGGTGAGGCCGCTTTGCTCGGCCAGCACCGGCAGGTTCACTTCCAGGGCGCTGACGCGGTCGAGCAGGCCGCGCTGGTAGTGGGCCTGGGCGCTGTCGCGGTTGAAGCGCAGGTTGCCGATGCGCCCCAGCTGCAACTGCGCCTCGGCGTCCAGCCCCTGCAGCCGGGATCCGGCCACCGCCACGTCGCGCACGGCGTTGAACACCGCCTGGTTGTACTGCTCGACCAGCCCGTTGCTCAGGCTGCGCGCGTTGGCCAGCTCGGCGTTCAGCCGGCCGCCGTCGAACAGCGGCAGCGTCATCCCGGGGATCAGGTTGATCTGCCGGCTGCCGTGGTCCCAGAGGTCGCCCATGTGCAGGGCGTCGGCACCGAAGAAGGCCTTGATGTCGAAGCTTGGGTAGAACGCCGCCTTGGCCGCCTCGACGTTCGAATAGGAAGCCTGCACCAGCCAGCGCATGGCTTGCAGGTCCGGGCGGCGCGCCAGCAGCTCGTAGCCCAGGCGTTGCGGCACCCCGTAGTCGCGTTGCGGAAGCGCGCGCGGAGCCAGTTGCAGCTCGGTGTCCGCGCCCACGCCAACCAGCGCCCGCAGGGCTTCGCGCAGCTGCCTGACCTGGCTGTCCAGCGCCACCACCTGGCGCTGGATCAGCGCCAGGTTGCTTTGCGCCAGTTGCTTGCCCGGCTCGGCTTCCAGCCCCCGTTCGATGCGCGCCTGGTGTGCGGCGACGGATTCGCCGGCGATGTCGGTCATTTGCTCCAGCTCGGCTTTCAGCTGCTGCGCCGTCTGTAGCTGGAAATACAGCTGAGCCACCGCGCTGGCGATCTCCAGCTCGACCCAGGCGGCCTCGGCTTGGCGCGCGTTGCTCACGCCCAGGGCCGCGTCGACCTGGGCGCGCTGGCGGCCCCAGAGGTCCAGCTGGTAGTCCGCGCCCAGGCCGACGATGCCCTCGGTGTACCAAGGGCCGGTCAGCCCCAGCGCCGGCTCGTTCTGCGCGAAGGGGCCGAGGAAACCGTTGGCGGAGACATGCTGGCGGTTGACCGACGCGGCGAGTTGTACCTGCACGCCGGTCAGGGATTTCACGCCGTCCGCCTGCGCCCGCGCCTGTTCGATGTGGCTGCGGGCGATGGCGATATCGGGCGAATGGGCGAGCGCGGTGTCGATCAGGCGGTCCAGTTGCGGGTCCTGGTAGCGCTTCCACCAGTGCGGCTCGGGCCAGTTGGCGCGGGCCAGGCGCAGGTCGTCGGCCAGGCGGACGCTCGCGGGGTCCAGGGTGGTCCGCGCCGGCCGGTCTTCGCGCATCAGCGCGCAACCCGCCAGCGCCAGGCAGGCGGCGAGGAGGGCGGCCAGGGAGCGATTCATGCCTGGCCCTCCAGTAGCGCGCCGCGGTCGAAGCGTTGCCAGTCCGGCAGGGTGTGCAACTGCCGGCGCAATTCCTCCAGGTGCGCCAGCAGCGCAGGGTCGAACGCCGTCGTCATGCCGGGCAGCAGCGATGGCGGTGGGCCGGGCTCGAGCGCCTGGGTGGTCAGGGTCGCGGCGTAGCCGTCGAGCCAGTCGCCGGCCTGGCTGCGCCACTCGTCCAGGTAGGCGCGCTGCTCGGCGCTCAGCTCCCCGGCGATGGCGGCGTAGCGCCGCTGCAATTGCACGATCAGCAGGATCAGGCCGCGCGCGCGATCGGCCAGGGTCTGCGCCAGCAGCGCCAGCTCCTCGTGCTCGCCCTGGTACCAGCCCGGTTCCAGGGTCACGCGGGCAAGCATGGCGTCGGTCTCGGCCAGCTGCGACCAGCCGCGCAGGCTGGCCTTGTGCCAAAGATCGGCCTGCTCGTCGGAGGCGGGCTGCCGCTGCCGCAGCAGCTCGGCGATGCCGTGCAGCACGCTGGCCAGCCGACGGCGCAGGCTGTCGCCTTCGCGCTCGGGCCAGAGCAGGCCGTGCACCAGGGTGCTGACCAGCACGCCGAGCAGGATGCCGACCAAACGATCGCGGATCTCGGTGAGGTCGGTGCTCGGGCCGAACTGTTCCAGCAGGGCCAGGGCGAAGCAGAACATGATCTGCAGGCCGGCGTAGCTGATGCGTTCCGAGCCCGCGGCGACCCAGGCGCCCAGGCCGATCACCGGCAGGCTCATGGCGAGCAGGCCGACGATGTCGTCGATGCGCGGTATCACGAAAACGATGCACAACAGCGCCAGCGCGCTGCCCACCAGGCAACCGCCGATGCGCAGCAGACCCTTCTGGGTCGAGGCGCCGAGGCTGGGCAGCGCGATGACCACGCAGGTCAGCATCACGGTGTGGATGCCCGGCCAGTCGCTGGCGTTGTAGAACACATAGCAGAGGATGGTTGCCAGCCAGGTCTTGAAGGCGAAGCGCAGGTAGTTGGGATTGCTGAAGGCGTCGGCGACGAACAGCGGCTCCCTGGCCGGCGTCGCGCCAGCGAGGGCCTCGGGCTTGCTGGCGGCCAGGGCGAGCAGCGCGTCGCGCATCTCGGCCAGGGCCGGCGGCGCCAGGTCCGGTGGCAGGGACCCGCAGCCCGGCGCCGGCACCTGGACTTGCGCACCGGCCTGTACGGCTTCGGCCAAGGCGTCGCAGTCGGCCTGCAACACCGCCAGCGCGGCGGGCTCCGGTGGCGCAGCGACCAGCGAGGCGCAGGCCGCGTATAGCCGCGACACGCCGGTGATCAGCGCCAACTGCTGGGCCTCGTGGGTGCGGTAGAAAGGGTCGCGCATGCTGGCGAAGCGCAGCAGCTTGTGCAGCGCGAGCACGCCCTGTTGCACCTGCGTCGTGGTGATTGTCGACGCGTCCGGGCGACCTTCGCCCAGCGCTTGCAGCCGCCGCCGCACCTGGCCGAGCTGGCGGCCCATGGCATCGCGCAACTGCTGCTGGGGCTCCTGGGGGAGCAGCAAGGTGTTCACCAGCAGGGTCACCAGGATCGGGTAGACCACCGCCACCCACACCCACAGGCAGGCCCGCAGCAGCAGCTCGGGTTGCAGGTTCAGGTCCACCAGGCTCTGCACGTAGATGGTGACGATGGCGACCAGGAAGAACAGCGGCCCCAGGCGGGTGGCGCGCATGGCGTACATGCTGGCGAGGAACACCGCGCTGGCCCCGAGGATGCGCAGCAGCGGATAGCCGAAGGTGAACTTCAGCAGCAGGATGCTGACGGCGATCGCCACGGTGGCGCTCACCAGGAACAGGATGCCGGCCATGCGCGTCAGCACCACGTTGTTCTGGCTGACGAAGAACACCAGGATCAGCGACAGGGCCAGCAGCGGCACCTCCAGGCCCAGGGAGATCACGATCACCGCCGTGCAGGCCACCAGGTTGCGCAACAGGGCGTTGCCGCGCCCGGGGAAGTCCGCCAGCTCGCTGCGCAGGAAGGTCCACGCCCGTTCCGGCCACTGCGCCTGTGCGTTCATTGCCTGGCGTCCCGATCCTGGCCGGCGTGGATCACCGCCACGGCGGATGCGCCGATGCGGAACAGGTCCTGGTCGGGCTGATCGACCAGGATGCGCACCGGGAAGCGCTGAGCCACGCGCACCCAGTTGATGGTCCGCGCCACCTTGGGCAGCCCGCCGACCTGGGCGCCGCCGTCGTCGGGAAACACGCCGAAGCCGATGGAGTCCACGTGACCGCTGAAGGTGCGGTGGTTGTCGCCCATCAGGTAGACCGTGGTGCGGTTGCCGGTGCGGATGTTGTTCAGTTCGGTTTCGCGGAAGTTCGCCACCACATACCAGTGGCGGGTGTCGATCAGGCTGAAGATCGGGTGGCCGGCGGCGGCGAACTGGCCGTTGGCGGTGGTCAGCCCGACGATGCGGCCGGGGAAGGGCGCGCGCACCACGCAATGCTCGACGTCGAGTTCGGCGCGGGCGATTTCGGCGAGTATCACCGCGCGCTTGGCCACCAGCGCGTCCACCCCGCTGACGGCGGCCACGGCCTGCTTGGCCTGCAGCAGGGCCGCGTTGAGCTCGGCCTGGGCGCTCTTGGCGGCGGTACGGGCCTGGTCCACCTGTTCCTCGGAGACATAGCCGCGTGGCAACAATGGCACCATGCGCCGCAGGGTATCGGCCGTCTGCGCCGCGGCCGCCTTGGCGCGCTCGACGCTGGCGTGTACGGCGTCGGCATTGAACTGCTGGGCGTCGACCTGGCGCTGGCTGAGGACGATTTCCTTGTCCAGCGCCTGCAGCGAGGCCTGGGCCTGCTCCAGCACGTGCTGGTAGGGTCGCACGTCGATGCGCATCAGCACGTCGCCTTCCTTCACCTGCTGGTTCTCGCGTACCGGCAGCTCGGTGATGCTGCCACTGACCTCGGGGGTGACGTTGATGGTGTCGGCGTAGGCATAGGCGTCGTCGGTGCGCGGCGCGTTGTCCAGCAGCCAGATCACCCAGACCAGCAGGGCCAGGGTTACGCCCAGCAGGACGAGCACCAGCAGGCGCCGGGGCAACTTGCTCAGGGGGCTATCGGTCATGCGGGGCTCCGTTCAGGTCCGGAAGAACAACAGCCAGGCGATCAGCGAGAACATCGCGGTGAACATCGGATAGGTCAGTACGGCTGGAGCCAGCGGCGCCGAGGCCCCGCGCCGAGACAACAGGGCGTGCAGCAACAGGCTCAGGAGCAGCCCGCCGGTAATGCAGAACAGCCAGTCGGGAAAGTAGGCGCCCAGCACCGGAATGGCCGGCGCGTTGGCGCACGCCGACAGCCCGAGCGGCAGGGCGAGGGCCCAGGCGGCGCGGACTGGCACAACGACTTTGTCCCTCATGGCGGTATCCTTCGACGGGAAACGGATGCTTCTTTGCGAGCCTTGCCGCGCGCTCCGACCTTCCTTGTATAGCTCATGGGTGGACGGTCATCGCCCGCACTAGCCCTGGCGCGAGCGCTCCTGGACCACCAGGCCGTTGGGTGGAAGGGGGAGCGCCGTCTTGTAGCGCACCTGCTTGAGGGCGAAGCTGGAGCGGATGTTGGCGACCCCCGGCGCCTTGGTCAGGTGGTCGAGGACGAAGCGCTCCAGGGCCTGGATGCTCGGCACCAGCACGCGCAGCAGGTAGTCGGCATCACCACTCATCAGGTAGCACTCCATCACTTCCGGGCGCTCGCAGATGGCCGCTTCGAAGCGTTGCAAGGCGTCCTCGACCTGCTTCTCCAGGCTCACGTGGATGAACACGTTGACATGCAGACCGAGCAGCTCCGGCACCAGCAGGGTTACCTGCTGGCGAATCAGGCCCAGTTCCTCCATGGCCTTCACCCGGTTGAAGCAGGGGGTGGGGGAGAGGTTCACCGAGCGGGCCAGTTCGGCGTTGGTGACGCGCGCATCCTCCTGGAGCCGGTTGAGGATGCCGATGTCGACGCGGTCAAGTTGGCGCATGAGATTTTTTATCTCCCAGACTCGGGGTTGCGCAGAACGATCCACCTAAACGTATGCTGATCATAGTCAACAACGGATAAATTCTCCGGCGCCCAGGGCATAGCATTTTCTTCGTCGCATTACGCATCGCAATGCCCTGAGGACGCCCCATGAGCACGCCCATCTGGCCACCCCGCAACGCCGCTTCGCCCCCTTCGCTGAGGTATTCGCCGCGTGTGCGCGGAAGCCTGCTGCTGGTCCTGGCGATCGTCATCTGGGGCGCCAACTGGCCGGTCATGAAGACCGGCCTGCAGCACATCGGGCCACTGTGGTTCTCGGCCACGCGCTTCGCCCTCGGCGGGCTCTGCCTGTTCGTCGTCCAGGCTGGCACTGGCAGCCTGCGCCTGCCCACCCGGCGCGACCTGCCGCTGGTGGCCAGCGTCGGCCTGTTGCAGATGCTCGCTTTCACCGCGCTGGGCGCCTTCGCCATGCTGCACATCGAGGCCGGTCGCTCGGCGATTCTGGCGTACACCACGCCCTTGTGGGTGGTGCCGGCGGCGGTGCTGTTCTTCGGCGAACGGCTGTCGCCCCGGCGCGCCGCCGGTACCGCGCTGGGCTTGCTGGGCGTCGCCGGCCTGTTCAATCCGCTGAGCCTCGACTGGCGCGACGGCCAGGCGCTGCTCGCCAACCTGATGCTGCTCACGGCTTCGCTGTGCTGGGCAATCTGCATCCTGCACCTGCGCTACTACCGGGGTGACTCCAACGCCTACCAGCTGGCGCCCTGGCAGATGCTGCTGGCCACCGTTCCGCTGGCGGTGCTGGCCTACCTCTTCGAAGGGCCGTTCGACGGCGACAACTCGCGCACGCTCTGGCAGGTGGCGTTGTTCGTGGGGCCGCTGGCCACCGCGTTCTGCTTCTGCGCGGTGAACGCGGCGAGCATGTGGCTGTCGAGCACCAGCATGTCCAGCGCGATGCTCGGCGTGCCCCTGGTCGGGCTGCTGATGTCGGTGCTCTGGCTCGGCGAGCGGCTCAGCCTCGGCCTGCTGCTCGGCGCGCTGGCGATAGTCGTCGGGATCGGCCTGATCAGTTGGCCGGCGGCCTCCAGGCGCCAGAGCTAGGCGGCGTAGCCCGGCGGCCGCGTGCGCAGGGCGCGGCCGCCGATGTTCTAGAGTGAATGACAGGCCCGCGCCCGTCGGCAGACGCGGCGCCAGTGCAACGGACAGGTGGCCATGGCGGAATCGCAGGCGGACGGCGCGCCCCAGCCGAATCAGGTATCCATCGACGAGATCGTCAATCTGAAGTCCCGGCGTCCGAGCGTGACCAGTCGCGAGCGCGGTTGGGGCGGTGTCACGCTCGATCTGTATCGCCCGCAGCCGGAGTGCTTCCACAGTTACCCGGCGCTCGACCATCACCTGATCAGCTACTGCCCGGCGGGCCGCGGGCGCCTCGTCCAACGGCGCAACGGGGTGACCCATGAAAGCGTCATTTCGGCGGGGGTCTCGCTGATCATGCCCGCCGGCTGCGATTCGACCTGGGAAGGCAGCACGCCGACTTCCGCTCGCCTGCGAATTCCCACCGGGCTGATCGCCACGGCGGGCGAGCAGTTGGGCCGGCAAAGCAGTACGCGGATCGAGATCCGCAATGTCTTCGAAGTGCGCGACGCCACCATAGAACGCATGGCCCTGTTGCTGCTCGGGGAGATCGAGCAACGCCCGCATCCGGCTCAGTTGCTGATCGTCGAGCAGATATCCCTGGCGCTGTCGGCGCACCTGCTGCGTCGCTACAACGTCTTCGAGTTCGGTGCGCAGTATGAACCACCGCCGCTTGGGCGGCGCGAGCTGTCGCGGCTGACCGAGTACATCGAGGAAAACCTCGGCCGGCCGATCTCCCTCGGCGAGTTGGCGGCCCTGGTGAACGTGAGCCGCTTCCATTTCGCCCGGCTGTTCAAGCGCAGCATGGGCGTCACGGCGATCAATTTCGTCGAAGCCTGCCGGATTCGCCGGGCCCAGGCGCTGATCCAGGAAACCGACCTGCCCCTGGTCGATATCGCCCTGCTGACCGGGTTCTCCGACCAGAGTCATTTCACCCGACGCTTCCGTCGCCACCTGGGCTGCACGCCGGCGGCCTTCGCGCGCGAGCATGGACGCCGCCGTTCGGGTTTCTGACCGGGCCATGGGCACGTGCTAGCGCGGCCCCGGCCGTAGCCAGATGCCGAGCCAATAGTCGATGGACAGCCGTCCCGGCCCCAGCGCCAGGATGGAAAGGGCCAGCGCGGCCCAATACAGGTGGAAGTTCATCCAGCCATCGGGGAACACCAGCTGGATTACCGCCGTCATCAGCAACAGGCCCAGGGCCGCGAGGCGCGTGGCCAGCCCGAGCAGGAGCAGCACGGGCAGGACGATTTCGCCGCAGGCCGTCAGCAGCGCCAGGGTATCCGGAGCCGGCAACGGGTAGACGGCGCCAAGGATGTGCAGCTTGAACTGCTCCTCGAACAGGTACTGGGTGGCGACCGACAGCGACAGGAAGCCGTCCCAGCGTGTCAGCCCGGAGCGCAGGAACGGCAGTGCCAGCGCCACGCGCGATAGCGGGGGCGCCAACCTTACCGCGACACTTGCGAGCCCGGTGTTCAAGTGCAGCAGCGGGCGTTTCGGAGCGCCACTGTCGACGGGGCTCATAGGCGCTCCTTCAGGCGGGTGTCGGGCGGGTTCAGCTCGGCCAGGGCACCGGCTTCCAGCAGGCCGACCAGGGTGGCGGCCAGGTCGAACGCCGGCGTCTCGTCGAATGCGGCGCGCGTCGCCACGGCCACCGGTGCGCCCGTGGCCAGCGTGTCGATGAAGTTGAAGGCGCCGGGCGGCAAGCGCCGGACCCGTACATTCGCCTCCGGCCGCGTGACCAGGGCATCCTCTCCACCACGTGCCAGGTCGAGGTGCTCGGTCGCGGCGGCGTCGCCAACGTTCGTCCACCAGATGCTCAGGACCGGGTAGCCCGAGCGCAGCAAGCGAGTGGCCGGATGGAGCGCGAGGCGCAACCCGGGAAACGCCCGTGGATCCAGCCGCTGCAGCGCGGACGGGGCGAGGACACGGGCGTCGGCCGCATGGTAGGCCTGCAGCCACGCGCGTTCCAGGCGCGCGACGTCCGCCAGGTAGGGCAGCGTAGCCACGGGACCGAAACCTTCAAGGAACTCGGCGAAGCCTTCGCCGTAGTCGAGCATGACCGGATGCCGTGGCGGTCGCCGCACCACGAATTCCCGTGCCATGGCGCAGAAGAACGCCTCGCCGAGCAAGCGTAGCAGCACTGGATAGGCGTCCTTCAGCGCGCCCACGAGGCCGACCACGACATTGTTCCGATAGACGCCGAAGCGCCGCGCGCTGGGCAGGCCGTCCGGGCCGACGAGGCCGGGGGGCAGCGGCAGCGCCGGGTCGAGCAGGGCCTTGGCGAACGCCCCGAAACGGCAGGCGAGGGCGGTGGCGCCGGAGCGCTGGCCCGAAGGCTGAGAGCGGCGAGCGGGCATGGCCGCCTAGGCCTGCTGCCGGCGCTGGAGCACGTTCGTCCAGAGCCGCTGGAGGCTCTCGACCCCTCCGGCAGTCGAGCTCCACAGGGTGGCGTCGCCGACCAGCAGGGTGCCGCCGAAGGCCTCGACGCGCGATTGCAGGAGCGCGTCGAAGCTGGCGTGAGCGTTGGCGAACGGGTGCGGGGGCGCCGTCGGGTCGATCCGCTGCCGAGCCAGCACGTCCAGCTTGTCGAGCGCGGCGCCCTGGCGTTCCAGATGGGGGAGGTGAGGGTGCAGGTTGAAGGTGTCAACGCCATCCAGCAACGCCAGCCGATCCAGCGCCGCCGCCACTTCGATGGGTGCCGGCGCGCCATCGGCCGTGGCTGCCGGGCGCAGGCCGAAGCGGTTCGTCACCGGTACGCCGAGGCTCGCCAGCAGGGTGCGCGCGTAGCCGCCGAACTGCTGGCAGGGTGGAATGGTTCTGTCGCCGTGATGGAGGAAGTCGGCCAGTTGCAGGGCCAGCCGCTCATCGTGGGGCAGCGCCGGCGTGGCGCCGATGTCATGGTGGGGGCCGACGAACACCAGGTTGTCCGGCCGCGAGAGGAATTGGCGAACGGCCTCGACCTCTGCGTCGCCAGCCTGCTGCTGGGTTCGCAGCGAGTCGAAGCTGATGATCACCAGGGTATCGAAGCGCTCCAGCAGCCCAGCCTCCAGCCGGGTCAGGGTTCCATCCGCCGTTACCCGTTCGATCTCCGCCACGGGCTGCCCCGTCAGGACGCCGGCGAGTTCGACGAAGGCGGTGAAGTTGCGCCTCATGATGCAATCGAGGAAGCCGCCGATACCCTGGTCGAAGCGCTCGCCATCGGCGAACGCTTCGTAACGCGGATAGCCCATCCGCCGGCTTTCGAAGAGGGCAGGGAAACGGTTCTCGATCACCGCCAGGGGCGCCGCGGTTTCCTGCGGCCGACTCCAGGCGTAGTAGACGAGCAGTTTACGGGTGGCCATGGCGAGTTCCTCCTGAGATTTGTCGTTCCCGCCATCACGCGGACAGGGCCGGCGCACGGCACACCGCGCGCATGATGGTGTCGGCGCGCTCGGCTTCGCCGCGCAACGTCGCCCAGTCGGGAAGCCGGGCGTCCCACTCGATCAGCGTAGGCACCGGCCCGATCCGCGCCATGACCGTGGCGTAGAGCGCCCAGACCGAGTCGTCGACCGGGCGATCATGGGTATCGATCAGCAACGGGCGGCCCAGCTCGTCTGCCTCCGGCGCGAACCCGGCCAGGTGGATCTGCCGCACCGCCGACAGCGGGTAGGCGTCGAGATAGGTGCGGGGATTCCACTGCTGATTGACGGCCGAGACCTGAACGTTGTTGACGTCCAGCAGCAGCCCGCAGCCGGTCCGACGGACGAGCTCGGCGATGAAGTCCGGCTCAGCGTAAGTGCTTTCGGCGAAGGCCAGGTAGGTGGCGGGGTTTTCCAGCAGCATCTGGCGGCCGAGTGTCTCCTGCACCTGGTCGATGTGGCTGGCGACGCGCAGCAGGGTCGAAGCCGTGTAGGGCAATGGCAGCAGGTCGTTGAGGAAGCCCGGCGCATGGCTGGACCAGGCCAGGTGCTCGGAGAAGAGCAGGGGAGCGTAGCGCTCCAGCAGCACCTTCAGCCGTTGCAGGTGCGCACGATCCAGCGGCCGCTCGGCGCCGATGGACAGGCCCACGCCATGCAGCGTCAGCGGATAGCGCTCGCGCACGGCCGCGAGGTGACGGTGCGGCGGGCCGCCGGCGCCCATGTAGTTCTCGGCGTGAACCTCGAAGAAGCCGACGTCGGGGCGAGTATCGAGGATCACCCTGCAGTGTTCGGGCTTGAGGCCGACACCGCTGCGCAGGAAAGCGCTGGAAGCGACGGGTTCGCGCATGCTCGGCTCCATGGC
>NZ_JARJLT010000043.1 GCF_029335315.1 Pseudomonas citronellolis
AGCCAGGACTCGACGGTTTCGGCGCCGTACTGCTGCTTCCAGGCCTTCAGGGTCTTGTGGTTGCCACCCTTGGTCTCGACCACTTCGGCATTGTGCGGGTTCTTGTACACCTTCAGCTGGCGGCTGCGGCGCGGCGCGGTGGCGCTGGCGGCGGCCGGGGCGGCGCTGGCGGTACCCTGCGGGTCGAGAATGTCGACGACGTTACGCAGGTTCATGCCGTATTGGTCCATCAGGGCCTGCAATTGGTCCTTGAATTCCAGTTCCTTCTTCAGGGAGCTGTCGTTCTTCAGTTTTTCCAGCAGGGCCAGTTGTTCTTTGAGCAGGCGCTCGGCTTCACGGAATTCCGCGAGTTTGGACATCATTACACTCCAGGGCAGGTCGGTGTTCCGAACGACAGCGGATAGCGCGAACGGTATCGATCGAGTTCGGAAATAATTGTGGGCGGGCGAATTATTAATATAAATAAGGCTCTGGTGCAATAACTCGATGAGACCAATGTATTCCCCTTCCTGGCGTAATGGTTTTTATCGCCGGGTGCGGGTTTATTCACTGGGCGGGAATCGCGGATAATTATCGTCAATCAATAAAGGCGGGTGCGAATAGCCGCTCGCCGATTTCTTGCGTGTGTCGCCGTAGTAGGAAATACCGATGGTTTCGAATGTCCACTCGTATAGCGTCAACGGACGGGACGTAGCCTGCCTGGCGCGGGGCGAAGGGGTTCCCCTGGTGCTGGTGCACGGGTCGCTCTGCGACTACCGCTACTGGCAATGGCAATTGCGCGGGCTGGGCGAGCGTTATCGCCTGCTGGCGCCCAGCCTGCGTCACTATTATCCGGAGCGCTGGGATGGCGAGGGGGAAGACTTCACCACCCGGCAACATGTGGAAGACCTGCTCGCGCTGCTGGAAAACCTGGGTGAGCCCGTGCACCTGCTGGGGCACTCGCGGGGCGGCAATATATGCCTGCGCCTGGCGCTGGCGGCGCCGGAACGGCTGCGTTCGCTGACGCTGGCCGATCCTGGCGGGGATTTCGCCGCCGACCTGTTCCGTGCGGCCGGCGTCGCGGTGCCGGCCGCCCCGGTCGAGCGCAACCGTTTTCGCGAGCAGGCCCTGGGCCTGATTCGCCAGGGCGAGGTGGAGGCGGGGTTGGAGCTGTTCGTCGATACGGTCAGTGGCGCGGGCGTCTGGCGGCGCTCGTCGGCGCATTTCCGCGAGATGGCCAGCGACAACGCCATGACCCTGATCGGCCAGGTCCAGGATCAGCCCGAGCCCCTGGGGCACGCGGCGCTGGCCTCTCTGGCGGTGCCGACCCTGCTGTTGCGCGGCGAACTCAGCCCCGAGCCGTTCCCGCAGGTGGTCGAGGCGCTGGCCCAGGCCCTGCCGGACGCCCGCCAGGAAATCATCGCCGGCGCCTCCCACGGCATGAACGCCACCCGTCCGGCGGCCTTCAATCGCGCCGTGCTGGCGTTCGTCGACGCGCACTGATGCCGCTCGTCAGTTTCGCCTGCATGCAGTACCATGCTCGTCCGCCCCGTTCGTCGGGGCTTCGTTCGTTATTCTTCCAGTGATCTCCGTCCGCGCGCGCAAGCGCAGGGTGCCGATGAGGCGCCTGCCACTGTGAGGCAGGCCTGCCCGGCGGGCGACGCTTACTGGCACATCCCAACCCATGTGGCCTTTCGTAGGGGTCACCACTAGGAGAGGAGGCGCCATGCCCATCATTACTCTTCCCGACGGTAGTCAGCGGTCCTTCGATCACCCGGTCAGCGTGACCGAGGTGGCGCAATCCATTGGTGCGGGCCTGGCCAAGGCCACCGTGGCCGGCAAGGTCAACGGCAAACTGGTCGACGCCTGCGATCCGATCGAGCACGACGCGACCCTGCAGATCATCACCCCGAAGGACGAGGAAGGGCTGGAAATCATCCGCCACTCCTGCGCGCACCTGGTCGGCCATGCGGTCAAGCAGCTGTACCCGAGCGCGAAGATGGTCATCGGCCCGGTGATCGACGAAGGCTTCTATTACGACATCTCCTTCGAGCGCCCCTTCACTCCCGAAGACATGGCGGCGATCGAGAAGCGCATGGCCGAGCTGATTGACAAGGATTACGACGTCATCAAGAAGATGACGCCGCGCGCCGAAGTCATCGAGGTGTTCAAGTCCCGTGGCGAGGAGTACAAGCTGCGCCTCATCGACGACATGCCCGATGAGAAGGCCATGGGCCTTTACTACCACGAAGAGTACGTGGACATGTGCCGTGGCCCGCACGTGCCCAACACCCGCTTCCTCAAGGCGTTCAAGCTGACCAAGATCTCCGGCGCCTACTGGCGCGGCGACTCGAAGAACGAGCAGCTGCAGCGCATCTACGGCACCGCCTGGGGCGACAAGAAGCAGCTGGCCGCCTACGTCCAGCGCATCGAGGAAGCCGAGAAGCGCGACCACCGTCGCATCGGCAAGCAGCTGGACCTGTTCCACCTGCAGGAAGAAGCGCCGGGCATGGTGTTCTGGCACCCGAACGGCTGGACCGTCTATCAGGTGCTCGAGCAGTACATGCGCAAGGTGCAGCGCGAGCACGGCTACGTGGAAGTTCGCACCCCGCAAGTGGTCGACCGCATCCTCTGGGAGCGTTCGGGCCACTGGTCGAACTACGCCGAGAACATGTTCACCACTTCGTCGGAAAGTCGCGACTTCGCGGTCAAGCCGATGAACTGCCCGTGCCACGTGCAGATATTCAACCAGGGCCTGAAGTCCTACCGCGACCTGCCGCTGCGCCTGGCCGAGTTCGGCGCCTGCCACCGCAACGAGCCCTCGGGCGCGCTGCACGGCATCATGCGCGTGCGCGGCTTCACCCAGGACGACGCGCACATCTTCTGCACCGAGGAACAGGTGAAGAAGGAGGCGGCCGACTTCATCAAGCTGACCCTGCAGGTCTACTCCGACTTCGGCTTCAGCGACATCTCCATGAAGCTGTCCACTCGTCCGGCCAAGCGCGTGGGTTCCGAAGAGCTGTGGGACCGCGCCGAAGGAGCGCTGGCCGACGCGCTGAACGAGTCGGGCCTGGAGTGGGAATACCAGCCGGGCGAGGGCGCCTTCTACGGTCCGAAGATCGAGTTCACCCTGAAGGATTGCCTGGGCCGCAACTGGCAGTGCGGCACCCTGCAGTACGACCCGAACCTCCCGGAGCGCCTGGACGCCAGCTACATCGCCGAAGACAACAGCCGCACCCGTCCGGTGATGCTGCACCGCGCGATCCTCGGCTCCTTCGAGCGCTTCATCGGCATGCTCATCGAGCACTACGCCGGCCTGTTCCCGGCCTGGCTCGCGCCGACCCAGGCGGTGGTCATGAACATCACCGACAAGCAGGCCGAATGGGCGGACGAAGTGGTCCGTCAGCTCGAGCAAAGCGGGTTCCGTGCCAAGTCCGACTTGAGAAACGAGAAAATCGGCTTTAAAATCCGCGAGCATACTTTGCTCAAGGTTCCCTATCTGCTGGTTATCGGCGATCGGGAGGTTGAATCGAAGGCCGTCGCCGTACGTACGCGCGAAGGGGAAGACCTCGGCTCCATGCCGCTTTCCCAGTTCGTCGAGCTGCTGACTGGGGCGGTTTCCCGGCGTGGTCGCCAAGACTCGGAGTAATCATTATTAAGCGTGAAATGAGACAGGATAAGCGGGCTCTCCCGAAACCGCCGATCAACGAGAACATCACTGCGCGTGAAGTGCGCCTGATCGGTGCCGACGGTCAGCAGATCGGCGTAGTGTCCCTCGACGAGGCGCTGCGTCTCGCCGACGAGGCCAAGCTGGACCTGGTGGAAATCTCTGCTGATGCGGTGCCTCCTGTCTGCCGCATCATGGATTACGGCAAGCACCTGTTCGAGAAGAAGAAGCAGGCGGCTGCAGCGAAGAAGAACCAGCACCAGCAACAGATCAAAGAAATCAAGTTTCGTCCAGGGACGGAAGATGGGGATTACCAGGTAAAACTACGCAACCTGGTACGTTTCCTAAGTGAAGGGGACAAGGCCAAGGTATCCTTGCGATTCCGTGGCCGTGAGATGGCTCACCAGGAACTGGGCATGGAGCTGTTGAAGCGGGTCGAAAACGACCTCGCCGAATACGGCACCGTGGAACAGCATCCTAAGCTGGAAGGACGCCAGCTGATGATGGTCATCGCTCCCAAGAAGCGTAAATAACCTCCCGGGCACTGGCAGGCCTGATGGTTATCAGTTGTTAACGAATGCGGAGTACCAAACATGCCAAAGATGAAAACCAAGAGTGGCGCCAAGAAGCGCTTCAAAGTGACTGCTGGTGGCATCAAGCACAAGCACGCTTTCAAGAGCCACATCCTGACCAAAATGTCCACCAAGCGTAAGCGTCAGCTGCGCGGCACCTCGCTGCTCGCTGCTTCCGACGTTCGCCGTGTAGCACGCTCCCTGCGTCTGCGTTGATTTCTGGTAGAGGATAAGTAAATGGCTCGTGTTAAGCGTGGCGTGATTGCCCGTCGTCGTCACAAGAAGATTCTGAAGCTCGCCAAAGGCTACTACGGCGCGCGTTCCCGCGTGTTCCGCGTCGCCAAGCAGGCGGTGATCAAGGCAGGCCAATACGCCTACCGCGACCGTCGTCAGCGCAAGCGTCAGTTCCGCGCCCTGTGGATCGCCCGTATCAACGCTGGTGCTCGTCAGAACGGTCTGTCCTACAGCCGTCTGATCGCCGGCCTGAAAAAGGCGGCCATCGAGATCGACCGTAAGGTCCTGGCCGATCTGGCTGTGAACGAAAAAGCGGCGTTTACCGCGATTGTCGAGAAAGCGAAGGCCAGCCTGGCTTAAGCCCCACGACAGTTACCGGATCTCGGTCCGGACGTAACGTCACCGATAGGGGAAGAGCCTTACCGCTCTTCCCCTATTTTGTATCTGGAGTTGGTACATGGAAAACCTGGACGCGCTGGTTTCGCAGGCCCTGGACGCCGTGCGAAACACCGAAGACGTCAACGCCCTGGAGCAGATCCGGGTTCACTACCTTGGCAAGAAAGGCGAGCTGACCCAGGTGATGAAGACCCTGGGCGACCTGCCGGCCGAGGAGCGCCCCAAGGTGGGTGCGCTGATCAACGTCGCCAAGGAAAAGGTGCAAGAGGCGCTGAACGCCCGCAAGACCGACCTGGAAGGCGCCGCACTGGCGGCCAAGCTCGCCGCGGAGCGCGTCGACGTGACCCTGCCGGGCCGTGGCCAGTCCTCCGGTGGCCTGCACCCGGTCACCCGTACCAAGGAGCGCATCGAACAGTGCTTCACCCGCATCGGCTATGAAGTGGCCGAGGGGCCGGAAGTCGAAGACGACTACCACAACTTCGAAGCGCTCAACATCCCCGGCCACCACCCGGCGCGGGCGATGCACGACACCTTCTATTTCAACGCGAACATGCTGCTGCGTACCCACACCTCGCCGGTGCAGGTGCGTACCATGGAGAGCCAGCGCCCGCCGATCCGCATCGTCTGCCCCGGCCGTGTGTACCGCTGCGACTCCGACCTGACCCACTCGCCGATGTTCCACCAGATCGAAGGCCTGCTGATCGACGAAGACGTCAGCTTCGCCGACCTGAAGGGCACCATCGAAGAGTTCCTGCGCGCCTTCTTCGAGAAGGAATTCTCGGTGCGCTTCCGTCCGTCGTTCTTCCCCTTCACCGAGCCGTCGGCCGAAGTCGACATCCAGTGCGTGCTGTGCAGCGGCAAAGGCTGCCGCGTGTGCAAGCAGACCGGCTGGCTGGAAGTGATGGGCTGCGGCATGGTGCACCCGAGCGTGCTGCGCATGTCCGGCATCGACCCGGAGAAATACCAGGGCTTCGCCTTCGGCATGGGCATCGAACGCCTGGCCATGCTGCGCTACGGCGTCAACGACTTGCGCCTGTTCTTCGACAACGACCTGCGCTTCCTCGGGCAATTCCGCTAGGCCGCGCACGACGTCAACGAATTCTTAGGAGAGCAGGATGAAATTCAGTGAACAATGGCTGCGGAGCTGGGTGAATCCGCAGGTCTCCCGTGACGAGCTGGTGGCTCGTCTGTCCATGGCTGGCCTCGAGGTCGACGCCGTGATCCCCGTCGCCGGCGTCTTCAGTGGCGTAGTGGTGGGCGAGGTGCTGAGCACCGAACAACATCCGGACGCCGACAAGCTGCGCGTCTGCCAGGTCAGCAACGGCAGCGAGACCTTCCAGGTCGTCTGCGGCGCGCCCAACGTGCGCCCGGGCCTGAAGATCCCGTTCGCCATGATCGGCGCCGAGCTGCCGGGCGACTTCAAGATCAAGAAGGCCAAGCTGCGTGGCGTCGAGTCCAACGGCATGCTGTGCTCGGCCAAAGAGCTGGAAATCAGTGAAGAGAACGCCGGCCTGATGGAACTGGCCGCCGACGCCCCGGTGGGCGCGAGCATTCGCGACTACCTGAGCCTGGATGACGCCTCGATCGAGATTGGCCTGACCCCGAACCGCGGCGACTGCCTGTCCCTCACTGGCCTGGCCCGTGAAGTCGGTGCGCTGTACGACGTTCCGGTCACCTCCGTCGAGGTGAAATCGGTTGCCCCCGCTCTCGATGAAGTGCGCTCCATCGAGCTGCTGGCGCCGAATGCCTGCCCGCGCTACCTGGGCCGCGTCATCCGCAATGTCGACCTGAGCAAGCCGACCCCGCTGTGGATGGTCGAGCGCCTGCGCCGTTCCGATATCCGCAGCATCGACGCCGCGGTGGACATCACCAACTACGTGATGCTCGAGCTGGGCCAGCCGATGCACGCCTTCGACCTCGACGAGATCAAGGGTGGCATCCGCGTGCGCATGGCGGAGGAGGGCGAGAAGCTGGTCCTGCTGGACGGCCAGGAAGTCGCGCTGCGCGCCGACACCCTGGTGATCGCCGACCATGAACGCGCCCTGGCCATGGCCGGCGTGATGGGTGGCGAGCACAGCGGCGTCAGCGAGAAGACCCGCGACCTGTTCCTGGAAAGCGCCTTCTTCGACAACATCGCCGTCGCCGGCAAGGCCCGTTCCTATGGCCTGCACACCGACGCCTCGCACCGCTACGAGCGTGGCGTGGACTTCCAGCTGGCCCGCCGCGCCATGGAGCGCGCCACCGAGCTGCTGCTGCAGATCGTCGGCGGCGAAGCCGGTCCGGTGGTCGAGCAGGTCAGCGAAGCCCACCTGCCCAAGGTCGAGCCTGTCGTGCTGCGCGCCGAGCGCGTCGAGCAGATGCTCGGCATGAAGATGGACGCCGCGGAAATCGAGCGCCTTCTCAGCGCCCTGGAGTTCCAGGTTCAGGCCGACGGCGAAGGCCGCTGGAAGGTTGGTGTGCCCAGCCATCGCTTCGACGTGTCCCTGGAAGTCGACCTGATCGAAGAACTGGGCCGCCTGTACGGCTACAACCGCCTGCCGGTACGTTACCCGCAAGCGCGCCTGGCGCCGAACAACAAGTCGGAGACCCAGGCCGAGCTGCCGGCGCTGCGCCGCCTGCTGGTCGCCCGCGACTACCAGGAAGCCATCACCTACAGCTTCATCGACCCCAAGCTGTTCGAACTGTTCAGCCCGGGCGTCAAGCCGCTGACCCTGGCCAACCCGATCTCCGCCGACATGGCCGCCATGCGCGCCTCGCTGTGGCCGGGCCTGGTCAAGGCGGTGCAGCACAACCTGAACCGCCAGCAGACCCGCGTGCGTCTGTTCGAAAGCGGCCTGCGCTTCGTCGGCCAGCTCGAGAACCTGAAGCAGGAAAACATGCTGGCCGGCGTCATCTGCGGCAGCCGTGATCCTGAAGGCTGGAACAACGGTCGTGACGGCGTCGACTTCTTCGACATCAAGGCCGACGTCGAGGCGCTGCTGGCCAGCGCCAGCGCCGCCGACGCGTTCCGCTTCGTCCCGGGTGAACACCCGGCGCTGCACCCGGGCCAGACCGCCCGCGTCGAACGCGACGGCGAACTGGTGGGCTACGTCGGCGCCCTGCACCCGGAGCTGGCCAAGGCCCTGGACCTGGATCGCCCGGTCTACCTGTTCGAGCTGGTACTGAGCGAACTGGTGCGCGGCCGCCTGCCGAAGTTCAGCGAACTGTCGCGCTTCCCCGAGGTGCGCCGCGACCTGGCCCTGGTGGTCAACCGCGACATTCCGGCGGAATCCATCCTGGCAACCATCCGCGAAGAGGCCGGCGAGTTCCTCACCGACCTCAGGCTGTTTGATGTCTATCAGGGTAAAGGTATTGATCCGCTTGGAAAAAGCTTGGCCGTTGGCTTGACCTGGCAGCATCCATCACGCACTCTTAACGATGACGAGGTGAACGCGACTACGCAAAAAATCGTCGCCTCGCTGGAGCAAAGGTTCAACGCCACGTTAAGGAAGTAGCGTATGGGGGCTCTGACGAAAGCTGAGATTGCCGAACGTCTGTATGAAGAGCTGGGCCTGAATAAGCGGGAAGCCAAGGAACTGGTGGAGCTCTTCTTCGAAGAGATCCGCCAGGCGCTGGAGCACAACGAGCAGGTGAAACTGTCCGGTTTCGGCAATTTCGACCTGCGCGACAAACGCCAGCGCCCGGGACGCAACCCGAAGACGGGAGAGGAAATCCCGATTACGGCCCGCCGCGTCGTCACCTTTCGTCCAGGCCAGAAACTGAAAGCCAGGGTTGAGGCTTATGCTGGAACCAAGTCATAACGACGAACTGCCCACTATCCCGGGTAAACGCTACTTCACCATCGGTGAAGTAAGCGACCTGTGCGCAGTGAAACCGCACGTGCTGCGGTACTGGGAGCAGGAATTCCCGCAACTCAACCCGGTCAAGCGCCGCGGCAACCGACGGTACTATCAGCGACAGGACGTGCTGATGATCCGCCAGATCCGCGCGCTGCTCTACGACCAGGGCTTCACCATCGGCGGGGCGCGCCAGCGCCTCTCCGGCGACGAAGCCCGCGAAGACATCACCCAGTACAAGCAACTCATCCGCCAGATGATTGCGGAGCTGGAAGACGTGCTTCACGTGCTGCGCAAGTAGCTGAAAAAAATGAAAAAAGTGCTTTGCCGAAAGAAAACCTTACGGTATAGTGCGATCCGCCAACCGGGTAACCGGATGGCAACGTCGGGGCGTAGCGCAGCCTGGTAGCGCACTTGCATGGGGTGCAAGGGGTCGAGTGTTCGAATCACTCCGTCCCGACCAAAAATCCCTAGAGAATCCAGTCACTTAGCGGTGACTGGATTTTTTTATGCCTGATGCTTTTGTAGCCTTCCCGAATTTTGCCCCACTTTTTGCCCCACCCGAGATTTTGAAATGCTATCTCCCTTCTTTTGATGGTGAGTTGGCACTCTCAAGCATTGGATGGGGGCGATGCACTTCCTGAGCAAAACGCTGTCCCGAGTCTGCACGGAAATGAGCTTGACTGTGCTGCGTACCAGCTTACCGTCCTGCTGAAAATCTACGTCTACGGTTGCCTCAATCGAATCTAGGCAGTGCAGTGCGGGTTGGTAGTCCAAGCTCTCGCTGTGAATCGTCGATGGGCTGTCAGCGTGCTGGGCGCTAGCGCGTTGCTTGTAGAGTCGTAGCCGGCCGATGGTTTAGGCTCGGGCCAGGAGTCTAAGGCTGGTGTGAGTGCTTCGGGATGACAGAAAAAGGATCGCGATGCCGACAGCATTACCAGTCGGTATATGAAAGGAATCAGCCGGAACTCAGCAAGGGGCGTGCTCTTGATGAGAGCCTGCATCATTTCCTGGATCAACGGCCCGCAGGTAAAAATCTCTCTGCACTTGACCGTGCGACCGGCTTGGCTTCAGCACTGTTTTGGCGTGATGTGGAGGCGGTCACTCAATCCGAGTTGGCGAGCCTTGCCCTGAGTCGGGTGCTGCACTTCGATAATGCGGTCGGTGTCGAGCTACTGCTTGAGTTGGCCAGCCATGTCCCAGACACCCTCAGATGGGCAATCCGCTACTCGAAGCTGTTTGAGCGTACTGCTTCGCCGCTATGGCTTGCGCTGCGTGTGGCGCTCACAGGGGATGAGTGGCAAGTATTCTTCGGTGTCTGTGAGCGCTTGCTTGATCAGCTCAAGCCTTTTGATGAGTTGATTGCCAACGCTGAAAAACAGCTGGAACACTTATCCCTGCTGGAGCTGTTTTCCTACCTGAGCGTGCTGGCCTATCAGGCATTTGCCGAAGATGCCCCCGATGATCGCTCCGGTCAGCAATGGAAGGTCCATAACCGCATTATCTTGAGGAAACTCCAGACTTGTCCGGAAGAGGATCTCCGCCTGAGCGAGTCACGGCTCTGGCAGTCGCTGAAGTGTCATCTGTCACCGATTATTTTCCCTGGAACGTCCACCGCTGATGTAGCTACATGCGGTGAAAACCTCGAATGGCTGGCCGTTCTGATTGCGGCAACCCAAGAGCGGATCGACTACGAGGGCTCGATTGATTGGTTCTGCTTCGATCCTGAGTGCCGTTACCAGCTAAAACCGGGTGAGTCGGTTATCTATAACCAGTCGGAGGCGGGAACCGAGCGGTGGCAGCGAACCGGGCGCAAGAGCGATCTTATTTGGCGCTACTGGATGAGCCGTGCCGTGCAGGCATTCGTCGACTCCGGTATGGCCGAACAAATTATTGGCTCGCCTGAGAACCATGAGCTGAATCAGTTGGCCTATATCAAGGCGCTTCGCAGCGAGTTGCAATTGCAGCAGATTTACGGCCTGGGGGATCGGCTCTCGCTCAGTGATGGTGTCCAGGTTCAGCTTCACCACGTGTTGCTGGCGAGCGAGCTGAACTCGGTTTTCTTTCAGAGCCAATTCATCCAGCCATTCCAGGACTACCTTCGCGAGTCGGGCGTGCTTGCCGATGCGCTTGGCCGTTTGGCCATGGATGGCATGCTGTCGGGGGAAAACAGGTTCCCGATGACCTGGTCCGAAGAGGAAGAAAAGATCCGCAGGATTAAAGGCTGGACGGTCAGCGAGGAACACCCGCAAGGCAGCGCCAATTCAGCCAAGGCAATCCTCAAGTTCTGGACCAGTGACCTCAAGGCGCTATCTCAGCAACTGAAGCAGCAGCCGGGGATTCCTGCACCGCGTCTGTACGAGCAGCCCTTCTACAAAGTGGGCCGCTACAGCTTTCAGTTTCCTTGGGTCGGCGCGCAGCAGAACAACTTGACGGCAGCCATTAATAACCTGCGGCGTGTGAATGCCCGCAGAGCCGATGTGCAGGCAGAAACTCAGCGTGTGGAGCTGGCGTTGGCCGATAGTCTTCGGCAACGAGGCTTTGCCGTTGAGGTGGGTTATCGGCCGCCTGTGACAGAAGAGGACGATGCCGGTGAAGTGGATTTGATCTGTCATCGGGATGGCGTTTTGCTGCTTATGGAGGTCAAGTCGGGGTACATCCGTTCGACCACCCATGAGGTCTGGCTGCATCGCACCAACACCTTACGTAAGGCTGCCTGGCAGTTACGGCGCAAGCGGATTGCGGTGGCGAGGGCGTTGGCGGCGGATCAAGATCTGCGCCTCATATTGGGCTACCACGGTCAGCATCCTGAGGCGAATCTGCGGGCCTGGATTGTCGATACCTCCATTGAGTTCGATGGGCAGTCAGTCGATGGGTTCAGAGTGGTATCCCGTGAGGCACTGGAGGTTATTCTGCGTGACGAGAAGCATCTTTTCCGGCCGATAAATCAGTTTGACGAGGAAGGTCGGGATTCATTGTTCCCTGTCGGGTTTACTGCTGGCCGATTTATAGCTGTTGTCGAGTCCGATGAGCTCTGGCGAGGTATCTGTTAGCGCTCGGACGGCAATGGCTTGGCATGCCTGCG
Source organism: Pseudomonas citronellolis (assembly GCF_029335315.1). Lineage (GTDB taxonomy): Bacteria > Pseudomonadota > Gammaproteobacteria > Pseudomonadales > Pseudomonadaceae > Pseudomonas > Pseudomonas citronellolis_A. Next base: position 11,770 of record NZ_JARJLT010000043.1, read on the forward strand.
GTGATATAGAGCCTTGCGTATATCAGTTGGCAGATGGCTGAAAGTTCGTCTCCAAAAAGCCTAGATACCGTGTGAGTCCGGGTGGCTAGGATGCGATTTCCTTACCACCCAGCAGGAGACAATCATGTCCAATCAACACACTTCTTCCAGCCAGCAGCGCCAACAGCAGAACGACAGAGCGAATGCCTTGAACAGTAATCGCGGCACGTCGGGTACCAACCCGACTAATGCCCATGTTCATGGCAATCGCGGTAAACAGCTCAACCCTAACCAGCGCTAGGGACGCGTGCCCCCGGTCATTGACCGGGGGTATCAAGGATTTCAGATGAGTACAGATGTTTGCTTCGCCACTCAAGGTGAGTTGGTCAAGCTGGCCTACGATGCATTCGGCGTGCTTCCCCGCAAGGAAGCCAGCCATGATGACATCGACGAGACGCAGAAAAAGACCATCCAAAAGCAGTTGGCGAGACTGGCCAAAGAAGAAGGTGGGCTGCTTTCGAATTTCGAGCAAGTGATTAAGACGCTCAGCAGTATCCTGACAGCGTACTTACCCAGCAAACGGATCATGAGCGCCATAGGGGAGCCGCTCGACGAACTTCTGGAGGCATATAGCCGGCTGGTCCGCGAAGAGGGTACCTACCTCAGCAAGGCGGAAACCCTCCGATACTTCATTTCGACCAAAGCAGTCCCCTTGCTTGTCGTGTCGCTGAATCAGAGCCTGCTCGAGCACCGACTTGCAGACCTGAGTCTCGACACGCCTGAAGACACTTTCTGGTACCTGCCGACAGTCTCAGAGAATGGGCGGCTGGTATTGCCTCTGGAAAAGGTCATGCGTTGGGCCTATGGGCGCTGTGATCTCTCACAGACGCAATTTCATTACCCATGTAAGAATCCGCGAAGCGATGACAACAAGCTTCAGCAGAATCTCGACAACGCCATCAAGTGGACGCGAGGTGCAAGGCTTCCGGCGCTTCCTGCCCTGTTTAAAAACTTCGAAGAATCCTTCGCCGCGCTGGCTGATAGCGGGCGAGATGTACCCAAAGAGCTTCAGGCCAGCATCCTCGTGGCATTGATGGTTGCTCGGGTGTCGAGCTACATCGCAAGGGAGATTACCGGCGCTTACAACCATCAGTATCTCGCCGATGTCTGCCAACAATTCCGCGAGTACGCCTTGTGGATTGCCGATGACGTCAACGAATTCAAGGCCGAGTTTGCGCCGGTGATGCAGCGACAGGATTCCCCTGAGTCGGCCCTGTTTGTGTGGCTTAACGCCTGTAGCCACTACTGGGCATTCTTCGACAGCAAATTGGCTGCAGTCGCCGACACTGTGCAGCAACTCAAGAATGCTCATCCAGGGGCACCAATACGGGATGATGTGCTCGCTGCGCTCAAGAGTAGGTATGGTCTTTTTCCTGTCTGCTCCCTTCTGGATCGGATCCAGCGGCAGTCAGCCTTCCTTCCACCCCATGGCTTTGCCGAGCTGCTGAATCAGGGGTTTTGGCTTAAGAAGGACGTAGCTACTCGATTAGACCAAATTGACGAGTACGCCTCCCAGGTAGCGGCCTATGGGCTGGATGAGCAGCTGTGCTGGATGGAGCCTTGGTTGCGTGGGGTCTACCACTACCGTCGGGAGGAGTTCGAGGTTGCTTTGCCGCACTTCCATAAGGCCTTTGAAAATGCCAAGTACCGGGCAGGCAAAAACCAATACAAATTGGTGAACCAATACGTCGAAGTTTCGGCTAAAAATGATGACCGGCGTGGCTTCAAGAAGGGTATTGAATGGGCGCAGTACCTCGGCATCAAGGTGCGTTGGCTGCGCGATGATGAGCCGACTGAAGAGAAACTGGATTACGTCTACTTCATGCTGAAAATGGCGCGGTATAACCACCAAATGTAGCGAGGGTAGGTGCACAGATCATTCCCTGTGTCGTCGTAGTGGTCGGTCCATCGTCTCTTCCTCCAATTTGGCCAGCCCGTGCGCTATCCCATTCCAAATCTCCGTCCACTCAGTCAGAAACGGGGCGCCGTTACTAAAAGCACTGTCAAAGACCCCATGCAATCGAGCCGGAGGTAGTGATGAATACCCTCTAAGAGTCATTCTCCGAGCCAGGTCATGACTGCGAATCTGCGGCCTCCGAAGGGACATCCCCTTCATCGGAGGCGCTATGAAATCAAAAACAATAAAAGCGAAAGGGCGGCAACCCATACTGCTGCCGCTGATATCCCTGACCCTGGCCTCACAGGCCCAGGCTCTGAGTTTCAATATCGGGGAGATCCAGGGGAGTTTCGACAGTACCCTCTCCATCGGCACCAGTTGGGCCGTGCGCGATCCGGACCGGGACTTCGTCGGCGTCGGTAACGGCGGCACGGCATCGACCCTGTCCTCGGACGATGGGCGGCTCAACTTCAAGAAGGGCGATGTGATCTCCAATATTTTCAAGGGAGTTCACGACCTCGAACTCAAGTACGGCGACTCCGGCGTATTCCTGCGCGGTAAGTACTGGTACGACTTCGAGCTGAAGGACGGCCACCAGCGACTCTACGACATCGACGACAGTGGCCGTGACCGCAGCGCCAAGGCGTCTGGCGCGGAGTTTCTTGATGCCTTCGTTTACACCGGTTACCAGATCGGCGACCTACCGGGCACTGTGCGCCTGGGCAAACAGGTAGTCAGTTGGGGGGAGAACCTGTTCATCCGGGGCGTCAATCAGATCAACCCAATTGATGTGGCTGCCTTCCGCCGCCCTGGAGCGGAAATCAAGGAGGGCCTCATTCCAGTCAACATGTTCTATATCGGCCAAGATTTGGCCAGCAACCTGTCCATGGAGGCCTTCTATCAACTCCAGTGGGACAAGACGGTCGTCGACAACTGCGGCACCTTCTTTTCAGGCACTGATGTGGTCGCCGATGGCTGCACCGACCGCAACGTGATATCTGGCAGTGACTACAACCCGAACAATTCGGGCAACCAGGTGGTGCCTCGCCTGAAGGACCGGGATGCCCGGGATGGTGGGCAGTATGGGTTGGCCCTGCGCTGGTTCGTTCCCCAACTGAACGATACCGAAGTTGGCCTCTATGCCATGAATCTGCACAGCCGGATGCCGGTGTACAGCATGGTCAACAGCTCAGTGCTGGATCCCAGCGATCCTCGCTTCGATCCCAATCTGGTCGGCAACTCCCCCAAGGCTGGCTACCTCATCGAATACCCCGAGGACATGCGCCTATATGGCCTGAGCTTCCAGACCACGCTGGGCAGTACATCGGTTTCCGGCGAGTTCAGCTATCGCCCGAACATGCCGTTGCAGCTCAACAGCACCGACCTGACTTTCGCTGCTCTGGGGCTGGACTCCGTCACCGGTCTGCCGCCCGCCTGGGGTGGCGTGGGGCAACCTGTCAGCCCCGAGGTCATCCAGAACGGTCCGCTGCACCCCGGCGCCTACATGGCAGGCTACAAGCGCATGCCGGTTAGCCAGGTTCAACTGGCGGCGATCCACTTCATCGATCAGGTTGCTGGTGCCGATCGCCTGACCCTCCTGGGCGAAGTGGCCTACAACCGGATCAACGGCCTCAAGAGCGGACCGGGTGAGCTGCGTTTCGGGCGTGATTCCATCTATGGCTACGGTGAAGTCGGCGTACCGGGCCTGTGCGAGAACCTGCTGAACACCGATAACCCGCGTGAATGCAATGGCCATGGTTTCTACACCCGTAGTTCCTGGGGCTATCGCCTGGACGGAAGCCTCGAATACAGCAACGTCCTGGCCGGTATAAACCTCACCCCTGAAATCGCCTGGTCCCATGATGTGGACGGCTATGGTCCCAACTTCAACGAGGGGGCCAAGTCGGTGTACCTGGCGCTCAATGCCAGTTACCGAAACCGCTACAACGCCTCGCTTTCCTATACCGACTTCTTCGGTGGCAGCTACAACCCGACCACCGACCGCGACTATGTCGCCGCCAGCTTCAGCGCAAGTTTCTAATTCAAGGATAAACGCCATGAAAGTGCATTTGTGGTTTTCGGCCTGCGCTCTGGCCTTTGGCTGCTCGAACCTGATGGCAGCCGACTTCACCGGTCTTACGCCCCTGGGTGCTGAAAAGGCTGGCAACAAGGAAGGCACTATCCCAGCCTGGACCGGTGGGTTGCCGACCAATGCGGCGAGTGTCGACAGCAAGGGTTTCCTGTCCAACCCTTTCGCAGGTGAAAAGCCACTCTTCGTGATCACTGCGCAGAATGCCGAGCAGTACCGAACGCATCTGAGCGAGGGGCAGATGGCAATGTTGCGCCGCTATCCGGAAACCTATCGGCTGCCGGTCTACCCGACTCATCGCACGATGGCCTTGCCCGAGCGCCTGTACGAGGCTGCGGCAACCAATGCCAAGGTCGTCAAGCTGGGGGCGGATGGCCTGAGCATCGAGAACTTCACGACCAGCTATTACCCCTTCCCGATCCCTAAAACCGGTGCCGAGGTGATCTGGAACCATGAGGCCCGGTATCACGGCGGCAACTTCCGGCGCTGGATCACCCAGGTCACGCCCCAGGTGAACGGGGATTTCACCCCCGTGCATTTCGAAGAGGAAATTGTCGAGCCAGCCCAGGTGGAGGGCCTCGAGCCGGAGCGTGCGCGCAATCTGTTGCAACTGTTCAAACAGCGGGTCACCGCGCCGGCGCGCATGGCAGGAAACGTACTGCTGGTGTACGAGACCCTCGACCAGGTGAAGGAGCCGCGTTTGGCCTGGGTCTACAACGCTGGCCAACGACGCGTGCGACGTGCCCCCCAGGTCGCCTACGACGGGCCGGGCACTGCCGCCGATGGGCTGCGCACCACCGACAACTTCGACATGTTTGGTGGAGCGATGGATCGCTACGACTGGAAGTTGCTGGGCAAGCGCGAGGTGTATATCCCTTACAACAGCTACGAACTGGACTCACCCAAGCTCAAGTACGACCAGATCATCAAGGCGGGTCATATCAATCAGGACCTGACTCGTTATGAGCTTCACCGGGTCTGGGTCGTCGAGGCGACCCTCAAGGAGGGACAACGCAACATCTACGCCAAGCGTGTGTTCTATGTCGACGAGGATAGCTGGCAGATCGCCCTGGCCGACCATTACGACGGACGTGGCCAACTTTGGCGAGTCGGCGAAGGGCATGCCCAGCAGTATTTCGACCACCAGACCATGGGCTACACCCTTGAAGCGTTGTACGACTTGCAGGCTGGACGTTACCTCGCACTCGGCATGAAGAACGAGGAAGTGCGCAGTTTCGAATATGGCTTCAAGGCCCAGATGAGCGATTTCACGCCCTCGGCGTTACGTAAGAGTGGCGTGCGCTGAGGCGGGGTTAAGGGCCTCGGCCCAGCAGAAAAATCAATCGCAAACAGGCAGGAGAAGCCAATGAAGGTCTTATCAATCGGTGGTGGCGGCGGCATGGGAAGGACCACCGCCCGTACCGCTCTGGGGTTTCAATTCGTAGAGAAAATCGTACTGGCCGGGATCGACTACGAGAGGGCAGCGCGCTTTGCACGTTCTCTGGATGACCCACGCATCAGTGCGATCTCGCTGGATATTACCGACGAAGAGAGCCTGCGCCAGGCTATCCGTCAGTGCGACGTAGTGCTCAACTCATCGGGTCCCTTCTTCCGCTTCGGCTTGCCGGTGCTCCGTGCCGCCATTGCCGAAGGCAAACACTATTGCGATATCTGCGACGACTGGGAACCGACCCTGGACATGATCGGCCTCCATGAGGAGGCCCAGAGCAAGGGCGTCACCGCAGTCATCGGTCTCGGCGCCAGTCCCGGTATCGCCAACTTGCTGGCGGTCAAGGCGGCAGAGCAACTGGACGAGGTGCATGAGCTCTATTCGGCGTGGCGTCTGTCCAACGCCCATAACGAAGACGATGGGTTCTTCGACGAGGGCGAGTCGAATACAGATGCCGCCGCTGTCCATCTGGTCCACTGCCTGACGGAGAAGATCCCGTTGGTACGCAATGGCGCAGTCGAAGAGCGCCTGCCTCTGGAGCACTGCCGCATTGATTACCCTGGCCATGGCGAGCTGGACATCTGGTCCATCGGCCATCCCGAAGCAGTGACGCTGCCTCGCCACTACCCCGGTCTGCGCAATTGCCTGAATGGCATGCTCGGCGTCGACGAGATCATCGACGACTTGCGCCAATTAGCCGATCAGGTTCGTGCCGGTGCGATGAGTCTGGAGCAGGCCGCCGCCTTGCTGACGAGCGACGGTGGTCGAGAAAAACGTCGGCAGCGCCTGCAGGAAAACGAAGCCCCCGATGCCCCGGGCATACTAGCCTTCGCCGCTGGTCTCAAGGATGGTCGTCCGGCTCGCGCAGGCGCTCGCTTGAAACGCGTGCCGGGTGGTGGCATGAACGCTGTCACCGGGATTCCCCATGCGCTGTTCCTGCCATTGCTGCGGCAGGGGGCTATCAAGGGGGCCGGGGTATTTGCCCCGGAGCAGGCGGTGGATGCAGATGCATTCTTCGCCTTGCTGGATGGTTTCGCCGAAGGGCGGGACTGTGGTCTGAGCGTGACATTCGCCCATTGATACTGGCGAGAGGAGGGGACGTGACCAAGGCTGATGAAGTACCGAAGGAAACCGGCCTGATCGTGCGTCCCCGTTTACTGGAAAAACTTGCCAGCGGGCGGCGCATCCGCCTGCTGCTGGCTCCAGCCGGGTTCGGCAAGAGCGAACTGGCTCGCCAGTTCGCCGAACGTACCGCCTTCAATCCATTGCTCTGGATCGAATTGCACGGCGCGGAAAGTAGCGTTGAGCAGCTCGGCGCCCGGGTCGCTGAGTTGCTCAATCTACACAGCGATTCCACCGAGACAGTCGAGGACGCGTTGAAGCGTCAGCAACAAGGACTCATCGTGCTGGATGGCTACTGCCCGAACAAAGCCACCGACCAATGGCTTGAAAACCTGTTCGTACATTGTCCCGCCACTCTCCAGTGGTTGATTTGTAGCCGCCATCGCCCCTCTTGGAAAATCGGCAAGTGGCTGCTGGCCGGCGACCTTCTCCTGCTGGAAGGAGAAGAGCTGGCGATGACCGCAAACGAGATGGAGCTTTTACTCCGCCAACTTGCCGTGGGCCGGGAAGTTTCCGGGGCGGATCTGCATCGGCAGAGCGATGGCTGGATTGCAGGTACACGTTTGTATCTGCTGTCCCTGCAATCATCCGGTCGAAGGGCCAACGGCCAACTGCACCGTAACCCGCTGGTGCAGGAATATCTCGACCACGAAGTGCTTGAATGCTTGCCGGCGGAGATGTTCTCGCTCATGCCGAGCATTGCCCATGCCCCCTTCGTCGATGCCCCTCTCTGTGCGTTTCTTGCCAACGATCCTCTGGCCTTGCGCAAGTTGTTGGGGCAGCAGGCCTTCCTGCGCCGCCTGCCCGGAACCCAGGATCGCTTCTCGCTATTCACTCCGCTCAAACGGCTCCTCCTGGAGCGCTATCCAGATCAGAACGAGCCCTTGCTAGCCGCCTGCAACTGGCTGCAACTGGCAGGACTGCACGTCGAAGCGTTTCGTTATGCCTTGGCCATCCAGGACACCGCTCGCGCGCTGGTCTCCGTTGGACAGATCTCGGCGCGAGACCTGTACGCCGGACAGAACCTGAACTACCTCCTGGAGGGCATCGATCAACTTGGCTCCACCTGGATCGAACAGCATCCGCAGGCCCTGGAGATCGTCGCCAGAGCCCTGCTGCTTGGTGGGCGGCTGGAGCAGGCCGAATGCACCATACGGCTCATTGACGAAGACGAACGTAGCGACCTGCGCCTAGCCCTGGACGCTGAGCTGGCCCTCCACCAGGGACAGGCGCAGAGGGCGCGGGAACTCGGCTTCCAGGCTCTTGACGGCCTGGCGCAAAGCGGACTCTGGGCACAGATGATCCTGTGCTTTTCTTGCCTGACCCGCGCCAGCCTGGCCGTGGGCGACATAGAAACGGCGAAGCGTCTGCAGCATCAAGGTCTGGAGCTATCCCGCCGCAAGGGCGAAGCACTCTTCGAGTGCCTGCTGATGCTGGACCAGGCCCAGATCGAGGAACTGGCCGGCAACCTACCCCAGGCCCTGCGGGTACTCGATCAACTCGCTCAGCTTTTGGCTCAGGGGGCAGGCTCAGCGTTGTTGCAGGGAGGAGAGCTGATCCGCCGAGGCTGGCTACTGATACTGACAGGCCAGGAGCAGCAGGCTCGCCATACCCTGGAAGAGGGGCTGCTTCTCACTCAAGAGATCCGCAGCCCGGTAGCCTTCTACGCCCATGCATTGCTTGCGCAGCTCGACGCAAACAGCGGCGATTTCGTTTCCGCACAGCAGCGTCTGACGGATGCACAGAGGTTGATGCATTCCTGGAATGTCGCCGAGATACTCTATCGAAGCGTCCTGAGCGTCGGTACGGCCAGAGTCTGGCTAAGGAGCCAGCACCACGGCTCGGCCAACCAACTGCTGTCTCGTCTGCGCGAGCAGTACGAGGGCGAACTGGCCTTGTCTCCACCTAGTTCCTTCCCTGAGTTACATGCCCTGATGGGCTTTCTACAGGCCGAGGCCCTGTGTTCCCGAGGGGCGCTCGGCGAGGCCGGCCAACTGCTTGACGCGGTGCTGGATTGGGCAAAGGGCAATGCTTTCGAGGTCATCGTCTGCCAGGCCTTGTACGCACTGGGTGAAGTTCGCCGGCTGAGGGGCGACATGTCCCAGGCGGAGCGATTCCTCGCCTCGGCGGCTGCAATGGCGCTCCGCCAAGGCCAGCACAACCTGCTCACAGGCCTCCCAGCGGAAAAAAACGAGCTTGGGCTGCAGGCCCCCCAGGCCGTGAACACTCCGCCAGCTACCCAGGTGGAACTGTTGAGTCCGCGGGAGCTGGCAGTACTCGGGCTGATCGCCAAGGGCTACGCCAATAGCGAGATAGCCACAATCCTCTCGCTTTCTCTGCATACCGTGAAAACTCACGCCAAGCACATTAACGCGAAGCTGAAGGTCAGCAACCGGACGATGGCAGTGGCTCGTGCCAAGGCGCTAGGCCTGCTGCTCTGACACAAAAGGAAACGACATGTCCCGCTCCCTGCACTTGCCATCGTGGTACTTTGCGCCTGCCTACGGTCTTGGCAGCTTCGGCCCCGCCATCTTTATCCTGACGCCCCAGGTGCTGCTGCTGTTCTTCATGACCGAGACCCTGGGCATCCCCGCTGGCATGGCCGGTGGCGGACTACTGATCCCGAAGATATGGGAACTCGTCAGCGATCCGCTGATCGGCCGATGGTCCGACCGCCTGAACAGCCGCTGGGGACGCCGCCGCCCCCTGATGGCCATTGGAAGCCTGGCCTTTCTTATTGCCTTCGCCCTGATGTTCGCGCCGCCGAGTTTCGCGGATTGGCGCTATTCGCTGGCCTGGGTGATAGCGTTCTACACCCTCACGTCCACAGCCTATTCGCTGTTCACTGTTCCCTACGCGACCCTGCTCGCTGAGGCCACTGACGATCCGCATGCTAGAACCCGGGTTGCTGCTTGGCGCAGTGGTTTCCTCGCCATCGGTTTCGTCCTCGCCGGAAGCCTGGCTCCCTGGCTAGTGGGGGCCAATGGGGGCGGCGAGCACGGCTATGCGCAGATGGGAATCTTGGTGGGCCTGATTGCCTTTGCTGGCATGGCTGGTGCGGTAGTTGGCACGGGCGGCATTCCAGCACATCAGCCAGTGGCACAGCCATCGAGAAACATGTTGGCACCTTTCCGCAATCGGGCCTTCACCTGGCTGTGGCTGGGCTTCATGGTGCAGATGATCTCGGTGAGTATCAGTACGGCCCTCCTGCCGTTTTACGATAAGTACTGGCTGGGTAACAAGGAAGGCACCATCCCCAGCATTTTTGCTGGCATGGCCCTGCTGACGGTCGCCACTACCTGGTGGTGGACACTGTTGTCGCGGCGCATTGGCAAGCACCGGGCCTTCGTACTAGCGACTGTGCTCTATGCGGCCGCTACGGCCTCTCTATGGCTGATCATGTACGGCTCTGTCGGCTTGTGGATCGCTATTGTCTTGTTTGGCGTTGCCAATGCCGGTCAGCAGTTGTTCTGCTTTGCAATTGTTCCCGACATCATTGCCCAGCAGCGGAGGGACAGCGGAATTGCCGAGGAGGGGGCTTTCACCGGTCTGTGGATTTGGGGCGAGAAGATCGGCTTGGCCATGGGGGCCGGGTTTAGCGGTCTGGTCCTGCAACTGTCGGGATTTCAGCAAGGAGCGGGAGCTGAACGGCTGGAGCAGACTGAGAACGCTCTAAATTGCATATTGCTGATGGTCGCCTTGGTGCCGGCACTGGTGTGTCTGCTCTCGATACCGGCTTTGCTGTTATCCGCCAAGGCCATAACCAAGCAGTTTCGTAGTCAACCGAGATGGGCTCGGCAGGATGCACACTCGAGTGCCGAAGTGTCCAAGGTATAGCCTGGTGACCGACTCTTCTGAATAGCGGCTGTCGTCCTCCCAGCAGATAAAAAAATCCGCTGCAAAGTTCCGTCCTGCAGCGGAGAGTGTGAAACCATGATTCTTCTTATCGCCCGGCACGTCAGACATAGCTGGGAGGCAAAGCTGTGACCCTCGGATCGGCACCAAGGGCCAAATTGCGGTCAGACCCCGCTGGTTTCGGACAGAGATCGTCCCTTGGTTTCAGGAGCCAGGAAGTAGGAGATCACGAAGGCCAAGGCGCAGGTGCGGGCCAAGGTCGAACACCCGTTCCGGGTGATCAAGCGGCAGTTCGGCTACACCAAGGTACGTTTCCGCGGCTTGGCCAAGAACACCGCTCAACTGGTCACGCTGTTCGCCCTGTCAAACCTGTGGATGGCCCGCCGACAGTTGCTGGCGAATGCGGGAGAGGTACGCCTGTAAAACGCAGAAGCCTGGGCAAACCCCGGGTTTCTGGATGAATCAGTTGGCTGCGGCTGCGCTGAAAACACATTGAACAAGCGATTGCCGGATTGGTGCAGGCTTGTTCGGAGTTTCCCTAATGGGGTTTGTTCAGTGGTTGTGGTTGGGTTTAAATATTATTTAAGAATCAATTCCTTGCAGGATTCGAATTCTCTCTGCTATGTAAAGTCCTTTCTCTTCCTCCATCATTAATAATATTTCAATAATTTGGGTTTGCGAAAGCTCGTACTTCTTGCTGAAATCTTCAAGTCGTCTAATGGCTTTTTCAGTTAGGTTGAAATTTTTCTGATCTCTATCCTTTCGAGTGTTTCGGCGGATTTTTTGGCGCCAGATTTTTTTGGCTGAACTGATGCAAAGTTTTTTCTCTAGCTCCGTCATATGAACGGAGTCAAAGAATGCTAATGCACTCTGGTGGTCCATTGGTTGTGTATATCCTCCCATTAGATGGGGCTGGCTCTTAAATATCCAGTCCCAGATATAGGTACATGCCTCGCGCTCGTCTTCTTCTTTTATCCAGTCTAGTTGCTTGTCCTTTTTTAGTTGTTCAATCCAGTCTCTTTTGAGGTTTTCAATGGTGCTTGATTTTGAATCGATATTCCAGATGTCAATGAGCGCTAGGATGTGTTCTCGACCCTTTAGATTTTCTGGAATTAGATTGCTGTAACTATGTTTGGTTAATAGTTTCGATTTGATCCATTCATGCTGTCGCTCGTTATCTGTTATCCATGTCATAAGGTTTTCTGGAATCAGGAGTCTTCTGGCGTCATTTAATATTACATGGATGTTGAGTTCGGCCGATAAAATGGTGTTTGCCATGGTGTCGCGCATAGTTCTTTTGTCTAGGGACAAGAAGTTGTATTGGGCTGCTTGGATGGCCGAGAGGTAGAGCCATAACCAGTTGTCTCTACGCGAATCGGCTGTGTAATTCCCCAGGATCTTCGATAGATTATCATTAATGCGAATCATTATGATCCCCTTGGTTTTTGTGCGGATTCAAGATGAAATATAGCATGATTAGTGAGGTTTTTAAGATTCACTATAGATGTATTCTAGAAGCAGAATAGATTCTATCTATAGATCATCCCTCGCGAATATGGCACCGCTTGCGCTAGCTCGGCAGGGAGGCTGGCATGGTCTAGCGTTCGCGCACGTGAGGACGAGGATGGCGGAAGAGAGGGCGCACATCGTCGTGTCATCGCGTTACCGGCAGCACCGAGATGCTATGGGAAGGGGTTGGATTGCCTCTGCTAGGTCGTGCACCTGAGCTCAGCTCCGCCTGGTTGATTATTGGAACATGAAGTTACTGCCGCTACATTGGCGGCCGCAGAAGTCGTTGCTAGGCGTGGCTACGTTATTTCTTACTGAGCTTGCCAATCCTCTGGACGAACACAGGAGCAACCGTTCATGAGGATAATCCGCCTGAAAGAGGTCATGGATCTTACTGGCCTTGCCCGATCCACGGTTTACAAGTACATCGCTGCTAGCGAGTTCCCTGCCCCCGTGTCTTTAGGGGAGCGATGCGTTGGTTGGCTAGAGAGCGAGATCCAGGACTGGATTCTCGCCAGAGTCGCTGAGCGTGATAAGGCCTTAGGGCTGGCATCTTGACGAATGACGATCGCGAGCATAATTGCCATCATGATCCGGTTCAGGCCGGATCATGATGGTTTTTTGCCGGAGCAGGACTAATAAAAGTATTTCCCGGAATCGCTCGTGAAATGGTGGGCCTTGATAGGTAACGGAGCGGTAATGGCTTTCGGTGTGGGTAATATGCTTTATATGCTCTTACTTCTCTGGGTCTCTACTCATCTTTCTATCCAGTCCTATCTATCTACTCACTAATCTATCCATGCATCAGCCTATGTGCTGAGTAATCCATCTAGATATCCTGTGCCTGCTGGATACAGGCACCTAGTGTGCTACTGGTGAATAGAATGGTGACAGGTTATGTACCCCAGTACGTGTACTGGAAATGTGCGAGGACTGAGCCTGTAGCTCAGTCACTGAGTCGGGCGGCGTAAACAAATACCACGCGTGCTGAGTATATGAACCTCAACACAGAGAGTGGTAACCATGCTGCGTCATCCTCAGAACACCAATCTGCATATCCACACTGATCCCTTCTTCGAAGGACTTCCGGTAATGGTCGAGAAAGGGCCATTCATTTCCGAATACCTAGCAACCTTGAAGAGCACTATCGGCCTAGCGCTTGGGCAGTATCCTAGGCTGCTGGCCTTCAGGGCAGACCTACGCCTCCCTCTGGGCATCGACTTGCCTGAGTACGCCTACACAAATGCAGTCATCAGAGAGTTCTGGGGCTCGTTCAAGGAAAAGATTGAGCACAACCGAAAGGTAGCCCGTAAGAGTAATCCGCATGCTCATGGATGTGAGGTTCGCTATGCGTGGGCGCGAGAGGTTGGGGCAGGGGAGCGCCCTCATTACCACCTACTGATCCTGCTCAACCGGGATGCGTTCTACTCCGTCGGCAAGCTGCAGTCGGAGAACCCCAACATGATCAGTCGATTGCAGGAGGCTTGGGCCAGTGCTTTAGGGCTGCAGCTCGATCAGATGAGTGGGTTGGTTGAGATTCCTGATAACGCTACGTATCGAGTGGATCGCGATGATGGAGATGCATTGGCCTGTCTGTTCCATCGCGCCAGCTACCTCTGCAAGGTCGCTACCAAGCGCTTTGGGGATGGGCAGCATGGATTTAGATGCAGCCGTGGGTAGTCGGCCGGCGGTATTTGATCTGTATGGTCTGACTCGGAGCGGATGGGCAGCTAGTTAAGAGCCACTATCCCGATAGCACCGTTCCAGAACTCTCGGGGAAGGGCGAGTCAGAGCAAAAAATAAAAGGAATC